>JBDTJI010000148.1:0-8375 GCA_039935935.1 Ginsengibacter sp. | reverse complement strand
TTTAGAAAGTGGTGCTGATTCTACACTCACTTTTGATGCACAAATAATAAACGGTATAGGCAATGAGCCCAAAGTAGCTGGTGCCGCATTTAACAAAGCTTATCAGTCTAAGCCATCTCCTGCATTCCCAGGAAATACTGGTGTTTTTGTAATCAAAGTCAACAGTATATCCTCAAAGCCAGCTCCTTCTCCGGAGATTTTGAAACTTCAAAATAACGAAATGATTAACCGGGAAATACAATCCGCGTCAGGACAGTCATTTAACGCTCTAAAGCAAATTGCGGACATTAAAGATAATAGAAGCAGATTTTTTTAAATAGATCATCACCAACTTTTACTTAAAGACTATCTCAAGGGTGGTCTTTTTTTATACCTCTTATAATTAAGTTCACAACGATCATTTTTGTAGCTTTACCAATAAAAATGGAAGACACAATTACCAATAAAGTAGCTCAAAGCGGAATTGTAACCCTTGATCTTGAAAAATATTTTCCTTCTGGAGAAATTGTTTTTTTCGACCTGAAAAAGTATTTATTCATGGATTTAATTTTAAAAGAAAAACAATATAGGGAAGACTTGAAAATGGAAGATTGGAAAAAATTTGAAAATAAAAATGTTGCTATAGGTTGTAGTACAGATGCGATTATTCCCCTTTGGGCTTATATGTTAGCCGTCTCTTATCTCAATGATTTTGCAGCAGACATCGTTTTTGGAGATGAAAATCAATTACTTAATACTTTGCTTCTAAAAAATATCGGTAATATAGACCCAACTGAATTCGAAGGAAAGAGAGTTGTAGTAAAGGGATGTGGAGATAAGAAAATTTCTGAATCGGCTTATGTAGAGATTACAAAGATTTTATATCCTGTTGCTAAGAGCATCATGTTTGGCGAGCCATGCAGCACTGTACCTATTTTTAAAAGGAAGTAGTTTACTTTTCAGAGAGCTTTAGAACCGTTGTTAATAATTAAAACCAGCCTTGTTTTTTAAACATCCAAATCATCCACACCGGGATAATAAGCATTAGTCCCACGGCGATAAAAAATCCGTAAGGGTTATGAAGCCAAGGGATACGATTGAAATTCATTCCGAATATTCCTCCAATTACAGTAGCAGGAGCGAGAAGGCATGTAACTACGGCCATTACTTTCATTACTTCATTCATCTTCAGATTAACGTTGCTTAGATAAAGATCCTGTAGGTTAATCATCATATCCCTGTAATTTTCAGCAAGTTCATTTGCCTGAACTATATGGTCATAAATATCTTTAAAATATTTTTCGGTTCTATCTTCTATAAGATGGCTTTCACTCCGCAGGATTCCATTAATCATTTCACGTACCGGTGAGATATTTCTTTTTAAAAATATCATCTCCTTACGAAGCAGGTTGATCTTAGCAAGGGTCCTGGTATCCGGACGTTGAGCAATGTCTTCCTCAAGGTCTTCTATTTTCTCTCCCAGTTGTTCCATTATTACAAAGTAACTATCAACGATCATGTCTATTAAAGAATAAAATAAATAGTCGCTATTGCTCTGCCGAACTTTGCTACCTGCAACTTTTATCTTTTCTCTCAGAGGATTAAAAACATCCCGTGTTGGATCTTCCTGGAAACTTAAAACAAAATTGGAACCCAAAATGATGCTGATCTGTTCGCTTTCTACCGAACCTGTTATCTCGTTAAAATATAACATGTTTAACAGGCAAAAAAGCAATTGGTTTAATTCGTCCATTTTTGGCCGTTGTCCGGAGCTAAAAATATCTTCTGCAATAAGGGGGTGAATTCCGAACAGTGTACAGATTTGATCAATATCAGCTTTTCTTAATCCATCCAGGTTGATCCATGATACGTCTGTTGTACTGAGATATTTGTGGCAATCGGCCACCCTTTCAACCTGTTCTAAATTCACTCGGTCAGCATTATATTCATAAACACTTATTATAGTTTTATCCGGTTCCTTTCTTAACGGCGCTATGGTCGGATTAACCTGCAGAACTCTTTTAGTAATTTGCTTTTCAAAAGGATTTATCAGAGAGAGATACTTTTTTCTTCTCATAAAAAATATTTTAATAAAACAACATCAGAGAAAATAAATGGAAAAGAAAGGCCTATTTTTTCCTGGAAAGATTAATTTGCTTAGGCTGTATAGCTGAAGAAGGAAGGTCGGTCGTCCACATATCCCGATACATTTTCCAGTTGCCAGCTTCCTGCTTCCAAAGTACAATGTATTTTCCTTTATCGGTTTGTTGTTCTTTTTTATCTGAAAACTGATAAGTTCCTTCTTCAGCAATGATGCTGCTGTCACCAGATATCTGAATAGTATGAAGATCAATTTTTGCAACACCACTTTTCATAATTTTTGAAAAGTACTGTCGGATATTTTCTTTGCCACCAATTGCCGGACGATTGCTGCACATCAATTTAGCATCCGTTGTAAAGCAATTGGCAACACCAACAGAGTCGTCATTTTGAAATGCTTTCATAAAGTTATGGTTACTCTGCATTATGGAGGCTTCGCCTTGTTTGATGTCAAAACTTGAAGCAGATTTTTCTATTTCTACCTTATCCTGTGGACTGCACGCGATTATGATCAAAGAAGCAGATATAGAGAAAGCAATGATTGATCTGAGAGAAAACAAAAACATATATACAAAATTTAAGAGGACTAAACTGTATTAAAGATAACCGGAACAACTTAAAATTTTATATAAATCTTTTGGCATGCGCATAGTCTTCAGGAGTATCAATTGATACAGGAGCTTCGTCAGTAAGAACCATTTTAATTTTCACACCATTTTCGAGATACCGCAATTGTTCTAATTTTTCAACAGATTCCAGAGGGGTTATTTTCCATTTTGTAAAATTCATGAGGGCTTTTTTCCTGTATGCATATATACCAATGTGTTTATAATAAACAGGAGAAATATTTTTATCACGGTGATAAGGAATTACACTGCGGGAAAATAATAAGGCATTCAAATTTTTATCTACAACGACTTTTACATGATTAGGATTGTCAATGGCATCGTCTAGCGATATAGGATACATCAATGAAGCCACTTCTGTTTGTTCATCGGTATCATTTTTAAAAGCCTGTAGCAAATCACTAAGCGCTTTTTTATTAACAAAGGGTTCATCGCCCTGAACATTCACAATGATATCTACATCCATATTCAAAGCGACTTCGGCAATTCGATCACTTCCGCTTTCATGCTGCTGAGCACTCATTATTGAGTGGCCTCCATTTTGCGTGATTTCATTAAAAATGATATCGCTATCGGTTACTACTATTACCTGGTTAAATAATAAAGTAGAAACAGTGTTTTCGTAAGTATGTCTTATTATTGATTTATTACCCAACTGTTGCATTAGTTTTCCATGAAAACGAGTAGCGGCATAGCGGGCGGGAATTAGCGCAATGGTTTTCATCAGGTTTTTTCTTTATAGGAGGAGACAGGTTGCCTATTACAGTTTTTATGTTTTCAGATATTGTTCCATTAATTAATTGTTTAACATTAGTGGCATTATCAACATAAGCAGCTCTTCATTTTCTTTTTTTTCTGTAGGCTTAATAATTCCAGCTTTGGTAGGAGTGCTTAATTCAATGACGATTTCGGAAGTATCTGCCGCTCCTAAAAGTTCTATAAGAAATTTTGCATTAAAAGCTATTTGCAAGTCTTCGCCATCATATTGGCAGGACATTCTTTCATTTCCTTCAAAACTGAAATCTACATCCTGGGCGGCCAATTGTAATTCACTGCCTGAAATAGTAATAGCAACCTGGTTGGTACTTTTGTTACTGAACACGCTTACCCTGCGAAGTGCATTCTGAAAATCATTTTTGTTAACGGTAAGTTTATACGGGTTGTCTATTGGAATAACTACCTTATAATCAGGAAAACGCGCATCAATCAGGCGGCAAACCAATTCAGTATTGTCATGTTTCAAAAACAAATGATTCTTGCTGTAAGAAATATCCAGTTTAGAATCTGAATTGGGTAAAACATTTTTTAACAGGTTAAGAGGTTTTTTGGGTACAACAAATTTTGCGTCCTCAGGGCATTCGACGTCTGTGCGTGAATATTTTACGAGGCGATGTGCGTCAGTAGCAACAGTAGTAATATCATTTTTAGAAAGTTCGAAAAAGACTCCTGTCATTGCAGGCCGTAGTTCATCATTACTGGTAGCGAAGATACATTTGTTAATTGCTGTAACCATTGCCGATGACGGCATTGCAAAAGAGTTGGCTTCATCAGCCTCGGGTTCTTTTGGAAAATTATCAGGATTTTCACCCATTACTTTATATTTTCCATTATCACTTGTTATTTCTACACCGTAATTCTTATCAATATTAAAAGTGAGAGGTTGCTCTGGAATATTTTTAAGAGAATCCAGAAGAATTTTAGCGGGAATACAAAATTTGCCACTGTCTTTTGCCTCCACATCCATTTGAATTTTCATAACAGTTTCCAGATCAGTAGCCACTATGGTTAGCTTATTATTTTCTATATTAAAAAGAAAATCTTCAAGTATAGGTAAAACTGTATTGGCACTGATCACTCCGCTTATTTGCTGTATGTGTTTTAATAATTGAGTTGAGGAAACGATAAACTTCATATAAAGGGTTTAATGCCAAAGATAAAAGATTCAATTCAATGAAAAGAAATAAAAATGCACATATTAGCCTTCAGCCACACATTAAAAAGGACTGAAAAAGGGTACATTTCAAAAAATTATCAGGACAGGTTTTTAATGCTATTTTCGTGTAAATAATAATATGATGGAAATAAAAAATCAAAAGATTGCATTACTCGTAGATGGAGATAATGCGCAATCAAAAATAATGGATCTTGTTTTAGAAGAGGCGTCTAAATATGGGAAGGTCACTATCAGAAGAGTGTATGGCGACTGGACGACACAACACATGAATCACTGGAAAGGCCTTCTCAACGAAATGGCATTTAATCCCATCCAAAAGTTTTCATACACTACGGGAAAGAATTCTACTGATAGCGCCCTGATTATAGATGCAATGGATATTTTGCATGCTGCTTTGGTAGATGGCTTTTGTATTGTGTCCAGCGATAGTGATTACACAGGACTGGCAAAAAGAATCAGGGAAGAAGGAATTTTTGTTATGGGTATTGGAGAGAAAAAAACTCCGTCTGCCTTTGTTAAATCCTGCGAAATTTTTACCTACGTAGAAAACCTGGAACCTAAAACAGAAACAACGGAAGAAAAGAAGGAAAAAGTAAATAAACAAAAAGCAAAACCTACGATAAACATCAATACAAAATTGATAGATAAGGCTTATGACATGAGTATAAACGAAAGCAACGAAGCGTATATTTCTACCATGGGTTTAAATCTTCGTAAACTGGACCCTAGTTTTGATGTGCGTACGTACGGCTTTAAAACGCTTACGCAATTCTTCTCAAAGCTTCCTGGTTTTGTGGTAGTTGATAATGTTATCAATGGACTCAATAATCCTTTAATAAAGAAAAAATAGCTTATACACCATCCTTCCAGTTCCATAAATACATGCAGGCATAGGTACGATATGGCCTCCATCTGAGAGAAATAAATTCTATCTTTTTCTGAAGTAATTTCTTATCTGTTTCTTTAAGGCGGTATAGTTTAATCACCATTTGTTTTAATCCCAGATCATCTATTGCAAAAATATCCTCTCTTTCCAGAGTAAACATCAGGATCATTTCTACAGTCCATTTTCCAACGCCCTTTATTTGGGTCATCCATTCAATTATTGCATCATCATCCATATTATGCAATTGTGCATCAGTGATTTTATGTTGGACAAAAAACCTGCAAACATTGTGAACGTAAGACGCTTTTGCATTTGAAAAACCGATACTTCGCAATACTTCCGGCGAAGTTGCTAGAATCTTTTTTAAGGTTGGTTCTTTACCATTATAAAGTCTCAAAAATCTTTCATATAAAACCCGTGCAACCGTGGTACTTAATTGCTGGCTTAATATCGACGAGCAAAGACGCAGATAAATTTTATTTCTTTTTTCCAAAATTACAGGCGCTTGCCTGTCAATTATTTTTTTTAATATTTTATCTTTTGATAAATGTGAAATGTATGTCATAATTTTTGATTAAGAAAAAATCTCTTATTTTTCTTCCTCTGAATAAACAGGCGACTCTATAGAAACGTCGTTAAATTCATTACGATATATTTTTATCAAAACGATAAAATAACTGATAAGTAAAGGGCCAAAGACTAATCCTATAAAACCAAAAATACTAATGCCGACAATTACTCCAAAAATGGTAATTAGCGGGTGAACATCGCCTATTTTACGGAGAATCGTAATTCGGGCTACATAATCAACATTAGTAAGTATCGCGAGTGAATATACCCCCAAACCCACGCCCTGCCAGGTGTTACCGGAAGCAAGGAGATATATGGTTAAAGGAACCCAGATTAATCCGGTGCCAACAATGGGAATAAGAGAAACAACGCCGGTGAGAAAACCCCAAACGCCAAATTGATGTACGCCAAAAATAAAATAACCTAAAGTACCAATCAATCCCTGAATAATTGCCAGCAAAGGAATTCCAATTGCATTTGCCCTTATCATAATGTCTGTTTCTAAACTCAGTCTCTCTCGGTTTACATTTTTTAAAGGAATAAAATTGTTCAAATATTTTTCCATTGCTCTGCCATGTACCAGCATGTAATACAAAACAAAAAACATTAAAAGCAGATTGGTGATAAAATTGGCTGTTCCTGTCAAAAGTGATGGAAGTTTTCCGGCAAGATTTTTTGTAGCTGTCTGAAGATTATCTCCATTTATCAGTTCAATTCCCACGGTGCTTTGAATTTGTTGTGACAGACTTTTAGCTGCTACAATTAGTTGAACGGGATTGTTGAAAAGGGCTGTCAGCTTAGGAAGCAACATCACTACCGCCAGGTAAACGGGTAGACCAATAAGAACAGTATATCCTAAGATATAAAGAAGTGCTGTCCAACCCTTTCTCCATTTCTTTTTTTCAACAAGATAAAAATATGATTTTCGACTAAGAATATAAAGAGTGACAGAACCTAAAACTCCAGGTAAAAAAATAAAAAAGCTTTTTAAAATTAATATGCCAATCAGTATGATGATGGCTAACAATATAATTTGACGTAAATGATTATTAAAACTATTCATCAAATAAAAATACTAAGAAAAAAGATGAAACGCTTACTGATGACTGCTATCAATACTCCCGGATGAATAGTAAGATATTTTAAAGCTTTTAGCGCTGCTACCGTAAAAACTATTTTTTCCAAACAGAAAGTCCCTCACTACAATTGGCACAAATGTCAATGTTTTTGCGGCTGGTAGTAATGTCTTTACGGAACTTTTTATAATTTTTATTATGCCATATTTCTCTGAAACTTTGTTCTTTTAAATCACCCATTTGATGTTGGGCATCCTTATCAAAACAACAAGGCACTATCGCGCCATCCCAGGTGATTACATTGGCATTCCAAAGTTTCCAGCAATGGTTTGACATTTTGTTTTTGGGAACCTGTTTACCCTCCTTATTGATCTTATACCGGCTGAATTTATTGATGCCTGGAATTAATTGGTTAGGATCATTTTCGTAATCATAAATTTGTGCAGTTTTAAATCGTACTTCATCTACCCCCACTTCCACAGCGAGTTTTTTCACGTCTTCGATCTGGTGTTCATTGGGTTTTACTACAAGGAACTGGAAGAAAACAAATGGAGTCTTACTTTTTAATTCTTTCTTCCACTTCACAATATTTCTAGCTCCTTCAATTACTTTTTCTAAAGTTCCCTCCCTTCGATATTGCTCGTACACCTCTTGTGTAGTACCGTCAATGGAGATAATTAGCCTGTCCAAACCGCTCTCCACGGTCTTTTTAGCCATCTCGTCTGTAAGAAAATGCGCATTAGTAGAAGTGGCTGTATATAAGCCTTTGGATGATGCATAAGACACCATCTCTAAAAAATTCTTGTTGAGATAGGGTTCTCCCTGAAAGTAAAAGATCAGGTATAAAATATCTTTATAGATGTCATCAATTGTTTTTGAAAAAAATTCTTTTTTAAGCATTCCACGGGGTCTCGTAAATTGTCTGAGGCCACTTGGGCATTCGGGACATTTAAGATTACACGAAGTAGTAGGTTCAAATGAAATAGACATTGGCAAGCCCCATTGGATAGGCCTTTTTAAAATTCTTGTAAGATGGTAACTTGAAACTACCTTGCAGGCGTTCCACGCTCTTCTTATAGTAAGTTTTCTAAGAAGATTGATGCTATCGTTATAATTGAACTCAGCCATGATTCCAAAGATAACGCCTAAACGCCCAAGTAAATTTATAGAGAGTTTCGAGAAAT
>JBDTJI010000147.1:0-2397 GCA_039935935.1 Ginsengibacter sp. | reverse complement strand
ATTTACACCATTTTAAGGCTATCTAATATTTCGATGTGCTGATGGCCAATTTTGATAGTGACGTATAGAACGATGTTCTAAAAGAGAATTTCAGTAGTAACATAAAGCTCCATAGGAGCGGCATATTTGTAGAAATACAAAAGAATATGGTAGTACGGAAGGCTCCGTAGGAGCGGCATGTAATAAAAATCAGTAGTATCAAAATTTATATTAAATCAATAGAATCAAGGGTTTAGGTCGTGAATTCGTAGTATCTTTTTATATTAAACTCAATCGCTCTTCTGATTCTTTTTCTTTTTTGAACAAAAAAGAAACAATCCCGATAGTTATCGGGACAAGGACAACCCGATCGCTCCGCGCGTTTGTACGGCCATCCCACCGCTTTACCGCAATGTTTCTATCAAATATCCAGACTCTTTAATTATTGAGAACCTTAATTTTTCCTCAATAAAACACTGGTGAATTTTTTACAGGTTAGTTTATAATTCAGGTCATTACGACCAATGCGCTTAAATCTGTAAATATATTTATTTTTTGTTTAAACAATAGTTGTATTGCACAGTATTAACATGTCGCTCCTACGGAGCTAAAAGAAAACATAACGTTTATTTTATACTACTTACATCTCGCTCCTATGGAGCTGAAAGAAAAATTGAAATCAGCAATTTTAGCCGGTAAAATATTTCATTCGGTTCCTTGTAAAATTTTGTGTAGAGTACAATATTCAGGGCTATGGACGACAGGGAATTATCCGAAATCAAATTATGTTTATCTCAACAAAAACATAGATGAGGGAATACCTGGTATATCAGCACATCAAAATATTATTAGTTCATTTAACGGCAGCAGATCAATCCTTTTGGTAAACTCTTACGAAATCTATCTGATAAGCAGCGGGAAAAACAGAATCGTCAATTCCTTTTTGACCACCCAGATTGCCGCCTACCGCCATGTTTAAAAGAAGATAGAAAGGCTGATCAAATGGCCACTCTGCGGACGTTTTATGTTCGTTAGCAAAACGATTATATAGTATATCGTCCATCAGGAAATCAATTTTTTCAGGTGTCCACTCAATGGCGAAAGTGTGAAATTGAGTATATGGATTTTCTATCTGAATATCTTTCCCTCTTTGCGTTCCTTTGATGTGGTTGTAGGCTCCTGTGTGAACCGTGCCGAAAACAGTATCCTTCTTGAAACCTACATGCTCCATAATATCAATCTCTCCACATTCGGGCCAGGGTACATTGTCAATATTATCACACAGCATCCATGCTGCGGGCCACAATCCACGGCCGGGTGGCAGTTTAGCGCTTATCTCAATGCGGCCATACTTCCATGTAGCGTTTCTCTTGGTTACCAGCCTGGCTGAAGTATATTCTTTATTGTCTCTTTTTTCTTTCCGGGCAATGATAGAGAGGACGCCATTCTTTACAATGGCATTGGCAGTGTCTGCATCGGTATAATATTGTTTTTCATTGTTGCCCCAGCCATTACCACCCACATCAAAATTCCATTTGGAAGTATCGGGCAATCCTTTGTAATTAAATTCATCGCTCCATTTTAATATCCAACCGCTGGCCACGGGCGATCTTTTAATCTCTTTGAATAATAACTCAGGTTCATTGGTAGTAATAAAATTGAAATCATTTGCCAAAAGCCAATCCATGTCTTTAGCATCATTTACCGTCCATGCATTCAAATCGATATTATTTTCTTTGGCCGATTGAATCCATTCCGGGTGCCGTTTGAAAACAGAATAATGATAATCAGCTCCCCTAATACCGTCTTTTTTCAATTGTTCCGGTGTCTTGTCTCCATTCAGGTATTGCACATTTGCTGACGGCTCGAGCCTTAAAACTTCCTGTAACATTTTATAATCAAAACTGATATAGACGATCCATGGCCGCACCTGCATCTGCTGCACCATCTTTACTACTTTTTGTACGGTGGCATCGGCCCATTCTCTTCCTTTTTCGGAAGATTTTATTTCAAGAATTAATTTGGTTGCCTTTTGCTGTTTAATGGTGGTAAGAAAATCTTTAAGCAAGGGTAATGGCTCACCATTGGATAAGGGAGTTTTTCGTAGTTCCTCTAAAGTGCTTTCTTGAACGTGCAATCCCGCCCAAACAGGATCATGGTTAATGATCAAAGCGCTATCAGAAGTCATGTGAATATCAGTTTCAGAGCCGGCACAACCTAATGCTATCGCTGCCTTCAGCGATGCCAAAGAATTTTCAGGATCGCCTGTATTCTTCCATGCACCCCGATGCGCGATTACCTGGTTATGAGCAAAATCCATTTTTTTTGATACAGCATTTTTTGATATGCATGAATGAAAGGTAATAGCAATTGAAAAAAGAAAAAAGTATTTCATGGATTGCAGATTAGTTATAATTA
>JBDTJI010000146.1:0-14049 GCA_039935935.1 Ginsengibacter sp. | reverse complement strand
AATCAAATGAGTGTGCATGCTTCAGCTTTTTACCTGGTAGTTTATTTCGTAAGTATGCTCGGTGCCTTTGGTACTGTTATCTATCTTTCAGATAACAATGGTGAAGCCATAAATGTGGAAGATTATCGTGGGTTATTCTGGTCCAAACCCTGGCTCGCCGCCTTTTTTACGGTGGTTTTATTATCTCTTGCAGGTATCCCGCTCACCGCTGGATTTATGGGAAAATTTTATCTGCTCACTGCAGGAACCGGTGCGGGTATATGGGCATTGGTTATTATACTGGTAGTGTCCAGCGCTATTGGATTGTTTTATTATTTGAGAGTCGTAGCCATTATGTTTTCCAACCCGTTGGAAACCGTCTCTGAAAAACCTGAAAAAGGTTCTGTATTGATTGGTGATAATTCGTTTCCCTTAAAATTGATTTTAGCCTTACTATTTATCTTACTTCTTTGGTTCGGGATTTATCCCTCTTCGTTATTGGATGTTTTACAACAAATGATCAAGGGGACTCTTTAAGAAGAAATTGTTCAAAGAATCCGTTGCTTTTAACAACATTCAAGTTGTTTAAAGTGTAAGGCCTGCTGCTTCCATATTATTATTGAGGTATAAATCTTGAATTGTAAAGCGGATGGCAGAGAGGTCCGCCCAATGTGAAAATTTGCCGGGCAATATTAGCCCGGCAAATAATAAGTACACCCATCTTGTTAAATGGACTTACATATTATCAATTCTATTTCTCTTATAATAAAAGGATAAGCAATAATATGACGATTATTATAGCGCCTACTGATAAATAGATTCCCCCATTTCGAGCCTCTTTTCTCAATTCCTTCACTTCTTTTCTTAATTCCTTCTTTTCGCTGGAGATCAAATCTGCTTTGTCCATTTTACGGATTTCTACCAGCCTTGTTTCAATTTGTTGCGCCCTCACTTCTTTAGGAACTTCAGCTTTATTAACCGGCGTTTCAAGAGCAAGAACTGGGGTAACTAATGCGATAAATAATGACATTAGTAAAACGGGAATAATCTTTTTAAGTTGCATAACGAATGTTTTAAGTTATAAAATTTATTTGTAGTTAAAAATAAGTAATTGCTCTTATTAATACTAATTACTTTCTAATTAATTTTAAAAAAGCCTCACCCGGCAATCTATTTAAATTCTATAATTAGGATATGCAAAAGCCTCTCTGAGAACAGAAAGGCTTTAACGATTGCTTGTTATTAAAAATTCCGGCAAGGCAAAACCCTCACCTTTGTTTTTAATTCTTTTGAGTAGCGTTCCTCCTATTATACCATTAAAATAAAAAAGTAACCCATCTACTGAAAGTATTTCTTTAGCGTTTGCATTCATAAACAACAAAGCCATCGGCTTAATGGCTGATGGCTTGTGTGCGTTGTTAGCGCTTCAGATTATTTTTATGGAACTTTGCTCACGAACGTAAACAAAGTATCCATGACTTATCTGTAGATAACATGAATACCTCCTTTTTGTTTGATGAATCATAAAATTAAAAAAAAAATCGGAAAATAAAAATAACTACTGGGAATTTTTATTTAATTGCCGTGTGAGATCAAATTGCAAATCAGGGTGCAACATGGATAGAGCCTTTTCAATTCGCTTTAGTTGAGCCTCATATAGATTCGATAACTGTCGGCTTTGGTTTACCGGAATCGAATAATCTTCAAAGCAAATGCAAAAATGAATTAATAATTCTGCCTCTACCTGGCTTGACAGCGTAAAACGAATCTGCTTATTTAAATTTCTTAGAATTTTACGTATGCTTTTTTTAATGAAATAAATGTTGGATTGATTTATTTCGGAAAATAAGACATTCGTTTCTTGCTTTATCCTTTCTAAATAACCTGCAATATCATCACTTTCAAAGAGCATGAAAGCAATCAACTCTTTATTTTCTTTTTTAAATTTTATTAACCTGATACAGTAATCCAGTAATTCCCTATGACTACTTTTTTCTAAATCCTTTTTAATCTCGCTGACAGATGCCGGTTTCATAAATGTAAATATCTGCAATACTTTTAATAGGGTCACAATATCACCTGGGAAAGCTATGCACCAAAAGAGAGCATATCAGAATGATTCTCCTTCTTTGGTTTATGCGTGGGTAGTTTTATTGCTTTACAACTTTTCAATTTAGAAATATTTTCTCCTGAATCATTTCTTATGGAAAATATATAAAGTAATTGCTGCAGTCCACTTATATGGGGAAATTCTGCTTTATAATATAGTACCGGGAGCAATGGACCTTTTCTCCATGACCATCTGATATACCTTCTTTTTTTATTTAGTGTATTTAAATCATCAGACTCTATTCTTATGGGATGAATTCGTGATAGAGCACATTGAACAACTTATCTCTAAGTATAAAAATATACAGCGGAAATTAATACCTGTACAGAAAGATTATTGGACATTAGGAGGCGTTATTTACTTCGCCGAATATTTTTGCCAGTTAGCTTTTATTTAATGAAGTAGCATAATACAGCGAATTTTATTTAATTCCTAAATAGGCAGCGAAACAAATATTCTTGTGCAATATTTCAACACTTGTAAAGCCGACTTTTTTCATCAAATCAAATTGATAATTTAATGATCGTGGCGAATCTTCCTTTTCTATATAGTCTAGTACTTTAGACTTATACACGGCCCCACCGCTCATTTCCAAATAGTCCCCATATCTCTCCCAAATAAGATTATTCAATACCTCTGTCTCCTGCTTAACCAGATCGGAGATCATAAGGCATCCTCCGGTCGTGAGCACTTTAAAAAGTTTGCGAAACACAAACTCCCAGTCAGCATTATCTCTCAAATGATGTAAAACAGCTCCTGCTAAGATTATGTCATAATGGTTTTCGGTCAAATCAATTTCACGAATATCGCCATGTATAATTCTAACATCATCATGCGCTACTTCTGAAACTCTTGTAAATGCTTTATCCAACATTGGTTGACTCAAATCTATCAACGTGCAGTGGAGGCCCGGCATTTTGGATAACATCTTTAGAGTGTAATTTCCGGCACCGCATCCTATGTCCAATAAATGCACAGAATCCGGCTTAATCCTTTTAGCAGCCTCTGTGAGCAATTCTAAAGATACATTTGCGTCTATAGTGGACGTTTGTCCCGTTTCCAGGTTGGAGAACCTTTCTACGTCTTTATCAAACCGATCCCTGATTTCGGAGGTAGTAGATTTATTCATCTTTATGATATTAATATTTAAATCCAATCTACTTTTATAAAATCATCTCCTTTCGCACTGAACTGGTCTACCATTTTGCTGCAATCATAATTTTTACAAACTTCATTTAGGCTACTAAGAGAACAATAGGATTCTCTTTTCTTTTTGTCAGCAGAATACAATGGATTAAAAAGGGCTTTCTAATCGTACACTCATTTGAAAAATCATGAAGTAAGTTTCGCTTTACCTCCAGATTTAAGGCTGAAAACGATTAAATGAATAAATCCAAAAACCAGTGAAAAATAATACAGTGCAAAATCCTGGATATTAGAAGAATAATGATGGGCAAAAGCAAGGCCTATCAATAATACTGATAGGGCAATGCCGCACCTATCTACAATTTTATAAGCCTTTGCATCAAACAACCCTTTATTCAGGTGACTTTTTTTCATACCATAACCCATATATACATCAAGGCCTATGATCATCCATACTATTAAGCGAATCCAGGTATCAAAAGGCAAAAACACCATCATACCAAGGCAAACCAAAACTCCTAAAATCGGGATTAAAGGAACAAACGGTACCCTGAACGCACGCGGAGCATCCTTCATGTATCGACGCATCACCAGCACACCAAGACACACCAGAATGAAAGCAAACAGAGTTCCGATACTTGTCATCTCTCCTACAATTCTGCCGGGAACAAATGCGGCAAAAGTGCTTACAAAAAGCATAAACAACAAATTGGATTTGTAAGGAGTACGATGAGTAGGATGGATCTGCGAAAATACTTTTGGAAGTAAGCCATCTGTGCTCATTGAGTAAAAGACACGGCTTTGGCCCAACAACATGACTAATATTACAGAAGAATAGCCTAATAATATCGCTATCATTATTGCTGTGTTCATCCACGGATAAGCCGGTGTTACAATGCCGTCTATCCCCATTGGTCCCATCTGCTTAATAGCAATGGCAACCGGTGCAAGATCAGCGCTTCCACCTACATTAAACATTTTATAGTTCGCCACGCCTGTCATCACATAAGCAAAGAAAATATAAAGTACTGTGCAGATTGCCAACGAACCCAATATTCCGATGGGCATGGCCTTTTTTGGATTCTTAGTTTCCTGTGCTGCTGTGGATACAGCATCAAATCCAATATAGGCAAAGAACACAACTGCGGCTGCCCTTATGATACCCGACCAGCCAAAGCTGCCAAAAGTGCCTGTATTCTTTGGAATTAATGGTTTTAGATTTTCCGGACGAATATAATTAAAGCCTATTACTACAAAAACAATTACAATGGACACTTTCAGTATTACTATAATTCCATTTACCCAGGCAGATTCATTCGTACCTCTTATTAGAACTAAGGACATCAGGACAACAATGAAAACGGCCGGTAAATTTAAAAAACCGTGAACCATGTCTCCTCCTGCAATTTGCACCGAATCGAATGGAGTCATCATTAATTCAGGGGGCAGGGCTACACCAAAAGATTTGAATAATTCACCAAAATAACCAGACCAACTTGATGCTACTGTAGCAGACCCCACTGCATATTCCAATACAAGATCCCATCCAATGATCCAGGCAATAAATTCTCCCATGGTTGCATAAGAATAGGTATAGGCACTTCCTGCAACAGGTATCATGGAAGCAAATTCGGCGTAGCATAAACCTGCAAATGCGCAACCCACCGCAGCGATCACGAATGAGATCATTATGCCAGGCCCTGCGTAATTAGCTGCTGCCATCCCGGTAATAGAGAATAATCCGGCACCTATTACGGCACCGATACCTAATGCAATCAATGACACAGGCCCCAATGTGCGTTTCAATGATTGGCTTCCGGTATCCGATGCTTCTCCCAGCAAAGTGCTCATTGGTTTTCTAATAAATAAACTCATAGTTGTATTTGGGTTATTTTTTAAGAACTGGAAAAGTAAGGAATAAATTAAAAATGGCTATAAAAAGATTTTGGTTAAACAGCGATCGAGTTTAGCTCCTGATGTCTTGAAAGAGTAGAGCCACATTAACGGCACATAAATCCTAATTTCTTAATTGATTTTATGGGAAGATTCCCAACTCTGCGTAAGAAGTAGCCACTTTATTAATGGCACAAACATAGGCCGCAGTTCTCATATCAGGAATGGCCGGCGTTTTTTGCCAGATGTCTACTATTTCATGGGTAGCTCCGATCATGGTCTCTTCAAGTCCACTTCTTACAAGATCTATCTCATCAGCGCCATGTAAAATAAAATCCCTTTCATTCGAGCTTATTGTTTTACCAGTAAGGCCTTCGAGCTGATTTACGATATGATGGTTCATGTTTTCAGCAAATCTTTTTTCAAGTCGGCCATAGCGCACATGGCTTAAATTTTTTAACCATTCAAAATAACTAACGGTAACTCCACCAGCATTCAGATACATGTCAGGTATTATGAGTACTCCTTTCGGATTTAATATTTCATCAGCTTCGGGGGTAAGAGGGCCGTTGGCTGCCTCACCTATTATTTTGGCTTTTATGCGCGAAGCGTTTTCTCCATTTATTACATTCTCTAAAGCAGCGGGAATTAAAATATCACATTCCATTTCGAGTGCATCACTGGTTTTTTCGAAATTTTTAGCGCCTGGAAAATTTAGTATAGAGTTTGTCTTCTTGCGATGTAACCAAACCTGCTCCACGTCTAATCCATTAGCATTTTGAATGGCTCCCTCATACTCAGCAAGACCTACTATCAAAGCGCCAGCCTGTTGAAAGAAAAGAGCGGCATGATATCCCACATTTCCTAAACCTTGCACACATATTCTTTTTCCTTTAACGCCGGTAGCTAACCCAAGTTTATTCATTAAGGTTGGCATACTGCACACTTCCGATAAACCATAAAAAACTCCCAGGCCGGTAGCTTCCCTGCGCCCACGAACACCTCCCTGGGAAACGGGCTTACCTGTTACACAACCGACAGCATCTATTTCACCAGGATGCATGGCTACATAAGTATCTAGTATCCAGGCCATTTCTCTTTCTCCCGTACCATAATCCGGTGCAGGCACATCGGTCCCAGGGCCAATAAAATTCTTTTTAATTAACTCCGCGGTATAACGGCGTGTGATCTTCTCAAGTTCATAAGGTGTGTAATCTCTTGGAATAATTTTAATACCACCTTTTGCACCCCCGAAAGGAACATTCACGATGGCACATTTATAAGTCATTAGGGCAGAAAGAGCCATCACCTCATCCTGGCTTACAGCATTACTAAATCGAATGCCTCCCTTACAAGGTGTTTTATGGTGTGAATGCTGCACCCTATATGCCTCTATCGTTACAATTTCACCACTCTCTCTTTTGATAGGAAAGCGCATTTGATACACGCTATTGCATTGTTTGATCTGTTGAAGAATACCTTTATCCCATTGGGTAAATACAGCTGCTTTATCAAAACTTTTTTCAACATTTTCAAAAAAACTATAAGAAACTTTTTCTGACATAATCTTTAATTTTATAAGAAATAAGTCTTAAGCCTATCGGCTAGAATAAAAAAATTCTTTCTCAATGGTCTAGTAATTAGTGTGTGCCGATATCTTCTTATCAACTCATCTTCGGTCTTTCAGAGTTTAGACCCAACACCTTATAAACAAAGATTAAACAATCTATAATGACTTCTCTTTTTTAGAAACTTTATGATCAATCCGTAAAAGGTAGAGAAAAAATACTATTAGTATTACAACACACACCGCCATCACTACATAAATTTTGTTGTGGCTCCTCATAGTGGAATCAATAGTCTGCGCAGAAGAATCAACAGCAGACTGTGCCCATACAAATAAATTAAAGAAAGACAATATAACGGTAAAGGATAAACGTTTGAAGTAAAACTTATTCATTAATTAAATTTTTGTTGGCAAGCAGGCTTAACCTTATTTTTAAATTGCTGATCCAGATTCCCAGGAGTAACCAGCCAATGACTGCGGGCCAGAAAACAAGCCGCATGGTTGAATCAAGACTGCCACCTCCCAGCGCAGGATTACCTCCGCCTTCTGCACCTTCCATCCCTCCTGGATGAAGTGATTGTACCAGTCGAGGCAATATCATGATAAGAGGTATATAAATGAAGTAGGCGAAAATATTGTAAACGGAAGATACACGAGCTCTTTTATCCATATCTGTCATGGATCCCCGCAGCACTATGTAAGCAAGGTATATCAATACAGCAATGGCAGCCGCCATTTGCTTCGGATCGTTGCTCCAAAATTCACCCCAGGTATATTTGGCCCATATTGCACCTGTGAGTAACCCAAGGACACCAAAAACGATTCCTGTTTTTGCAAATTCACCGGCATAAATATCATATTTAAGATTCTGTGTGCGAAGGTAGGCTATGGAATAAGCAAGGGATAAGGTGAGCAGTCCCATTTGTCCGAACCACATAGGGACATGAAAGAAAAAATTACGAATACTTTCATAAAGGTTTCCAACGTAAGGAACATGAATCAGAAATCCGGCAGTAAAGGCAAAAAACATAAAAACCATACACACTATCTTCCACCATTTTAATTTCATAACCTATTTTTGATAAACAAAATTAAGGATAATATCATTGTCAATTTCTTAATTGTTTATCTTCTTAGTGCATATTATCATTTTTCGATAATCTTCTGTCACCAACAAATACTATTCAATCTTTCCATAAAAAAGGGAATAGTATTACAGCTAAAACGATCACAAGGACATCCAATCCCACTAATAAGAGAGATATCTGCAAAAGCGCCCCCTCTCTAAAAACTTCACCAAATGCTGATTTGGATAATCTCATCAAAAGTAAAAGTTGGGGTATAATCAAAGGAAAACCCAGTATGGCCATAATAGCAGCGTTCTGATGGGCCTTAGCTGCAATTGCAGACATTAACGTAAAAACAAGGCTTAAACTCAAGCCTCCAAAAAAAGCGATTCCAATAAATTGGAGTTCATTCATTATCGGATCTCCCAATAATATTCTGAATAATAGGATGCCTGCAAAGACCATTAAGAGCATTACTACAGAACTGTATATCAACTTGGCAACAATAAACTGCACAGGGCTGGCTATGGAATAAAAATAAAGCATACGTCCACTGCTTTCCTGCAAAAAACTTTTAGCCACCGCTGTTACGCAAACAAATAATTGGATCATCCAGAATAAGCCATTGTAAACGGTGCTTTCGGGTTTGCCCATGGCAAGAAATAAAACAAATATTGTGGATGCTACATAAAGTAATACACCAAAAAAGGTATGTTGTTGCCGCAGTTCTAATAAGAAATCTTTCTTTAAAAGAGTAATTATTTTTGACATTATTTATCAGGGTTTACATGCCAGGATACCGATCCTCTTAAACTTAAATGCAATGAATAATAAACATCAGGAGTTTAATATTGATTTGGCTCCATACTGGTATGGCGGATTCGGATTATAAAAACTTCTTTTGGTTCTGCATAATAAACGATACGGTATTTTAAAATTTCGAAATATAAATAATGTCCATCATTATTTTTCTTGTAAAGATCTTTTCGGTGTACTAATCTATCATCCGATAATTCATTGATCTTATCCAGTATTTTTTCTTTTACTTTATCTGCGTTCTGATCAGATTCCTGCCGTATGTATTCAATGCATTTATTAAACTGAAGGGTTGCCTGTTTAGTCCAGGTCACTTTTCTTTTAGCCATCACCACTTTTTTGACATTTCTGCCACTTCATCATGAGAATAAGTTTCTCCTCTTTTTACTTCTTCCATGGCGTTGTCTAATTCTATATTGTATTCTTCAATGCTCATGCGTTTTGCATTTTCTGAACGCGCATTTAAAAAAACTTTCAACATTTGAACCAACGATTTTTTTTCCTGTTCATTCAATTGGGAAAAGTAATTGAACATTTTTTTCTCTAATACATTTTCCATCTTTTTGTGTTTATACAAATTTACTTCAAAAAACCAATAGTCAACTTCTAACAGGTGATGAATAACTAATAAACCAATTAACTAATAAAACGATTAACTAACAGACTAATCAACCAATTAACTAATAAACCAATTAACTAATCAACCCATCATTTCCTCATTCCTTCAACGCCGCACAGATTCTGCATCTTGGTTCATAAATATCTTTTTCGCCTAACAATACCTGGCCTTCTGTTTTTACTTTCCGATAGCTTACGTTCGCGATATTGCCGCATATCACACAAATAGCATGAAGTTTGGTAATATAATCTGCTACCGCCAGAAGATCAGGCATCTGGCCAAAGGGCCGTCCCCGATAATCCATATCCAATCCGGCAACAATTACCCTGACTCCTCTTAAAGCAAGGGTCTCACAGACTACTGTAATCTGGTCATCAAAAAATTGTGCCTCATCAATCCCTACTACATCCACCCCCTGAGAAAGAAGTAAAATAGTTTGCGAGTTATCAACCGGGGTAGATTGTATTTTATTTTCATCATGACTTACTATTTTTTGTCCGTCGAAACGGGTATCAAAAGATGGCTTGAATATTTCAGCTTTTAAATGGGCGATTTTTACTCTTTTCAATCGCCGGATCAATTCTTCTGTTTTTCCACTAAACATGCTGCCGCAAATAACCTCTATCCAGCCGCGTCTTTCACCTGCGAAATTAGGTTCTATAAACATTTTGTATTTAATTGTATTTAATTATAAATTCAATTTGTAACTTAGCCGTGATTGCAAGGTTAAAATTGATTTTTCGTTAAATCAAAAACAAAAATAATCCTGATTTTTCCAATAACTCTTTATTTTTCTTATGAACAGAGTGTTCACTCTCCTGCAAAAATTACAAAAGCAACTTGATGATAAGTCATCTGCCGAAGTGATGCTGCAAACGGTACATATTTTACAAGCTGAATTATTGCATGGGCTTGAAAAAAAATCTGGTTCAATGTATGATAAAGTCTCTGTAGTTATGCCTGTAATGTATGATTTGTCAATAAAAGCCATCACTACAGAAGAAGGTTCAGAAGAAAAGATTATAGAGGTTTTACAAATAGATGAGAAGGCTGTAGAAGAAGAATTAAAGCAAATGAAAAAAGATGCTGAGACAGTAAATGCAAGAAGTTCGCACAATACTTCCTCCTTATTATTTAATCCTATTGACGATGTACCAACCCTTGCACACCAGGACCCTGTAAATAAAAAAACTTCATTAGTTAATGATTTGCAGTTCGAATATCCCCAATCATTAAATGACCGGCTTAAAGAATCCAAAATCGAACTTTCGCAATCGCTGACGTCGGCTCCTATTAAGGACTTGAAAAAAGCTATCGGCGTAAACGATCGTTTTCTATTTATTAATGAATTATTCAGAGGGGATGAATCCATGTATGAAAGAAGCATAAAAACCATCCAAAACTTTTCCATCTATGCTGAGGCGGAGTTCTGGATAAGAAGAGAGCTCAAAGTCAAAATAGGATGGCTGGACAACGAGCCAGTAGTAAAACAATTTGATCAGTTGATAAAAAGAAGGTTTTCATAAGGCCCCATCCTGACCGTCATACAGGCGGGCTTCCCGCCGGAGGCGGGGAAGGACAATAACTCATCCCAATTCATGAAATTTTGTAAAATCCAGAAGGTATTTTCGCAAGGAAAAATAATCCTTAAAATCAGTGTAATCAGCGGCAAAAAGGCCCATCCCAACCCTTCTCCGAAGGTGAAGAACAAGTTTTATAAGGGAGCTATTTATATCAATTAAGGAAAATAGAAATAAGAGAAATTTAATGGTCATGAACCAGCTTCTTCTTAATCTGTGGAAATCCCTGTCTGTATCGTTTCAGCCAGGCGGGCGTGGCAAAAAACCTTTATTCTGTTTTATCCCCATCACCCATTACAAGATTTGCTCCGCCATCACGCATGATCTGTTCCATGTTCCTGTCATTATCTACAATGCCTTTCTCTTCAAGCATGCGCATATCTTTTGCATCTCTTAAAAATTCAGAAGCAAAAATGAATTCATTTAATTTCTGATTTTTATTAAAAATAATTCCTTTGTTGGTGCCTTCCCATTCCTTTTCGCCATGGTAGAGATAAAGAATATTTTCGCCGATCTCCATAACACTGTTCATGTCATGAGTATTGATGATGGTTGTAATATTGTATTCTTTTGTAATCTCTTGAATTAGTTTGTCAATTACCATAGATGTCATGGGGTCAAGACCCGAATTGGGTTCATCACAAAACAAATATTTTGGTTTTAAAACAATAGCTCGTGCTATCCCCACTCTCTTCTTCATTCCTCCACTTATCTCAGCAGGATGTTTTTTGTTAGTTCCTTTTAGGTTTACCCTTTCGAGCACATCATTTACCCGATCTATTTTTTTTGCGTGTGGCCATTTGGTAAACATGTCCAAAGGAAATTTGATATTCTGCTCCACCGTCATACTATCGAAAAGAGCTGACCCCTGGAATAACATTCCAATCTGCTGACGCAATTCTTTCCTTTCTTCTTCAACCATAGTAGTGAGGTTTTTCCCGTCAAAAATAATTTCACCCTCATCTACTTCGAATAAACCCACCATACATTTTTGGAGCACCGTTTTACCGCTGCCACTTGTTCCAATTATAAGATTGGTAAGTCCTGTTTCCATAACAGCGCTCACATTTTTTAATATTTGTTTGTCACCAAAAGACTTAGAAATATTTTTGATCTCAATCATAATAACTGCAATTGCGCAATAAAAATATCACTCTTTACTAAAAGTAAATAACCTTTTTATCACAATAAAAAGAACGCAAGGATATAGTCTGCAAATAAAATAAGAATACAACTTGTAATAACCGCCGTGGTGCTCGCTCTCCCTATTTCCAATGCTCCACCTTTTACATTGTAACCATAAAAGGAAGAAATGCTGCTTATAATAAATGCAAATGTGTATGCCTTTATAAGTGCAAACCACACATTTTTTGGGGAAAAGTTAAGAAGTAGTCCACGATCATAATTGTCAGCAGAAATAATTCCCCCCAGGTCTCCTGCCAGCCTGCCGCCATAAATCCCAAGAACCATGGCAAGGATAACCAGCAACGGAATCGTAATCAACGCTCCCAATATTTTGGGCGCTACGAGATAAGATCTTGTATTTATGCCCATGATTTCAAGAGCATCGATCTGCTCACTCACCCTCATGTTACCCAACTCACCGGCAATTTTACTCCCCACAACACCGGCAAGTACAATGCACACTAACGTAGGGGCAAATTCAAGAATTACTGTATCCCGCACAATCTGTGCGATAGTCTCTTTTGGTATCACCGGATTTACCAATTGATAGGCCGTTTGCACCGCACTTACCGCTCCCATAAAAACAGAAATAATTGCAACAATTCCTAATGAACCCATGCCTATCTCTGCCGACTGATGCATTAGTTCTTTCCAGTACATTTTGAAATTTTCAGGCTTCGTAAACATGCCCTTCATCATCAATAAGTAAGCTCCGATAGTTGAAAATAATTTCATTTTGTTTACTTCTACTTATTTAATTACATAGAGATTTTTCCTGTCAACTCTGTTAATTTTTTTCGATTGGTTCTACAATTCATTTTCCTCATTCTTTTTTTTGCATTTTAGTTGAGCATCTACCACAGCGATTAATACCATGTTATAAATACTCTGCACATTGCTGCCTAACTGTAGAATGTGAACCGGCTTATTCAATCCTAATAACACAGGTCCTATAGCATCGAAGCCCCCCACTTCCTGTAGAAGATTATAGGTGACGTTTCCGGCTGCAAGATTAGGAAAAATAAGCACATTCACCTCTTTATCTACCAATTCACTAAATGGATAATTTCCTTTTAAAATCTCTTTATTAAAAGCAACATTAGCCTGCATTTCGCCATCAATAACAAGATCTGATTCCTTCTGCTTTGCAATTTCTCTCGCATGGGATACCAATTTGGCCTCTGTTGCACTGCTACTACCAAAGTTAGAATAACTCAACAAAGCTATATACGGCGTTATACCGAAACTTCTTACTTCTTTCGCAACCATTATTGCAATGTCGGCAAGCTCTTCAGCAGTGGGGTTGAAATTTATAGTGGTATCAGCCAAAAACAACGGACCTTTTTTAGTTAGCATAATATACATGCCGGCCAATTTTTTAGAGCCCTTTTCCATTCCTATTGCCTGCAGCGCAGGTCGAATGGTGTCAGGATAATTTTTTGTAAGACCGGATATCATTGCATCTGCCTCGCCGGTTTCCACCATCATGCAACCAAAATAATTCCTATCTCTCATTATTTTTTTTGCTTCATAGAGATTAGATCCGCGCCGCTGCCTTTTAGCAAAAAACAATTCGCCATATTCCATCCTTTTTTTATATGCGTCTTCACTTTTAGGATCAATGATAGGAATACCGCTAATATCAATTCCGCCTGAAGCGGCAATTTCAGCTATGCGCGTGCGATCTCCCAAGAGAATAGGAAAGCAAATACCTTCATCCTGCGTCATCTGGGCAGTCTTCAGCACTTTCAAATTTTCGGCTTCTGCAAAAACTACTTTCTTTGGATTCTTGCGTGCTTTTGAACCCAACATCCTTAACAGATGATTGCCAATACCCAAACGCTCATTTAGCTCTAGAGAATATTTATCCCAGTCTGTAATGGGCTGTCTGGCTACACCGCTATCCATTGCTGCTTTTGCTACTGCAGGGGCTACCGAAGTAAGCAGCCTCATGTCAAGAGGTTTGGGGATAATATACGTTGGGCCGAAAACAATAGTTTTTTCATTATAGGCCATAGTAACCATGTCTGGCACCGGTAATTTTGCCAATTGTGCCAATGCTTTTACTGCCGCCACCTTCATTGCCT
>JBDTJI010000145.1:0-7732 GCA_039935935.1 Ginsengibacter sp. | reverse complement strand
GAGTAATTACAGACATTACTCATTATAAAACAGACCAGACGATGGTGCATACTATTGAAGAAATAATCAGTAGTAATCATATCAATTCCACAACTGTCTTATTAAAGAGAAATTATCATTCTAATAAAGAACTACATGTCTTGAGTAAAAGAGAAACTGAGATTTTAAGTTTGATAGGCAAAGGTTTAAGTAGTAAACAAATTACTAACGATCTCAACATTAGTATTCATACAGTCAATAACCATCGTAAAAATATGATCTTCAAAACAAAGTGTCTTAATTCATCTGACTTGTTGCATAATTCAATCAGGCACGGGCTTATTTAAGTCGGGGAAACCATCAGGCTCTTACTTATTATATTTAATTTTTCACAAATTTTTGTTTTTCATTTAGATGGGCTTCTAAATAAAAGATAGTAAACTCCTTTAGGCAAATCATGAATGGTTTAGCATTAGCATGTGTGGCGGAATTTGAAATTCATTTTTCCGGTTTCAAATGATGGAAACAAGACTACTTAGTAATACTTACTTCTGGCTATATCCTTCTTGTAAGGGTAAATGCTCAATAAAATAATATCATATTCGTCTATCGAAAAGAATAAATCATTTTTTCTGTCCGGTTTAAAAATGTAAATGGAAGCTTTAGTTGTTGGCCGTCCAAACGTTGGCATGGCAGATAGCTTTTCTAATTTCTTATACACAGCATCAACAAATTTTTCTGCCGAGTGCAAAGACCATTTTCCTTTAAATAACGAACAATCTTCTTAAAATCATTATCGGCTTCGGCAGTCCAGTTTAGTTGATAAGCCATTGCTTCACTTTTTCTTTCATCTGTGTGTGTGTAATATAATTGCCGCTTTTATAATCGTTTAGGGCGTTGTTGATTTTATTTTGTATTTCCTGTGCAAACTGCTAATATCAACAGATTCAACCGCATTACCTGCATGCAACAATTCATATACCTCTTCTATTAACTGCTCATTCTTAACTGATTGAAGCATTTGAATTATTTCGGTTCTTTTATCAGTTATATTCATTGCTTTTCTTTTAACGCAAGTTACAAAATAAAAAAAGTGAACAGGGCTTTCGTTCTGAGCACAGAGCACCCTCTTTTTGGAGATATGTACAGGCGATATACGCCTGCTGCGGGAAAGCTTAAAGTTTTGACGAAGTATTCGGACTCTATTCCTGAAATAAAGCCACTGCCTTTTACTGTGGGGTTATTTTCCAGCTCCCATGTAAAGCCAAAAGATCCTCTAACGTGGAACGAAATCTGATTACCGGTGCTTGACCCGGGGTTATCAGTTTTCCATACGGTAATATAGGGACGTTGGGCATTTACGGCTGTACACCAAAATAGAATAAGGATGAAGGATACTTTTAAAAGGCTAAGATATCCATAACCAAATAATATTAAAAGGCAAAAGCAAGATATTTTGCGGGGAGGAGTAAATGTTTTTTAACAGCACGTGATTAGTATCAGTTTGAACTTTTTTAATCATTCTAATCCGTCAATAATTGCATAAAAAAATTGGTATAGATTATTTTACAATTCAGTTTTACTTTATTTTAATAGGTAAAATTGCCACAGTCAACCTGCTTACACAAATGAGCTTTTCGTTGTCGTCATGAATTTTTATATCCCAAACGTGAGTAGATTTTCCTAAGTGTAATGGTTTTGCTGTAGCAGTAACTTTCCCTTCCTTAACGCTTCGCAAGTGATTGGCATTGATCTCTAAACCCACACAATAATACTTCTCACGATCAATTACCAACGCAGAACCTGTACTGCCAATGGTTTCCGCAAGAGCACAGGATGCACCACCATGTAAAAAACCATAGGGTTGTCGTGTGCTGTTATCTACAGGCATTGATAATTTTAAAAAATCATCGCCTATTTCTACCCATTCCAATTTAAGGAATTCTGCCATCGTGTTGGCAAAGATGTCGGTTAAATCAACGGTAGATATTTTTTGAAACCATATAGACATATTATTCATTTAAATCAATAATGTGTTTGTAGAAAAAGATGCGACACCCTAATTAACGAGCTTTGATTAATCTTTTCTAGTAAATCGAATTTTTAACCACATCAGGTAAAAACTCTGAAATGTCTCCATTATTGCGAATCACATCTCTTATTAAAGTGCTTGCAATCGAGGTATATTTAGGAAGTGTTGTCAGGAAAATAGTTTCTACGTTATTCTTCAGGCTACGGTTCATATCTGCAATTGCTTTTTCATATTCAAAGTCGTTCACGTAACGGATACCTCTTACTATGAAATTAGCTCCTACCTCTTTGCAACAATCCACCGTCAATCCATCATAAGCCAATACACCGATCCTCGGGTCATCTTTATAAATTTCTTTAAGCCACCCTAATCTTTGTTCTTCAGAATACATCGGCACTTTATTGCTGTTTCTCCCCAGTCCTACATATAATTTATCAAACAAAGGAAGCGCACGGTCTATAATGTCGGTGTGACCCAGTGTTACAGGATCAAACGTCCCCGGAAATAAACAGATTCTCTCCATAAAGTTTGCCCGTTAAATTAAGTTTAATTGAAATTTTCTTTGTTACTCAACAAATATAGTACAGCCATCCTTACAGCCACACCATTCTCTACTTGTTGCAAAATAACAGATTGTTTGGAATCCGCTACATCACTGTCTATTTCCACTCCTCTGTTGATCGGTCCCGGATGTAATATGATTATTTCCTTATTTAAGCTATCCAATAATTTTTTACTCACTCCATAAGCAAGATTGTATTCTCTTAAAGATGAGAACAGCACCTGGTTTTGTCTCTCTAACTGGATGCGAAGAATGTTGGCTGCATCACACCATTGCAAAGCTTTTTGTAAATTATATTCCACCCTGATATCAAATGCCTGGCTTATGTACTTAGGAATCAAAGTAGGTGGCCCAGCTACCATGACTTCCGCTCCTGCTTTTTTCAATAAATAAATATTGCTAAGCGCTACTCTCGAATGCATGATATCACCAACAATTACAATTTTTTTTCCTTCCAGCTTTCCCAACTTGTCTCGTATAGAAAAAGCATCTAACAAAGCTTGTGTAGGATGCTCATTAATTCCGTCCCCCGCGTTGATGATAGCAGCAGAAATATGCTTTGCCAAAAAATGAGGAGCACCACTCGCATTGTGCCGCATCACTACCATATCTACTTTCATCGAAAGGATATTATTCACAGTATCCAGCAAAGTTTCACCTTTGGAGACAGAAGATCCGGAAGCAGAAAAATTGAGCGTATCAGCGCTAAGTCGCTTTTCAGCAAGCTCAAAAGAAATTCTTGTGCGCGTAGAATTTTCGTAAAATAAATTAACAATGGTAGTATCCCGAAGTGAGGGCACCTTCTTTATAGGTCTCTGTAATACTTCTTTAAATTGAGTGGCAGTAGAAAGAATAAGTTCAATATCGCTAAGTTGCAAATCTTTAATGCCCAGGAGATGTTTGGTGGATAGTTGCATTAAAGGTCAAAGCTAAATGAAAAAATTTAATAGGCAAAAAGATAAAATGCCCTGACCATTCATAGAGATTTTTTAAGGTTGTGAAAGACTTTTTCTTTGAGGATATTGATGCTGTTGCAAAAGAATATTCAACATATTATCTGATTTTTTTTCGGCACCGATGAGATCATTTAAACTTACTTTATCCAATAATTGATCCACCGAAAATTGTACCATTTGCCAGAGTGACCTTACAGAACAATCTACCGAATTAGTGCAAAGCCTGTTAACCCCAGAAAAATCGTTACAGAATTCTTTGGAAAATAACGAACCTCCCAGGGTTTTTAAAACCTGGTTAATATTAATTTCGACAGCAGGTTTAGACAAAATATAACCACCCACATTGCCAGGGGTACTATTTATATATCCGGCCTGTCGCAGCAGCCGAGTAAGCTTGGCTACATAAGCGGGTGATAATCCTTCCGCTACACTTAATGCCTGAATGCTCATACTTTCTTCGGCATGGCATCGCGCAATGCGCAGTAATATCCGTAAACCATATTCTTCCTGTGATGTGATTTTCATGATGTAACCCCTAACCCCTAAAGGGAGATAAGGTGTTTAATTTAAATGATAAAATATTTTTTTCAAAATAACTAATTTTTTCGTTCCAAATCATGTTGACAATCTCCAATTATTTTGATATTACTTCTACCCTTGAACCGATTGGGTCACATAAATCCCAACTCCAGCATAGCCACTTCGCTCATCATGCTCCTCTCCCATGGTGGATCCCACACTACTGATACATGCACATCGTTCACTCCTTCTATCGCCCTTATTTTATCTTCTACCTCAATCGGTATCTCCTGCGCCGAAGGGCAACTGGGGGCTGTAAGAGTCATCACAATCTGTACGTTATTAATTGGTAACACCTCCACTTCATATACTAATCCCAATTCATAAATATCCACCGGAATTTCGGGATCGTACACTTCATGCAACGCTTCAATCACTTTTTCTTTTAATTCTTCTGCTTCCATAATTTTTCATTTTAAGCCGTGTCTGCCGATTTATAAGCCAACGCATAATTTTTAATTTGCTTTACCATTGACAATAAGCCATTAGAGCGGGTTTGAGCCAGGTGAGTCATCATCCCTATCTCTCCAATAAAATCTAATTTCGCTCCAAGGATCTTATCAGGCTCATGGCCGGATAAAACTTTGATGAGCATACTTACCAAACCTTTTACAATCACTGCATCACTATCCGCTTTAAAAAAAACCATTCCGTTCTTAAATTCGGATGTCAGCCACACAGTGGATTGACAGCCCTTGATAATGTTTTCACCTATTTTATATTTATCCTCCAGGGGCTCTAACTTCTTACCCAGGTCTATGATGTATTCGTATTTCTCTTCCCAACTGTCAAACAACGAAAATTCATCTACTATTTCTTCTTCTCTATCTTTTATGGTTCTATAATCATTCATTTTATGAAAGCATTTTGATGCACTTATGTAGCCCGTTAATCAAACGATCCACTTCATCTTTAGTATTGTATAGTGCGAACGATGCACGTGCTGTTCCCGTAATTCCAAAGCGATTCATCAATGGCTCTGTGCAGTGATGCCCGGTTCTTACAGCTATTCCCTGGTTGTCAAGTAAAACTCCGATATCCTGGGGATGTATCTTATCAATTATAAAAGAAATGAGACTCACCTTGTTTTTAGCATCGCCAATAATACGAAGGCCTGGAATCAATTGCATCTGCTCAGTCGCATATTTCAACAATTTATTTTCATGATTTCTGATCACATCTTTCCCAAGTTCTGTTACAAAATCCAACGCCACTTTTAGTGCAATCGTATCCGCAATGTTTGGCGTACCCGCCTCATATTTATAAGGTAAATTATTATACGTTGTTTTTGCGAAAGTTACTTCCTTAATCATTTCGCCACCACCCATAAACACAGGCATTTCTTCCAGAATCTTTTTCTTCCCATAAAGAACTCCCACACCTGTTGGCCCATAAACTTTATGTCCTGAAAAAGCAAAAAAATCACAATCCATTTCCTGTACATCTATGTCCAGGTGAACGCTCGATTGGGCGCCATCCACTAATACCAAAGCGCCGATTTCATGCGCTGCCTCTATAATCTCCTTTACCGGGTTCACGGTTCCTAATGCATTGGAGACGTGAACAATTGAAACAAGCTTTGTCCTGGAAGAAAGTAATTGTTTAAAGCCGGTAGCCACCGGATTGTCCATCAAAAGCTCGCCCTCATCATTTATTGGAATAATTTTTAAAACTGCGTTTTTTTCTTCACAGAGTATTTGCCATGGAACGATGTTCGAATGATGCTCCATCGTAGATATGATAATTTCATCGCCTTCCCGGATATTTTTTCTACCCCAGGTATAGGCCACTAAGTTGATACCTTCAGTAGTACCTCTTGTAAAAATTATTTCTTCTGAAGATGTTGCATTAATAAATTCTTTTACTGTATCACGCGTGGCCTCGTATGCCGCGGTTGCTTCCTCTGCAAGTGTGTGAATACCGCGATGAATGTTGGCATTGTAATTAGAATAATAGTGACTTAATGCATCTATAACCACCTGTGGTTTTTGCGAAGTAGCTGCATTATCCAAATAAACCAGCAATTGATTATTTACCTCTCTTTCAAGGACAGGAAAAAATTTCCTGATAGAGTCTACATCAAATGTGGGCGATATGGTAGTTAATGTTTCCATTTATTTAGTGTTGGGCATATATCGGTTTAAACTTTTATCTAAGTCAGTACATGATACCGGCATCAATTATTATTTATTCAATGATCTTTTTAAAGCCATTGAATAACCAACATGTAAGCCATCATGAAAAGAGACAAATTTAGCAGCATCCCCGATATTTTTAATCTTTACTCCAGGGTATGACTTAAGATCAAATGCCTTATAATTTTCAAACATATTTGTGGTTGAGTCCTCTTCAAACTTATCAATTGTTGTGATCAAATATTGCTTAATAATCTTAAATTCATTTTCGCCAATAAACCCATCCGGACGGGTACCGGTTTTATATTTGTCAATGAATTCATCTTCAATAACCGGCTTTACCTCTGCATTCCGGTAACATAATATTTGCTGATTGGCTATAACATGACCAAAGTTCCAAACGAGATTGTTATTAAATCCGGGAGGAATCTCATTCAATTTCTCGATAGAAATTCCATCTATTAAATTTAGCAGAAACTTCCTGGCTCCCCGCATTATATCAATCGATTCTTTCATTTATGGTGTATTTAAAAAGTTTTTATTAGTTTGCCATTTCATCCGATAATCTGGCAGCAATAAGTTGTTCCGCATACTTGCGCAGTGATTCTATTTTAATTTGTTCTACAATGCTTGCCGCAAAAGCTTCGAGCAACATTGCCTGTGCATGTTCTTTTGAGATACCTCGTGTTCTCAGATAAAACAAAGCTTCTTCATCCAATCTTCCTACTGTGCAACCATGAGAGCATTTTACGTCATCGGCAAAAATCTCAAGTTGAGGCTTGGCGTTTACACTGGCTTTCTCACTCAATAAAATATTATTATTAGTCTGATAAGCATTGGTCTTTTGTGCATCAGGCCTTACATATATCTTTCCGCTGAAAACACCCGTTGAGCGTTCATCCATCACACCTTTATACAATTCATTGCTGAAGCAATTCGGCATTTTGTTATCAACCAGGGTATGATTATCTACATGTGTATCACCCTTCAATAAATACAATCCATACATGTGTGCTTCATTGCCCGCTGCCTCCATAATGATGTTGGTATTGTTTCGAATCATCCCACCATCCAGGCTGGCTACTACAGTATGCGCATAACTTTTACCAATTTGCCTGATATGTGTAGTGCCCACCTGACTCGCGTTCACACTATCATTTTGAAATTTATAATGTTCTACAATAGCATTAGAGTTGACAACTATCTCGAAAACTTCATTGGTAAAACTATCCATCGTGCCAATAGTTTTATAAGTTTCTACAATTTGGATTTTGGAGCTTTCACTTACGTACACAAGACTTCGTGGCTGGGAAAGAACGTGATTTTCTCTTGAGTCTGAAATATGGTATAAATAGAGAGGACTTTCTATTACTTGTTTATTATTTACCTGTATAAAAAGACCATCATAAATAAAAGAAGTATTGAGTGCATGAATACCATCATTAATAAAAAGACTGCTTTTACCAAGATGCTCCGTCACTAATTTTCC
>JBDTJI010000144.1:0-21062 GCA_039935935.1 Ginsengibacter sp. | reverse complement strand
CAATTTTTTTACCTTGTGTCATAATTATACAGTCTTTTATTCACTATTTAAAATCGTATTTATGAAAAAAAAGTTTCTATTAAGCGGAGTGCTTCTGCTCTTTTGTTTTTTTCAAACTATGGCGCAGCAAAGAACGATCATAGGTACAGTGAATGGTCCTGATGGAAAACCATTAGCAAATGCTACCGTTCTTGTTGTTGGCCAGAAAATAGGTGTAAGTACAGATGCTGAAGGTAAGTTTAGTATAAGCGTACCTGAAAGCGCCAAACAACTGGAAATTAGTTTTGTGGGATCCGAAACACAGAGAGTTGATGTATCATCAACAACTAATGTTACGGTTACACTTGTACATTCTGATGCAAGTCTCTCAGATGTGGTAATAGTTGGTTATGGATCAGTAAGAAAAAGAGATTTAACCGGGGCGGTTACTTCTATTAAAGCAAAAGACTTTAATCAGGGAGCAATCGCATCTCCTGACCAACTCCTTCAGGGCAAAGTTGCCGGACTGGAAATTACTACTAACAATGGCCAGCCAGGAGCTGCTTCAACCATAAAAATAAGAGGAAATAATTCTATAAGAGCGGGTAACAATCCGTTATATGTAGTAGATGGAGTTCCATTAGACGGAAGAACCGCAAAGCCTGGGTTGAATTTTGGGGGGACAGGCCTTGATTTTGGTACTACGCCGGAATCAAATCCTTTACTTTATCTTAACCCAAATGATATAGTGCAGATAGATGTATTAAAGGATGCTTCTTCCACTGCAATTTATGGCTCAAGAGGAGCAAATGGTGTTATTATTGTTACAACTAAAAGAGGAACCTCCGGTGGAACAAAAGTAGAGTTCGGGACAAAGTTTGGTGTTAACGCCGGATATATGCATAAATATAAGGTTCTATCTACAAGCCAGTTTAAAACTGCGCTGCATGCCTATAGCCTGGACACATTGCCCAACTCTCTTGATCATGGCGGATCTGTAGATGCTTTAAAAGCTGTCACGCAAAGTTCATTATCGCAGGCCTATAACCTGGCATTAAGCGGCGGAAATGAAAGTGGAAAATTCCGTGTATCATTTCTTGGCTCTCAGGATTTTGGATTTATCAAGAAAACATCTTTAGATAAATACCTTGGAAATTTTGCCGGTGAATATAAATTTTTAGACAAACGTTTGTCAATTAATTTTGATGTTATTGCAGGGCATACTACAGAGAACATGGGGCTTATTAGTAATACAGCAGGAGCAGGAGGTAATTTAATGGCCTGGGCACTTAACTGGAACCCTACAGCACCATTTACTGGCGGCAACGGGCTTTTCAGCAATGCGGTAAATTCAGTACCTAACCCGCTGGCAGTTATTGATGGTTATAATGATGTCTCTAATGTAAACGTATTTCTGGGCAACATATCCGCCGCATTTAAGATCACGAATGGCCTCGAATACAAATTTTTATATGCCATTAACCATGGCACAGGAAAAAGAAATACGAATATAGATGGTTGGATTGACGGAATTAACGGAGTCTCTGGGATCGGAGACGGTGCCATTTCAGATGCACATTTAACCTCTGAAACGTTTACCCATACTTTAACGTACAATACCGATCTGACTCAAAATCTTTCTATGGAGGCCCTGGCAGGTTATGAATACTGGAAGACGGATTTTGGAAATTCATCTGTTTTCGCTTCTCAATTTAATACTAATCTTGATCAGCAAAACAGAATACCTATTCTTTATACAAGTTTTTTCCAGAATGCAAAAACTCAAAATCCGTTGAGAACTTCTGTTGATCCTACTACTGAAATACAATCCTACTTTGGCAGGGTGAATTTTAATTTATCAAGTAAGTATTATCTAACTGCAACTATAAGAGGTGACGGCTCTAGCAAATTTGGGAAAAACAATAAATATGGATATTTCCCTTCTGTTGGTGCTAAGTGGACGATAAGTAATGAAGACTTTATGAAATCAAGCACTATAATGTCAAATTTAGGATTGAGGGCATCATGGGGGATTACCGGAAACCAGGAGTTTCCGGCAGGCGCGTCCCAGGAACAATTTAATTCTGGGTCTTATAATAGTATAGGACAAAGCAATGTTGCCAACCCGGATTTGAAATGGGAAAAAACTGCTCAAATAAATATAGGTTTAGATTACGCGTTCCTAAATAACAGGATTTTTGGCTCTATTGATTATTACCATAAAAACACTACTAATATTCTTTTCCAAAGCACAGCAATACAGCCTGCACCCTCCTCTATTTTCTTTATTAACTTACCTGCTCATTTGATCAACTCAGGTGTTGAATTTTCAATAGGCGCTTCCCTCGTTTCTAATGCTAAATTTTTATGGGATGTAAATTTTAATATCGCACATAATAAAAACCTGTTGACGGATTTTGAACAGGCAAACATCGCAACAGCCCAGGTAAGTGGCCAGGGCGTTTCAGGTACACTGGCTCAGATTATTGGAAATAATCACCCGGTTAATGTGTTTTATTTAAAAAAATTCAGTGGGTTTGACGATAAAGGACAGCAGTCTGTAGCAGACCAACCTACTTTTATGGGAGACCCCAATCCCCATTTGTTATATGGATTTGCAACTACTTTAAGATATAATAAATTGTCATTAGCACTAAATGCGAGCGGTGCGTCCGGCTTTTATATTTATAATAATACATTTAATACCATAACTAATATAAGTAATTTTAAAAATGGGAAAAATGTAGATGCGTCTATTATTGGCTCAAAGGAGAGCATTAGTGCAAGTGTAGCCGTATCAAGCAGGTATCTTGAAAAAGGTGATTATTTAAAATTACGGAATGTTACACTTACTTATGCTTTTGGCGATCTGGGTCAGTACGTAAAAAATTTGAATGTTTTTGTTAGTGGGTCTAATCTTTTTGTAATTACAAAATTTACCGGATTTGATCCGGAGGTGGATGTTGATAAAAATCAAAATGGGTATCCTTCCAGAAATATAGAATACATACCTTACCCTACACCAAGAATAATAAATTTTGGGTTTAATATGTCATTATAAAAAAATTAAAAATCTTAAATTATGAATTTATATAAATTGGAAAAGTTTCCCCTTTCTTTGAGTATTGCAGTTATTATGGGAATGGGATGTACTAAACTCAATCAAAACCTGAATAGTACCTTGACAAATGATCAGGCAGGCAATGCATTAGGCGCAAATGGAACGCAATTATTATTACAATCTGCTTATAATGATGTAGGTGGACCGTTCTCTGACCCTGGGAGGATTCCAGCATTGGAAGAAGTAACTGCTGATCAGGCTGTGGTACCCACGCGTGCGGGAGACTGGGACGACAATGGTAAATGGAGGTCATTGAAGCTACAAAAATTCGGCCCGGATGGTGTGGATATCATCATAAACGCGTTTAATGATTTAAATAAATTAAATTTTGATGCTACAAATGTTTTAGCTTTTACTCCTTCTAAGGGACAAGCAGCTGAAGCCAGGTTTCTTAGGGCATTTTCTCTTTACAAACTCTTAGATCTTTTTGGCCAGTTTCCCTTCAGAAATCCAGGGGATAATTTATTAAACGCTCCTAAAGTATATTCGGGAGATAGCGCAGTTAACTTTATTATAAGTGAATTAACGGCAATTATTCCTGATCTCCCTGCATCTAATGGAATGGCTAAAGCAAATGTGGATGCGGCTAATACGTTATTAATGAAATTATATTTGAACCATGGCGCACTTATCAACAGGGAAAATCCAACCTTTGATGATGCAGATATGCAGAAAGTTATTACTCTCGGGAATGCCATTATCAATAGCGGTAAATATTCCTATATTGCTAACTATTTTAATAACTTTAGCCCTAATAATTCTACTTCGAGAGAAGCAATATTTGCTGCACCCAATACATCCGGAGTCTCTATTAATAATACAGGGATACATAATATGTGGTGGGCAACTTTGCACTATAACTCTTATAAACCGTTAGCTCCACAAGGTGGCTGGAATGGATTTTGCACTACTGCAGATTTTTATAATTCTTTTGGAATACATGGTACTCCGACTGAAACTCCTGCCGATACCTTGTTGGACCAAAGAATCGGAGGTAGATTTTATAAAGGAGTAACAGATGTTTCCGGTCTGAAAACAGGATTACTCATTGGGCAACAATATTACGAAGACGGTACTAAAGTAAAAGACAGGCAAGGCAATTTATTAATTTTTAATACTAATTTCTCACCGGATTTGAAAGAAATTGGTCCTCTTTTGGAAGATGTGGGCATTCGTGTTTTGAAATATTTGCCCGACTTTTCAGACGACGGGAAAAACTATGGTGGCGGCAAAGCCGGTAACTGGTGTATGCTATACAGGTATTCAGATGTGGTATTAATGGTTGCAGAAGCTAAAATGCGTGCTTCGTCTCCTGATAATGCAGGAGCTTTGGCAATGGTAAATGATTTAAGATTGGCCAGAAAAGCTGCGCCTATGACCACCATTGCATTGGTTAATCCGAATAATTTGAATGATCCAAATACTTTATTAGCCGAAAGAGGCAGAGAGTTGTATTGGGAGGCAATGCGGAGAACCGATTTGATCCGTTTCGGAATGTTTATGAAAGCGTGGTATCTTAAACCAGCATCTGATGCTACACACCTGGTATTCCCTATACCATCGACTGCATTGGCTGCAAACCATAACTTAAAACAAAACCCGGGGTATTAAAAGAAAAAATATGAATTTTATAAAGGCCATTAGCAACTAAAACTAATGGCCTTTATAATTAAGCTATCTTCATAAACATCAAACAATAAAGCCAGTTTCATGTGTTCCCGCAATGTTTCAATTGTTATCTTAGTCCCATTATTAGGAATAATCATTTCTTGTAATAATAAAAGTAACGAAGGGCCATTGTTTCAATTAATGACCAATACAGGAATTAATTTTAATAATAAAGTAACTGATGGCAAGTTGGAAAACAGTTTTCTTTTCCGAAATTTTTATAATGGAGGTAGTGTAGCAATTGGTGATCTTAACAATGATGGATTGGCTGATGTAGTACTTACTTCTAACATGGGAGAAAACAAAATCTATCTGAATAAAGACAATTTTAAATTTGAAGATGTTACCTCAAAATCCGGCTTTCGGCAGGACAGCATGTGGAGTACCGGAGTCACTTTTGTTGATATTAATAATGACGGCTGGCTTGATATTTATATATGTAATTCGGGTCACATGATTAATGGTAACAGAAGGAATAAATTGTACATCAATAACCATAGTATGACCTTTACAGAGTCGGCAAAAGAATATGGATTGGATGTGGTTGGTTATACTACTCAGGTCTCCTTTTTTGATTACGATGGTGATGGTGACCTTGATTGTTTCATGATTAACAATAGTCCTATCCCTGTAAATATATTGAACAATTCCAACGAACGTGATCTTCCTGATTCCGAGTGGAACGTAGCCTCTTTTTTGAAAGGAGGCGGCAATCATTTGTACCGAAACGATAACGGCCATTTTACTGAAGTTACCGCCCAGGCAGGCATTCACAGTAGTCTGATAAGTTTTGGACTGGGCGTATCTGTAGGAGATATTAATGGAGATGGCTGGCCCGATGTTTATGTTTCCAATGATTCTTACGAAAGAGATTACTTATACATTAATCAAAAAAACGGAACCTTTAAAGATGAAACAGATGAATGGCTGCAACATATAAGTCTGTCATCAATGGGCGCTGATATAGCCGATATTAATAACGATGGCTATCCTGAAATTTTCACTACAGATATGCTTCCTGAAAATGATTACCGGCTGAAAACCATGGGATCTTTTGATGATATTGATCAGTTCAACAGTAAATTAAAAGCAGGATTTTCTTATCAATATGTAAAGAATTGTTTACAACTAAATAACAAAAATGGAAAATTTTTAGATATAGCGAACTACAGCGGAGTATCTGCTACCGACTGGAGTTGGGGAGCATTATTATTTGATGCCGACAACGATGGATACAATGATATTTATGTTTGCAATGGCATCAACCGTGATGTTACGAACCTCGATTTTATACGATTTTTTGCTAATGATGTCATTCAAAAAATGATTCTCAGTGGTAAGAAAGAAGGAGTGGACGAAATTTTAAAAAAAATCCCGCAAAATCCATTAAAAAACTATGCTTTCAGAAACCTTGGCAATTTGAAATTTCAGGATGTGGGCGAATCATGGGGATTTACGCAATCTTCCTTTTCTAACGGCGCCGCTTATGGAGACCTTAACAATGATGGCACTTTAGATCTTATAGTTAATAATGAAAACGGACCCGCTTTTGTCTATAAAAACACTTCAGGCACGATTAATAAAAATAATTATCTCGGCATCTTTTTGAAAGGAAATGAGAAAAATAGTTTTGCCATTGGCAGCAATATAAAATTGTATATCGGCAACCAAATACTAAGTCGTGAGGTAATACCAAGCCGTGGCTTTCAATCTTCTGTAGATTACAAACAAATTATTGGATTGGGGAAATTGAATAAGATTGATTCAATGATAATAATGTGGCCCAACCGCACGTACTCCAAATACCTGAATCCGCCAATTGATACCTTATTGGTAATTCAACAACCGCCCAATGCAAAATTATATTCCGATACATCAGAACTATCGACAGCCACTATTTTTGAGCCTGTAAAAAGTAATTTCGAAAAGCATCAGGAGGATGAAAATATTGATTTTTATTACGAAAAAAATATCCCCGAAATGCTTTCCAGAGAAGGACCAAAAGCTGCTGTGGGCGATGTGAATGGTGACGGATTGGATGATATCTACATTGGCGGCACAAAAGATCATCCCGGTCAACTATACCTTCTAACCAAATCGGGGCAATTTGTAAAAAAGAAAGAACCGGTTTTTGTTCAATATTCTGATTTTGAAGATGAAGCTGTCCTGTTTTTTGATGCGGATAATGATGGCGATCTTGATCTGTATGTAGGCCCGGGAGGCAACAATAACCCACCTTACAGCAGGCAAATGCAAAGCCGGTTATATATAAATGATGGTAAAGGGAATTTCTCCATTGACGTAGATGCCTTTCCACCAAATGGAGTGAATACCGGAGTAGCTATTGCTTATGATTTTAATCACGATGGCTACCCTGATATTTTTATAGGAGGCAGAAGTTCTCCCAGGGATTACGGCGTATCACCTTCAAGTTACCTGTATGTAAATGATGGCCATGGTCATTTTAAGGACATTGCTAAACCCAAAAACCCGGATATCGCAAATATTGGCATGGTAACAGGGGCAGTGTGGGCCGATGTTACAGGAGATTCCTCCAAAGAATTAATTATAACAGGCGAATGGATGGCACCGCGAATTTTCTCTTATAACAGTGATCATTTTGTAGAAATTAAATCTAACCTGAATAAGTTATTTGGCTTGTGGCAAACGGTTACTGCTGCTGATTTGAACGGAGATGGGAAAGTGGATCTCATTTTCGGAAATATTGGTGAAAACTTTTACCTGCGTCCTGATTCCGCTAATCCGGTAAAATTATGGATCAACGATTTTAACCAGAGTGGCGTCAATGATAAAATTCTCACCTATACTATTAAAGGAAGAGACATGCCTGTTTTTCTAAAAAATGATTTGCAAAATCAGATACCTACTCTAAAAAGCCAAAACCTGAAGCATGAAGATTATGCTGAAAAATCAATTCAGCAATTGTTTCCACCGGAAGCATTACAAAAATGCATAGTAAAAGAATTTAATTATCAATCTTCAATAGTAGCTGTTAATAATGGTAACGGCAGCTTCATAATTAAGAAATTGCCGATAATGTCGCAACTTTCATCAGTCAATACCATTCATTGTATGAATTTAAATAATGATGATAAAGTAGATTTGGTAATAGGCGGCAATCTTTATACTTTTCTTCCCCAGTTTGAAAGACTGGATGCGAGTTTTGGTGGTCTGCTTCTAAACGATGGAAATGGAAATTTCAAATGGGTTGAACAAAGAAAAACAGGGTTAAATGTGCAGGGGATGGTAAGAGACATTGTAGAAATTCCGGGGCCAAACGGACTCTATGTATTATTTCTTATCAACAATGAATATCCTGCTTTGTACAAATTGAATCAGGGCTTACAAAAATAAACATATTGCAGCCGTACCATTATAATTCAACGTTCCTTTTCTCATATAACAATTCACGAAAAAACCCGCTATCCGTGATCAATTTCATTCTTTGTACATTACCGGCTTTCGTTTTATCCATCATTTATAGGTAACTATATTAAAGGACTTTGATAAATGGACTCAAAGATTTATTTGTTTCAAATGGAGTCGCCAAAGGAATGGCTGATATTGATTACAACAATTGTGTTTCGGATAACGCCTTGCAAACGAAAATGCACACTTTTTACAGAACTCTTAGGAAACGATTAAACTTCTCAATTAAAAGACTTCCGAAATATTTGACATAAAGTGCCCATGCTCGTTATCTCATATCAAATACCTCCTGCCTGTAATATTTCATGGGACCGGCGTATAAATCCTTGTGATCCATTGTAAGGTATCAGGTTGTTTGCTTCTATCTGTTACCAACGATTCAAAAGGAATAGCCATTGCGGTTTGCTGGTAATCACTCATATGTACTTTCATCTGATACATAGCTTCCTCTACAGTGCTGTTACCACCATGGACCTCGGCAGTCAATACTTTCCAGGGTACAAAACGATTGAAATATATTTCTCCCTCTCCTTTAAGTCTTTTATTTACCGGTATAGCCACAATGGTTTTAAACGCTGAATTTTCTATTTTTCTTATGCTGAGCATAGGAAAATTGTTTTCTTTTGCTCCTTCGCTTTTTATATATCTTTTTAAATTTCCGATCAAAGTATAAATTTCAGAAGTGGGAGGATAGTTTGCCGTGATTCTTTTCGTAGCAACCAGTGTGGAGTCCTTTGATATTATAACATGAAAATTAAAACCATAAATATTCTTTTTGTTTTCCAGGAAGGATACAAGCCCCGAAAGAATTTGAGTCATATTATTCTGGATCCTTTCTGCCTGCTTGTATTTTAATATTCTTGTTATTGGATTGGTGCCTGTAAATAAGCTGCATTTCCATTCTATAGCAACCGAATCAAAATTAAATTTGAAAATATGGACAAAGCTTTCAATGTTAGTTTCTTTATTTTTTATTTGAATTTTTATGGCATCATACAACTTCTCGTCCAGATGGTAATAATACCCATTATAGTAATGCCATACTGAATCAGTTTTATAATTGTGGCGCAGGCTGTCTGCATCTGGCCACCATTTCCACCAGCCATGTGAGTCGTGTATCGTCCTGGAAGCTCCATTTATATTACAATTAGCAAATTCCACCTTAGCTATTTCTAATTTTCCGGGAACAAAAATATATATGCTAACTAAAAATAAAATACAAAGAGAAATTACTACAATTAAAAACTTCTTCATGCTTTTGGAAAAAATAATGTTTCGCAAAATAACCCCTGAAAATGTAAAGCAATAATTATCTTTTAAAAATATTTGTAAAACATAGAAATTAGAAAATAAGAATTCTCAATAATTGCCTGCCTTCCGATAGGTAGGCTTGTTTAATCTATTTTTCATTTATGTAGAAAAACAAATTGCTGTGAACTTAGTTTTTATTTTATCTCAATCTCATCATTCATACTATAATCTATTATTGAAAAGTTTCGTTCTTTCTTTCTTATTAATTTTATTTTTTCAAACTACGTTTGTCCAATTTTCTGCAAATACTAATCGTCAATATTTTTTAAATGATGGAAAGTTCTTCCAACGATTATGCGTCTATTTATACGTCCGAAAGAAAGCTATTAGATTTGAATAATGTGATTAATAAAGGAGTTAAAAAGTTGACACAGTCAACATCCGGCTATGGCCAGGACTGGCTTTTGGTTTTGGACGATGCCGCAAAAAATTACGCCAAGCCATAAAATTATTCTTCGTTAATGATGTCAGTCATATACTGCCTTGCTCAATAAAATCATCGTGAGTGTAAAAAGAAACTTTTATAAATAATCACTACTGTCACACTAAAATCAGGAGATGAGTAAGGTTGGAAACCGCCATTAGAATCTAAGTCTTTCCGAAAAAACGAGGTAGGCTTGTGAACTTCGATCTAAACAGATAATTTTATAAACGAGAGTACGTTTATTTTTCCCTGTCATAATACAACGCAGCAGCGCCCAACACGCCTGCATTTTCCAATTCAGAAACTTCTATCCGCAAATTAGTAATCGCTTTTTGAAACCCAAATGTTCTGATTTGCTCCCATGTTTTTTTAGAAAAATAAGGATAAGCATGTCTCACCGATCCGCCAAGAATAATCAATTCTACATCCAGTGCATACAGTATTGTTTTAATAGCATTACCAAAATGCACGCCCATTTCGCCATACATCTTTAATGCTTCTGCATCCCCTTTCCGCGCATTTTCAAAAACTAACTCACCTGAAACATGATATACGTTTTGAAAAAATTGACCGCTGGCATAATACTCTATGCTTTTATCTAAATAACCAACCATGCCAAATTCACCGGCTCCTCCGTTCCTCCCTTCGTATAATTTTTTATTGATGATCAGCCCGGTACCCAGGCCTGTACCTATAGTTAGTCCGACCATTGAATTCACTCCTTTACCTTTTCCAAAATAATATTCACCCAAAGCAAAACAATTTGCGTCATTATTAATGTATACAGGAACCTGGTAACGATCTTCCATCCATTTTTGTAAAGGAACTTTTTTCCATGAAGGAATATATACCAGATCATAAACCATTTTCTCGTCCGCTATCACCAGACCCGGCACTCCAATACCGATTGCCTTTACGGCTTTTTTTATTAAAAGATCGGTTAATGAAAAGAGTTCTTCCAAAACTTCTTCTGAAGTGCCCTGTGCATTAATTTTTTTAGAAACGATCCCTGACAATTTAAAATCAGACACTACACCTCCCCGAATATTAGTACCACCAAGATCTATTCCGATAACTGAATTGCTGTTCATTTATATTTTTTTAAAGGCCACTCCGCATCTATCGGGATACGTAATTTTTATGAAATTTTAATAGCACATTTCCTTCTTTTTTGGAATTGTCTTCCTGAGCTTGCCAAAGGAAAGGTTGGGATGAGGCCTTTGCTACGAATTGACACGAATACTTTACAAAATCAATGTGCTTCCGGTTCTACTTTTTTTTAAAAGACTTGCCGCTTCTTTATCTAAATAAACACTAAAGTTTTTGTGCCTTCGTAACAAACTTGCAGGAAATTCTTCAGAAATATCTCCTTCTAAAACTCTTTGAACAATGGCCGCTTTCTTATTGCCGTTTACCAACAGGATCACCCGACGGGCTTCTATTATATCTGCTATTCCTAAAGTAATGCCACGTTTAATCTCCCGGCTTTGTTTAAAATATTTTTGTCCTACTTGTTGTGTTATTCTATCTATCTCAGATATATGCGAATGTAAAGAAGGATCCGTTCCCGGCTCATTCATTCCTATATGTCCATTTATCCCAAGTCCCACAATTGCTATGTCAATACCACCATTTACTTTTACAAAATTCACCGTCTTCTTAATTTCATCCTGAATATCTTTTGCTTTTCCGTCAAAAAAACTAATATTTTTTTCAGAAACATTCAAGGGCTTTAATAAATCATTATTCAAATGATCTCTACAGCTACCTTCATCCTGCTCATTCATTCCAAGCCATTCATCCAGCCCGACAAAATACCAACCTGACGTGTCTATATTTTTTTGGGCTATCCGACCAATCATTTCTTTATATAAACCTTTTGGACTATCTCCCGTTGCAGGACACAATACCGGATTTTTAAGAGGCACAACAATTTCCAACACTTTCTTTGCGACTTTCTCCGACAAAGATTGGTAATCATTTTCTATAAAGACCTGCATGTATCTTCTTGTTGATTTATTTCATAACACAAACGCAAGAAGGTTGAGCCAGAACCTCCATCCGGCGCTGCAAACCCTATAGGTTTCACACTTCCTTTTTCCTTATTCCTTATTTTTTATTTCTTATTCCCTATTTTCCTACTTGCTACTTTCCCCTTACAATTCCAATTTTCCCCACCCTTCCCGGTACTCTCTTTTTACAAATTGATTGGCTGCCTCGAAATTGGTTATCCTCATATTGGCACCATCCCATTTGTAAGAAATATATCGGCCAGGAGTTGTAATGTCTTCTACATCTCCATAAACCGGATCGTTCCTGTTTGTTTTTACACGAATACCAAAGCTTCGTAATAAAAGGTTACCCATCAATACGGTTTCAGTAAGAGGGCCCGCATAATCTTCAATGGGAGAATCTACATAAGCTTTTTCCTTACCTGGCATCGGAAGTGCAGCATTTCCGTCATAATCATTATGATAACCTGCAATAGCAGCATCCACCCATTGCCACCAGTGACCATTCCCTGATCCTTGAACACGTGGATATTTTTGGGCTACATCAATGTTATTGTTTAATGAAAGCGGCAGCAATCTTGGATTACGTCCTCCCCAACCACAGGATATTTTCCCATTCTTCCCAACAAACAAGGTTCCCCCTTCATAGTCACCTAATTTGGGAACACCGGCCAATGCGTCATTCAAGTTTACATCGGGGTCTAACTCATCCGGGCGTTCAGGTAACATGCCCCCGTCCATCCAATAAAGCTTTAAATCTCCTCCATCCTTTCGTTTAAATGTATAACGAAGCCTGCTGGCGCTTGGAATACTCATAGGATCATCGGCCTCTTTGAATATTCCGGTAAAAGCCGTAGTGGCATCACACGTTACCTCAGTGGGATAACCAAGTCCCAGCAATTTAAATGACGGCCCTATAATATGGCAGGCCATATCACCCAAAGCCCCGGTTCCAAACCGCCACCATCCACGCCAATTGAAAGGAACGAGGTTGTCAATGTAATCAGTTTGCGGAGCGGTGCCCAACCAAAGGTCCCACTTCAATTCTTTTGGAACAGGTGGTTTATCTTTTGGCCAGGGAATTCCTTGCGGCCACACAGGGCGGTTAGTCCAATTATATACATGGGTAATTTCACCAATTAAGTCCGCATCAAACCATTCTTTTAAGGTTCTCATTCCGTCAAATGATGCTCCCTGATCTCCCATTTGGGTTACTACTTTATCTTTTTTGGCCGCTTCGGTCAGCACGCGGGCTTCATAGATATCATGGGTTAAAGGTTTTTGCAGATATAAATGCTTATTTAGTTTCATGGCATTAAGACCTACAATTGCATGATTATGATCAGGAATAGCCACAGTAACGGCATCAAAATTTTTATGTTCTTTATCAAACAATTCTCTCCAATCGTGATAAAATCCTGCAATCGGGAATTCCTTCCTGCGTGGGTCAGACTTGCGGTCGTCCACATCGCAAAGAAATGCAATGACTGCATTTCTTTTGGGCGCATAAGCATAGTGTTCAATATCATTTTGCGCTTCACCGCCACATCCCACACACGCGATATATAATTTATCACTTGGAGCTACATGTTTCTTACCACCTAATACGTGCCTGGGTACAATGGTAAAGGCTGCCGCAGTTAAAGCCGAATCTTTTATAAACTCCCGCCTGCCAATTGATCTTTTCATAACTATGTTATTTATTTTTGTTTTTATATTTATCAAACGCAACGTTAAGCTACATCACGTAGTGCAAAAGATGAATAATAAAACTTTATTTAGCCGGCAGGACCAAATCTAAATGTCTTTATTTTGATATTTCGAAACCATAATTTACCATCTTCTGTGCCCTGCAAAGAAATATGGCCCTTTCGAAATGTGCCAAAATCCGGCCATTGGTGAAACTTAGTGCGTGAGATAAGTTTCAGCCAGGGGTAATCCCAAAATTTGGTATCAACCACCTTATGTCCGTTTTGAAATAATTGCACATGCCCATTATTGGCTATAATTTCATATTCGTTCCATGTAGGGGCTGGGTTTACCCATTCTGTATCTGCGGGAGCCAGATCATAAAGTGCGCCTGCACGATGGAGATGAATCCGGCTATCACTGATAGTATGGTGATCGGAAGTATAAAGGCAGGATAAATCAGTAATTTGCATTTCGGGCCCTGTTTCATAAGTGTTTTTATATTGGGAAGATTCGTTCACATAAAACATAACGCCACTGTTAGCGCAGGGTTCCATTTTCCATTCCAGTTTAAGATCGAAGTTTTCATATTCAGCATCAGTTACCAAATCTGCAAAATCTTTATGAACACTTTTTGAATTTTTGTTGAGCATGATCATTCCCTTTTGAACTTGCCATGCTTTTCCGGGTTCTTGTTCCAGGTACGAATGCCATCCTTTTAAATCTTTTCCATCAAACAAAAGTTGCCATCCTTCTGCTTTTTCTTCAGTGGAAAGAGTATTGGAAGTTTGGCTAAATGAAATGTTGGGAAGAAAGAAAAAAATAATAATTAGATAACGAAAATATTTTTTAATCATCTTTAAAAATTTTCTTCTAAGGTACTTATTTGTCGGAAATATTTATCTTGTTTTTAATACATAGGAATATTTAACGATGGCTTCCCGATAATTATCGCGAGGGATTGTTCGTCTGCTGTTTGATTAACTTGCGGCGGCTAGATCCTGAATCTTTGACAATTATTTATCAGAATAACACTTGCTGTAGTGCTTAATGGAGCTTACAATCAGTATGCTTTTTTATTTTCATCAGTATAGGTTTGCTGAATAATTTCCTCTTTCAACACTGCATCAGGGGTGTTTTTTGTGAGAATGGATTCTGCAACAATTGTATAAACTGCATTATCTTTTTGACGGGTAATGAAAAAGATACCTTTCTGTGTGACTGGAGCGCACTGAAAGAACATCTGTTGCATTAGATCAGTTTGTTAAAATGTATCAGTTAGAATCAATCGCCTTCTATTATAAAGTAACAGGTATTCCTGACAATAAAGACCATGAGATTCAGTGATATTGAGAAATTTCTCGCTGACCGCAAATGGTATTCCTGCGGCAGGAGAATATGAAATAAAGAATGCACAGGCAATGAAAATAATGGACAGTTTTGGCGCAGGAGGATCATTTACCGAATACTATGCACTGGATTATACGGACGATGTAGTATTGATGGGCCATGACGGACCGGGGCATATTAAAATCGCAGAACGGAAATACAGGTACGGGCTTTAAAAGTATATCATGGAAAGGTCGGTAATGGTTTATAGGTAGAGATGGCAGTAAAGCATGGCCCGGTAACTCTTTTATCAGTGGTGGAAAAAGCGGGCAAATTAATGTTGCTTGTTGCAGAAGGCGAATCTGTCTCCGGTCTAATATTGGAAATAGGCAATATCAACAGCCGCTACCGATTTAGTTTCGGTGCCAGGAAATTTGTAAATGACTGGAACAGCCATGACCCGGCACACCACTGTGCGGTTGGTGTCGGCAACATTGCATCCAAACTGAAAAAATTCGGAGCTTTGCTTGATATAAAAGTAGTTTAGGTTTTGTTGAGAGGTATGTTGATACCGGGCATTGCCCGGTATGATTGCAAAGTCTTAATAGCATGTTTTTCCTGACTTCACAAATACGACACCCGAAATTATCGGGATAGAGCTAAAAGACTTTTTTTGTTCATGTAAAAATGGGAATTTAAATGTTTATCTGCTTACTTGTATTGTCTTTTCGGATTGTAAAGAAATGAATTCTGATGGAGTAAGATTCTTGATTTTTTTAAATTGCTTGTTAAAGTTAGAAATGTTTTCAAACCCGGATTCATAACCCACCTCACCTATGTTGTAATTTCCTTCCATTAGTAACTTACAGGAATATCCTACCCTAATTTCGTTTACATATTGTACAAACGATTTGTTTGTCCTTTTCTTAAAATACCTGCAAAAGGAGGTAGGGGTCATGTTCACCTGTTGTGCTATTCGCTCCAGAGAGATGTGTTCTTTAAAGTTTCCAATCATATATTTATAGATCTGCATTATTTTGTGGTTGTCGCCATCTCCAAATGAGTGAACAAAATTAGGACTCGAAAGTATTTCTAATTCGGAAGAGAAAGCGATGGCATTTAATATTGAAAAAAGTATGCTGATCCTTTCAATACCTTCTGTTTCTATCAACAAAGAAAGTTTTTCTCTTACAAACTGAATTATATCCGGCTCTTCAATTTTTATACCTCTTGCCGAATGCTCAAGTAATTTTTTAATCGGAACGGCTTCTGGGATTTTGTCAAAATCTACTCCCGGAAGGCTTTTCATAAAATGCACTGCAATACTTTGGGAATAAAAATCTGTGGTCTCTTTAAAATCGCTTCTCCATTCATGCGGGAGGTTTGATCCAATTAGAAAAAGTTCATTTTCCCTGTAATTCATAATTTTATCTCCCACAAACAAAAGCCCCTTACCTTTTACAACTACAGTAATTTCTAATTCAGGATGATAATGCCACGGATTATGTATATAGGGGTTCCCATTTCGCCATGTTTTGAAAGATTCAGTTGTCGTTTCTATATGTCTCATTAAAATTGGTTCCATCAATTTTGTTTTATTTTATTTTATTTTTTTTAATTAAGGATAATATAGAATTAGATTTTGTCGAAATCGTATTATGAATAGCCCTATCAAAGGTCATACTTTTGTTAATAGTAAGCAAGTGGTAAGTTTTTATTTTTAAACGGAGCTAAAATCAAACTATTATGAAAAGAAGAATCTGCTTAATTCTACCTCAATGTTTCCGGTTATTAGATGGCAAGCATTTTTTTGATGTGCGCAGATGGGTAATAGGGTCAGAAGCTTATACAAATGCTACTAAAGTTACAGTAGTTTACCTGCTTAATCCAGATCACACAACGGCAACTATCCCTGCCATTACACCTCAATTGTTAGAAAAAAGAAGTTGGAATGATAAATATACAAGCCAGCATATTTATATGATCTAAGAGGATATAATTATGGTGAATGACTTAAACATTTTTGAAGCAAAGACGATTGGAACAGTTACAAAAAAACTTCTCCCATTTCTGATGCTTTTGTATTTGATTGCCTATCTCGACAGGTCCAATATCTCTGTAGCAGCTTTGCAAATGAATGCAGATTTGGGACTATCGGCTAAGATGTATGGTTTGGGGGCGGGATTATTTTATGTCACTTATATCATTTTTGAAGTTCCCAGTAATGTGATTTTGGTAAAAGTAGGTGCGAGGCGATGGATAGCGCGCATTATGGTTACCTGGGGTATTGTTGCCGTGGGGATGGCATTTATTCATACTCCCGGACAGCTTTACGGAATGAGATTGCTGCTTGGTACTGCTGAGGCTGGTTTTACACCCGGTATCATTTATTATCTGAGCCAGTGGTTCCCTTCGGGTAACCGTGCGCGTGCCATGTCTTTTTTTTATATTGCTGCAGCATTGGCTTCTGTGATAGGGTTGCCTCTTTCAGGGGCATTATTGGAAATGCATGGAACGCTGGGGTTTGCAGGATGGCGCTGGCTTTATTTAATAGAAGGAATACCGGCCGTAGTACTTGGGTTCGTAGTGCTAAAATATCTTCCGGATAATATTCAGAGTGCTGTTTGGTTAGATCCTGATCAGAAAAAATGGCTGTCTCAAAAAATAGCCAGTGAATCAGGCACAGCCCAAGGTGAAAAGAAAGGGGAATGGCGCCATATTTTTTCCGATGGGAAAGTATGGGCTTTAAGTCTGTTCTGGTTATTGCAGGCATTTGGTACGATAGGCGTTACTTTATTTTTACCCCAGATACTTAAGGGAATCTCTGGTGGTACTGATCTAACCATCAGTTTACTTTCAGCTTTGCCATTTTTATTTGCATGTATTTTTATGTACTTTAATGGCCGTCATTCTGACATCGAAGGTGAGCGACGTTTACATCTTGGGCTACCACTGTTTTTTTCCGGAGTTTTATTGATTATAAGTATTTATACCGGCATCACCTCTACCTATATCTTATTGATTATTTCTGTTGCCTTAAATTGGGCAGTAACGCCGGTATTCTGGGCGGTAACTACTGAATATCTTGCAAGTGGTTCGGTAGCTGCAGGTTCTATTGCTTTGATCAATGCGATGGCAAATGTCGCCGGGGCTGCGCTTCCGTTCATTATGGGATATATCAGGGATCTTACGGGTAACTACAATTTTGCGTTATGGATTGTTGGTGTGGCTCTGATAGCAGGTGGTTTATTAGGGTTGATTCTGACCCGAATGATTACTGTAAAACCTACTTCAAACTTAAATGACGCAATGGTAAGTGCTCCTGACAATCACGGGTGAAAATATCAGGAATTTATATTAAACAATTAAAATAAAAGATGCATGATTTATAAGATTTTAAAAATGAATTGCAGGGTTCATTGCTATTTTACTTTTATGATTTTATTGATGTCTATCTTCCCAATGGCATCAAAATGTCAGCAAGCAGTAGAGGTCAGCCGGTATAAGATTGACGATTCCATTCATCTCCAGGGAATAGCAGTAGATGGTCATTTTTTTTATGTGATAACCAATACATCTATTTATAAATATAAAAGGGATGGGGGCGGGATGGCAGGTTTTTTTGATGGTAAAAAGGAAGGGATATTAAAACACCTGAATAGTGGGATTGTCCTAAAGGGAAAATTGTATTGTGCACATTCTAATTTTCCGGATTCACCAATGGCAAGCTCCATTGAAGTCTTTGACACTAAAACGATGCATCATATCGGTAGCCACAGTTTTGGATTGTTTGGAGGCTCGGCAACCTGGATAGATGAGAAAGACGGTTATTGGTGGGTAGCATTTGCCAATTACGATGGTAAACATTCTTCAGAAGGAAGGGATAACCGGTGGACCACACTGGTGAAGTTTACCAAAGATTGGAGAAAGGTAGAGTCATGGATCTATCCTAAGAATGTTCTTGTTGCCTTTGCTCCCTTTAGTAATTCAGGGGGAGCCTGGAGCCGGAATGGTGAATTGTACACATCGGGTCATGACAGGAAGGAAATATATGTTTTGAAAATCCCCAAGTATGGCTACACTCTTCAGTATGTAAAAACAGTCCGGACTATCAATAACGGACAAGGTATGGCTATAGATAAATCTGATAAAAGTAATGAGATATTGTATGCAGTAAGCAGAGAAGGGAACGCTATTGTAGTTGAAAAATTGTAAATCCAAATTCAAAAAAATAATTAAAAATGATAAATTTAATTAGAATTAAATTCTTCGGAAGTTCTGGTAATAAAAGTGTACTTACCAACAATGCCAGATTGAAAGGAAAATTGACTATATCGTTCTTTGCATTTTTCTTAATTATATTTTCCGTTGGTTCCCTGCAGGGACAAACTAAAAACAAGCTTTTTACATTAAATAAAGGTGATGAATTTCGGTTGCCGTTACTGATGCCGGATAATTTTGATTCACTTTACTATGTTTCCTGGCGTCTGGAAGAAGGTACTCCGGATCCTGAAAACCCACTTTTGGAACCGGCCATGCCCTGGGATGCAGGCGGAGTAATGGCCCATGGCACTGTCCTACATGATCCTATAGACGGGCTATGGAAGGCCTGGCAAGTCTCTACACCTGCTGAAAGGGAGATTAAAAATATGACTCCTATTCATGAAAACCTACGCCGCTTAACTTACCTGGAGAGTAAAGATGGTATTTCCTGGTATCGCCCGGAACTTCCATTTGTGAAATGGCCTGGGTACGACAAGACGAATATTCTGTTTGATCTTAATTCAGGTGGTACAGCCGTGTATGCTTCTGTTCTCATTGACCCAAAAGACAAAGAATGGCCTTATGAAATGTTTTTAATAAGGAACCCTTCTCTTGGTCCTGACCCGGCTCACGTTGGTCATCTTCCGGCTCCCAGTCCGGAGAAGCGTGGAATCTACAGATACAAGTCACATGATGGAAAAGATTGGAAGTTAGTATCCGGACCACTGTTACCTTTAGGAAGAGGAGGAGATGTAGCCTATTTTTATCGGGAGCCTGATGGTAGCTATCTTGCTTATTTTAAGCAGTATTCAAATGAGCCGGGCGACCGAATTATTCCTTATGATAACAATTCTCAGCAGTTGGTACGTAAAATAGGCCGCAGCGCCAGCCTTGATGGAGAGACATGGGAAAAACCAAAAATTGTATTTGGCAGGGATTGGCGAGATCCGGGATTTGCACAATATATGGAACTCTGTCCTGTAAATGTGGATGGTGGCTACATAGGAATGCTTACTTACTATGACGCGTCAAACAAAACTATTTCACTACAAATGGCAGCTTCCAGAGATGGAGTACATTGGTGGAGGCCCGACAGAAGACCTGCATTGGCCAACCCACCACTTGGAGATTATGGAGGTGGAATGATGTGGCAAATGCATCATCCTATAGTTGAGAATGGGAAAATGTATGTTTACTATGCCGGGGCACAGGGATTGCATGGGGAAATCTTTGATACCCGTTCTCAACCCAGAATAGAGGTAGGGAATGAAACAGTGAGTGCGGTACCTACGCCAACACTTCCTTTCAATTCTGCCCTTTGCAGAGCTTCATGGCAAATTGACCGTTTATGGGCACTGGTCCCATCTGCCGGCGGTCCTACTATAGGAAGAGCTTTGACACGTATTGAAAATCCTAAAAATGGGCACCTGGTTGTAAATGTTCTGGTGAGGAAAGGCGGAGAATTTCGTGCTGAATTGACGGATGAATCAGGAAAAACTATACCTGGATTTTCTGCAAGCGATTGCCAGCCTGTTAAAGGAGATCACCGGCAAGTTACCATTAAATGGAAGGGTGGTCAAAAGGCCCCTGCTAATGCAGTAAGGATAAGGTTTGTGCTTCAGGAGGCTTTCCTTTATGGTTATACATGGAAAGGATAAGAAACAGTGCTAATTTATATTCAAGTTGATCTCAGTGAGAATTACTATTTGGGATAAGAGTCATTGAGAGAATTATTAAAAAAATACTACAGATAACATTTTATGCAGCAACTTAAACGATCAGATATTAATAAGAGCATTGACCTCGCTCAGAAAGT
>JBDTJI010000143.1:0-14190 GCA_039935935.1 Ginsengibacter sp. | reverse complement strand
TGCCTGGAAGACCCTATACCCCGCTGGCAACTAAATGAATATGCTTCGCTGAGAGCCTTTAGTTCCATTCCGATTGTTTTGCATGTATCCCTTCCTTACATAGTGCTTGGTCAACGGATCAAAGATGCTATTCAAGCTATTCAGTTACAGGCAGTAGATGGATTTAATTTTAATGGTGGCATTGCTGATTTTCAGCGAATGGATCATATAGCAGCAGCAGCCGAGTTACCTTGCTGGCACGGTTCGGAAATTGATCTGGGTATCATGGAGGCTATGTACGTCCATTGTGCGGCAGCAGCACTATCCTGTATCTGGCCCAGTGATATTTTTGGACGGATGATCAGGGAACACGATCTTCTTAAAAAACCACTTCATTTTGAACCACCTTATGTACATTTACCCGAGGGGCTGGGGTTAGGTATTGAACCAGACATGGATGCCATAGCCCATTATCAGACTAATAAAAAAGAATATCATTTATGACAGTAGAAAATCCTTTTCCGGAAGCGGATCATGACAGGAGATATATCTGGGAAATGCTCGTTACCAGGGACATTGATGCCTTCCTAAACGAAAACTGGGCAATGGTATCTGATGACTTTATCGAAGATGGGTTTACAGGTATTGATGCCCGCAATTCTGATAATCCCGATGATTGGAGATTTCAATTCCCTGACGTGGAGTCCTATAAAGTTGAATGGTTAAGACAAGCAGAGTCGTTTAAAAAAACTGAATGGGCAGAAGATACGAAAGCGGCTTTTCATAGAGTAACGGAACTTCTTGATATAGAAATTAATAACGACGCCGCGTTAGTGCATAAAAAATTTCACGGAAATATTGCAAGAACCGATGGACAAAAGACCCCATTTAACTGGCAAACTTTGTATTATTGCCGTAAGCAGAATGGGATATGGAAAATATCAGGGTTTACCGGCTATCTTCCTTTTGTTGCGGATTCTGGCAAGTCTTACTAAAACATTCATTTCATGATTTGGGATCAACATACATCGGAACAGATAGCTGCGCTGGATAGAAATATTCCGGTACTATTGCCGATGGCTGCCACAGAACAGCATGGCCCCCATTTACCTTTATCAACAGACCGGCTTATTGGTGAATATTTTGCAAACCAGCTTAACACACTTATTAATGACCGTGTGCTGATACTGCCTGCTGTAAGTATAGGTTGCTCAAGTCATCATTTAGACTTCCCGGGAACGTTATCCATCGGTCATCAGACTTTTTCTCACCAGGTACATGACATAGTGAATTCGGTAATCCATCACGGATTTCAGAAGATCATTCTGTTCAATAGCCACGGAGGCAATCAGGGTATCGGGCAGGTGCTAACAGAGCAGTTGGGATATCAATATCCTCACGCCCATTTTGTGATGATTACATGGTGGCGTATCGCTCTGGATGCCCTGGAGAAAATTACGGAAACCGGGTTGGGCGGCACAGGGCATGCGTGTGAATTTGAAACATCGTTAATGTTGCTTATAGCGCCACATTTAGTCATCAAAGAAAACATCAGGCCCGGAGAAAATAATCCAACTTTCCCATGGGCAGAAGGAGATATGTTACATGGATCGAAGGCAACTTATTATAGGTCTATGAAAGAAATGACCTTAAATGGAGTTTATGGGAATCCTTCCGCGGCTTCAATAGAAAAAGGAATAAAAATTACGGATGCCGTAATGACTCCGTTAAAACAAATAGTAATTGATCTTTTCAACGCAAATAACCCATAAACGCTGTAATGACAAATTTTAATTGGTTTATTGATGGCCCGATCGTGTTAGTTTATTTGATAGGTTCTATCATGGCTGGCCTCTGGCTTCGAAAATACGTACGTAAGGTGGATGACTTTTTAGTTGCAGGCCGCAATGTTAATCTTTACCTGGGGATCGCCTCATTATCTGCGACAGAGTTTGGCATAGCCACCTGCATGGCTAATGCAGAGCTGGGTTACAAATACGGATTTGCAGGCGTTACACCCGGAATCGCTACAGCGCTGGCTATGTTTGTTGTCGGCCGTACCGGCTTTTGTATAAAACCTCTCAGAGATCAAAGTGTTATTACTATCCCTGAATTCTTCGAAAAGAAATTTGGCGAAAAGGTTCGATGGGCTAGCGGTGTAGTTATTGTATTAGGAGGGTTATTAAACATGGGAGTTTTTCTTAGACAGGCTGGTGATTTTCTGGCTATTGTCTGCGGGTTTGATCCATCGTACCTGGAACTCATCATGACCATCATACTCATTGGAATAGCCGCCTATACCATTTTGGGAGGAATGCTTTCTGTATTAGTCACGGATTATATTCAATTCATTGTGATGAGTATTGGGTTAATTGCAGTAGTGCTGCTGGTAATATTTCAATTCGGATGGGATAATATACTGAACTCTGCCAGCCAGCACATAGGCCCGGTCGCATTCAACCCTTTTGTGAGTGGCACTTATGGGCTAGATCGCATTTTATTGGATGTGCTATTAGGTTTTGCGGCGGTGCTAACCTGGCAAACTGTAATATCAAGGGTATTAGCGGCCAAAGACTCGGAAACCGGTAAAAAAATATACCAGGGTACAAGTCCTTTCTTTCTCGTGCGGTTCACTTTACCTGCCATTCTTGGCATGGCTGCCTTGTATTTTTTTGGGCCCCTTTTATATACAGGAGGCTCAAGTACTTTAGCTATGCCCAATCTCCTGGCTGGCGTTGTTCCTGTTGGATTGATTGGGATAGTGGTGGCTTCTATGTTAGCAGCTGATATGTCCACAGATTCGTCCTACATGCTGGCGTGGACATCGGTAATTTATAATGATATTATGAAACCCATTCATAAAGGATTGTGGTCTGAAAAAAAAGGGCTTCTCTGGAACAGAATACTTATTGCGCTGATTGGCATCTTTCTGTTGGCTTATGGACTTTGGTATCCATTGAAGGGTGATCTATGGGTATATTTACAGGTAACTGGCACCATTTATTTATCGAGTATGAGTGTTATTTTGATTTCAGCATGCTATTGGGATAAAGCCAACAATTGGGGCGCAATTGCATCAATTATTACCGGCTCTTTGATTCCTATTACTTTTTTAGTTACGCAACAAATTGAATCGACCCAGGCTTTCGCCAATGCAATAGGCCCTTATAAAGTAGGGGTGGCTACTTATATTGTTACTGCCATCGCCATGTGGGTCGGCTCGAAGATGAAAGATTACTTTGTTAAAACTAAAATAAGTACGTAACAAAATGGAAGGAAAATATTCCGGCCGGATTTCACTTTTCTGACCATCAGCCCCCGGTTAATAAAAAATAAATCATTTATAAAAATGCAACATCTATTCTGGTCTATTTCAAGTTTCCTGATTATCTTATGGTACATTGTTGTTACTATAATAGTAGCTTTTAAAGGAGGTAACGACATTAAGGAAATGCTTAAAAAACTAGGCAAAGAAAAAGACGATTTTGATAATACGTAGTATTAACAGATCACAGGTTGCACCTGTGGATATCTATATTCAAGCCCTGTAGGTTTTTACGTAAATCAATATTCTTCGCTATTTACATCATCAAATTGAAGTAATTTTATTTTTCGAAATTGAATTAAGTTTCAATAGGTAGGTACTGGGTTCTGACACTATCAATTAAACCATTCGGCAACTTTTTTTTGAAAGTCTCATCACTTAGAATTTGTAACTCTAAGTCGTTCATTCAGGATTGTAATTGTTGACTCTGCTGTTGCACAAGATCGTTGAAGCAATAAGCAAGTTCTATTCTTGTTCCGTTTTTTAAAGTGGCATACATTGTCTTCGTTAGAACGAATTGCGTAGAGCCTCCTTTCATTCCCGCATGGATTGGCCGTGATTGATTGGCAGGATTTTCCATCACCTTTTCCAGTATTTCGGAAAGGATTTAAAGTGCTTGCAAGAGGCATCAGCTTATCTTCATTAAGATGAGCAATTATTGTATCATTCTTTTAACGAAGAGGGAAGATATTGACTTGTTTTGCCGGATAAAATGTAACAAAGAATCCGACTGCGATTGCGAATCACATTTTATACTACAAAAATAAAATAAGTAATTGCTGATAACAGGAAAATGCCCTTTATCATCGTAAAAGAAGATTATGGATTTAATAAAAAGATAGACATTATCTTTTTTCCCTTACCGGAATACGATTTCTACCTTCGCGAAGAGGCCTTCTGTTACCGCTGCCTTCTCCATCTGCGTCATTCATTCTTATCTGGCGACCGTTGTATTTTTTTCCATCGAGGCTCTTAATCATTTTATTGGCAACAGATTTATCCACTTCCACCCAGGCATTCATGTCGCGAAGATCAATTCTGCCAAGCACTTCTTTTTTGAGATTGCTTTCATCTAGTATATATTGTAAAAAGCTGGCTTTATAAAAACCGTCCTTTGTTCCGAGGTTGATGAATAACCTGCTAAAGCCTCCATCCCTTTGGTAAGAAGATCTTTCTCTTCTGTCAGTACCCGATTGACGATTATTATCCACACGTTTTTCTCTAAAATCCTGCCTTGCATTTAAATCTTCAGCATGCTCATAATATTTTAAGAAATGATCAAACTCAAGCGCAGCAACTCTTTTAAGCACTTCTTCTTTACTTATATCTGCAAACTTATTTTGAAGATCCGACATATAAGTCTCATAAGATCCATTCGAAATATCCGTATTGATTAACTTATCCATGAAATGGAAAAATTGCTTACGGCATACATCTTTACCACTTGGAATATCCGACCTATGAAAATGAGCATTGGTCATTTTTTCAAGTTGCTTTATTTTAAAAGATTCCCTGCTATGGCAAATAGAAATGCAAATTCCGCTTTTACCGGCTCTTGCTGTCCGTCCACTCCTGTGCGTGTAAACTTCTATATCATCCGGCAACTCAAAATTGATAACATGAGTGATGTCGTCCACATCAATGCCTCTTGCGGCCACATCGGTAGCAATTAGAATCTGAATTTCCTTATTACGAAACCGATGCATGACTCTGTCGCGTTGTTGTTGCGTAAGATCACCATGCAAGGCTTCAACATCATATCCTTCCTTTGATAATTTTTCACTGATGTTTTGCGCATCTAAACGCGTACGCGTAAAAATAATTCCGTACATACCAGGATTAAAATCCACAAGCCTCTTAAGTGTTTCAAAACGTGACTGCGCAGGTGTAATAAAATATTGGTGATCAATATTTGCATTGGCAGTGTTTTTCTTGCCAACAGTTACTTCCTGTGGATTGTCCATGAATTTTTTGGCAATCGTCCTTACTTCCGCAGGCATCGTTGCGCTAAAAAGCCAGGTACTTTCCCTGTTCACTGTATTTTTTAAGAGAAAGTCAATATCATCTCTAAAGCCCATGTTCAGCATTTCATCGGCTTCATCTAACACCACATATTTCACTTTCCCCAGGTCAATCGCTTTTCTCTCAATCATATCTATCAGACGTCCTGGTGTTGCTACTACTATCTGAACTCCTTTTTTTAAGGCACGTATCTGCATCACAATCGATGCACCTCCATAAACCGGTTCAGCGCTTATATTTTTAGTATACTTTTTATAATCCTCTATGTCATTGCAAATCTGTAAACATAATTCGCGCGTCGGACACACGATCAATACTTGTGGATATTTTTGGGCAGGATCTACTAATTGTAATAAAGGCAATCCAAATGCTGCAGTCTTACCTGTTCCCGTTTGAGCAAGTCCTACAAAGTCAGTAGTGCCGGAAAGTAAGATGGGTATTGCTTTTGATTGTATAGAGGTAGGAGACGTGAACCCAAGTTCTGCAACTGCTTTTACGAGATTTTCATTTAAGCCCAATCCTTCAAATTCATTCATTAATCTATTTTAAATTTTTATGCGCGAAGGTATGGTAATTAAGAATAAAAGCCATGTAAAACGAGATTAAAAGATGAGAGTGCCTTGATAGGCACATATTACATACCGCTACCTGAAAGCAATAACTGATCACATGAGACTTATTTTATAATTGATAGGTGATATTACTATTATCCAAATCTTTTAAGAAAACACTATTCAGTTAATTTTAGCGTTAATAATTGGCATGAATTTTCCTTGATAAGTTGGGCAGAAATATAACGACAAATAATTTTAATACTAAAAATTTATGAAAACTAAAATAATTTCGTTCGTGGTGATTTTGTTTTTGGCATCGCCTTCCCTTTTTTCACAGGGATTTTCTATTGGAATAAAAGGCGGCGCAAATATGGGCAAGATTTCAAGCCATACATTTAAAGACGAGTTTGCGTTAAGTTATCACGCCGGTGTTTTCGCAACGATCGGAGGGAAAAAATGGGCGATCCAGCCGGAAGTCTTACTTAGTCAGATTAGCGCTGACACCTCATCAAGATTCAGCGACGTCTATGATTTTAATCATATTAAGAAAATTGAACTTAATGCTTTAACCATACCTATTTTATTGAATTATAATTTAAATAAATTCATTACTCTACAGGCAGGACCACAATTCGATGTAATTCTCGATCAAAATAAAGATGTGTTGCTACAAAATGGAAAAGACGCTTTTAAAAGCGGAAATTTTTCTGTAGTCGCGGGTATCCAATTAAACCTATTAAAGTTCCGGATATATGGCCGTTTTGTGGGTGGAGTTACTGATTTGAAAAATATTGAAGCAGATGATAACTGGAAAGTGCAAACCATACAGTTAGGTATCGGCCTCTCCTTATTTTAACGGATAACTTCTATCTCATTATTTCCGTTTAGTTTTATAATTGATGATGGCTTACTGGATGAACGATCATTCTGGCGGTGTTGAACGATATAGTCAACACCTTTTTTTATGTCATCCGAAATTTGTGAAAAAACTTGCGGATAAGGCTCGCCGGATATATTTGCAGAAGTAGAGATTAACGGTTTTCCGAACTGTCGTATCAGCGATTTACAAAAATCATCTGTAGTGATTCTTATGGCGATTGTTTTATCAGGATTAATAAGAATGTCGGGAAGATTGATCGCATTTTCATAAATAGCAGTCGTAGGCCTGTTTTGGTGGGATAAGTAGTCGAGAATTCTACCGGAGGGGTTTAAAACATATTCTTCAACCATATTTTCATCACTTACCAACAAGATCATTGATTTTTTTTCTTCTCGTTTTTTTAACTCGTAAATTTTTAGGATAGCCGATGAATGGGTAGCATCGCAACCAATGCCCCAGATGGTATCAGTAGGATAGAGCATGATGCCACCGCCGAGAAGAGTAATTAAAGACTGCTCAATAGAGTGTTTTTTAAAATCCATAACGTGATCAGTTTTACTATTTTACAATATAGATTGGAACACCAGGAATCGTTTACGGCCATGCATACATAAAACTTACTACTTCATTCATTTTTAGCTGTATAGTAAGATGTTTACTCTGCTCAAAAAGTTTGCCACCATCCCCTACCATAGCTCCTGGGGCATCTGGTCTCTGATTCCATACTTTTTCAAAAGCAAGCAAAGTTAATTGCGGGGCTTTTTTTTTGGGTAAACCGTCCTACAGATAAAAGAGTGGTATTGAATCTTTTGATACAGTAGGTTGAAATATCTTCAGATCAACACCATCCGGAATGTTATGAATTTTTTCTTCAGGTACCTCAAGGTCTATCAAACGTTTTTTCATTTCAAGAGATGCGCAAATAATCGCGGAAGAATATTTAAAAAGTTTTAAGTACCGAGAAGCATATTCTTTTAATATTTTATAACGGCTTGCATCATGGCCGTAAAAATGAGCTACGTACGGCAGACCCATACTACGGCATATAGGAAGGATATGAGCAGCCGAATGCCCATAATTAGCCAATACTATATCAATATAATAATGACGACGAAATTTTTTATTCCATAACTGTTGAAATAATTATTACGCCCAATAAACATCTACAATGCTTTGTGTAAATACCAAAACAATACCGGAGACAACAGTCGGTCTTCCTCATCCCTTTCCGGTAGCCTCCCGGTATGAATAGAAAATATATTGGCACGATCGGAAAGTCCCTTAATTTGATTACGAATAAATGTATCAGAGTAAGGATCTGTTCCCAAGCGGTTAATACAAATGTTCATTTAGATCCAGTGATTTTGATTATTGTCAACAAGTGATTCATAAAAGAATGTAAAACTAATTTTTTTTTATAATTATTAATTGACCCGTAAAAGATTATTTAATCAATCTATAATTTCTATTTGCTGATTCTTTGTTCTTTGTTTAAATCAGTTAGTATTTTCGCGGTTATTATTAAATAAAATGAATGACAATGGATTTAGAAAAAATGATCAAAGAAGCGTGGGATAACCGTGAATTGCTCAACGATGAAACTTACACTGATGCCATTCGGAATGTAATTGATAAATTGGATGAAGGTAAGCTGCGTACCGCTGAACCCTTGCATGTTGGCTCCTTCAATAAAGAAGCTGAGAGTAAATGGCAGGTGAATGAATGGGTGAAACAGGCTATCCTTTTGTATTTCAGCATACAAAAAATGGAAACATATTCTTTGCCGCCGTTCGAATTTTATGATAAAATGAAGCTGAAAAAAAATTATAAAGATTTGGGAGTTCGCGCTGTTCCTCACGCTGTTGCCCGTCACGGTAGCTACCTGGCGCGCAATGTAGTATTGATGCCAAGCTATATAAACATAGGTGCCTATGTAGATGAAGGAACCATGGTGGACACATGGGCTACCGTAGGCAGTTGCGCGCAAATAGGAAAAAATGTACATCTCAGTGGTGGCGTAGGTATTGGTGGAGTGTTGGAACCATTGCAGGCAAGTCCGGTAATTATTGAGGATGGCTGTTTCATTGGCAGCCGCTGCATCGTCGTAGAAGGAGTGAGAGTGGAGAAAGAAGCAGTTCTTGGCGCCAATGTAGTGCTAACACAGTCCACCAAAATAATTGACGTGAGCGGGAGTGAGCCTATAGAAACTAAAGGCGTTATTCCATCACGAAGTGTGGTAATTCTAGGAAGCTATTTAAAAAAATTCCCTGCAGGAGAATATAATGTAGCCTGTGCTCTTATTATAGGAAAAAGAAAAGAAAGTACTGATAAAAAGACAAGCCTGAATGAAGCTTTGAGAGATTTTAATGTGAGTGCTTAAAAAAAAGGATCGACGAGATACAATGGAGAATCTTAGTTATTACTGTTAGCAAAAAGACGATAATCGCTACGATTATACTCTGCCGAATAAATATTTTTTAAAAAATTCTTCGCTTCGCAATACTTCAATTTTTGAAAAATAAAAATCATCGACATCTTCTGTGATGATGCAATCACATTTATTTTCCAAAGCTGAATAATATTCCAGTCCATCTTCAAAGTCATTAATAGCAGGGTTATGGAGTGTTTTAGAAACGACAATTTCATTTACAGAAGAAATCTGAATATACCCGCATAACAATTGAATTTTCGATTTGGCTACAACACTTTTAAATTTTTTTTCGGCAAAATAAAAGGCTATTAAAAGGCAAACAGGAGACGTATTTAAAGCGTATTTATTTTTATCAGCGAGGCTTAGTATGCGCGAAGTAGTGCTAAATAGCGGATATTCTTTGTTAAGTACAGAGACTAAAATATTAGCATCAAGGAAAATCCTCATTTCTTTGATTTAAAAAATTCATCCTTAGCCTTCTTCCTTGTTCTTTTGGCTCTGGTTTCATATTCTGCAGGGCCTTCGGCAACCATAGATACCCATTCTGAAATAGGATAATCTTCGAGATTTTCATAGTTGGCTGCTGTGACTTTTTTCAACAAAAACTCTATCAGCCTCGACAGGCTGATGTTGTTATTGGCTGCGTATTTCTTTGCTCTGGCAATTACAGATTCATCAAAACTTAAGGTTATTTTATGGTCCATCACGCTTTATTTAAAACACAAAATTATATCTTTTATACTACAATTGGAATATTTTTATACGTATAACTTATATTGCTGAAATTCTGATGAAAGCGTTTCCTAAGTTTTGAATAATATCATCAGCGATCAGCGCTTCTTTAGAGATTTTTTTTGCAGCTATATCACCGGCAAGTCCATGGAGATAAACTCCCAGAATACAAGCGTTTAACGGTGAATATTTTTGCGCAAGCAAACCCGTGATGATTCCGGTAAGTACATCTCCTGTTCCTGCAGTTGCCATCCCTGCGTTACCGGTTGAATTGAAAAATCCTTTTCCTTCCGGAGTCGCAATAAAAGTATGATGTCCCTTTAAAACAATGAATATCTTCAACTCTTTTGCTTTGGAAAGTGCAAGTTGCAATCTGTCAAAATCCGATTTGGATTTTCCAAACAATCTTTCAAACTCTTTGGGATGTGGTGTAATGATACTGTTTGCCGGAAGGAGTTGATACAGATCCTTATTTTCACTTAGCATATTTAATGCATCAGCATCCAGGACTATTGGCTTTCTAAAATCTTTAAAGACGCTTTTCAACAGGATCATATGTGAAGCATGTTTGCCAATACCGGGGCCAATACCTACCACATTAAAGCCTTCCAGTTCTATCTTTCCTTTAATAAATTGATCCCCGGATACCTTGCACATTGCTTCGGGCACTGACGTTTGTAATACCGTATATCCTGCTTTGCAAGTGTAACAAGTAACTTTTCCTACTCCGCTTTTAAGACATGCTTTGGCACTTAATACCGCTGCACCCATCATTCCATAACTGCCGGCTAACAGGCATGCATAGCCGTAATCTCCTTTATTGACAAAGGGCGTTCTCGGAATATATATTTCACTGATTATATTACCGTCTATGAAACTATACGGGGCTGGTTCTTTGCTTTCAAACTCTTTTGAAAGTCCGATGTTGAGCAAGACAACTTCACCAGTATATGGTGCGTTTTCCGAAAGTAGAAATGCCAGTTTTTGATTTTGGAAGGTAAGTGTCCAATTGGCAATAATGATCGGATTACCTTTCGAATTCTTTTCTATAAACAAACCACTGGGCACATCAATAGAGATGACTTTACTTGCGCTGGCATTTATATGCTCTACCAATCCCGCATATAAGCCTGTTAATTTTTTATTCAATCCAGTTCCAAATAAGGCATCAACAATCAAATCCTGATCGGATAGTTGAGGAAGCTGGCTGCAACTTTCTAAGAAATGAACAGCCACTGATGCTTTATTTAATCTTTTTAGATTAATTGTGAAATCTTCTGAACCAGACGCGGCGTCTCCAATTAAATACACTTCTACACGGTATTCTTTTTGTGCTAGATGTCTTACGATTGCAAGTCCATCACCACCGTTATTCCCTTTTCCACAAAATACCTTTATCGTAAGATTATTGGTGATACTTTCTTTGATCCAGTCAGAGCATGCAATGGCAGCTCTTTCCATCAAGTCAATAGATTTTACAGGCTCATTGCTAATGGTAAATGCATCCCATGCTTTTATTTGTGCAACAGAAAATATTTTCAACTCAATTGATTTACCTGAACTTAAAAATGCCTCCCAAAGATCAGTTACCGAGATAACGTTCTTTGAGGATGTTAACATGGTGAGCGAGGTGCCCTGCAATAGTGTATCCCATGGCCTTAGCACTCATTTCATAACTAGTGGTTTTCCCTGCCAACTCTAATTGTGCTTCTGAAAAACTTTGATAAAGAAGCAGGATTGATTGCCTCACTGCAATAAATTCTTCAATTAAATCCTGCCATTTTCTGCTATTGGCATCTGAGTTTTCGGCATAATGATTTTCATCCATATTAGGGAGTATGCTGGTTTCTTTTCTGGTAAATGCCAATGCGCGATAAGCGAAAACCCTTTCTGTATCTATAATATGTTGCAACACTTCTTTAATACTCCATTTTCCTTCAGCATATCGGTAATAGGTTTTTTCTTCCGGGATTGAATTGAAGAACTGTTTCGATGTCTCTATTTGATTTTTCAAAACGACATTTAAATCCTCATTCTCCACCAGTTGGATGTATGGGTAAAAGTGGGAAGGGTAGCTCCCGGGTTTCATTTTTTGTGTTTCCATGATTTTTTTTTGTATTGCCAGTTATAATAACAGAATGTAAATTTAGCATTTATAAAAATAGTCGGAGGAAGTAGCTAATTAATATTTTGATGTACTGATATATCAAGGTATTCATTTACATCCGTTTTTGTTGAGATAAACAGAATGTAGTTTCTGATACTTGTCTGCCGGACAAGGCCGGTAATATTGTGTTTCTCGCAAAGTCTCAAAGGGATTCCGAATGAAATATTTTGCTGATGAAGCCGCCTGAGCCAATTTTTATTTTAGCTCCGTTGGAGCGATATGTGAGTAGTACAAAAATAGTATCCCTGTCCTCTTTTAGCTCCGTTGGAGCGGAATATAAAGCCCTGTGCAGTGAAACGATAATTTAAAGAAAAAACCCAAATTGATTTAAAATAAATATTATACTTATGGTTTTTATTACATGTCGTTTTCGGTACAACTATGTTCTTCCATATTTCTACTGATATGCCGCTCCTTTGGAGCTTCCTGTGACGTTAAGATGTGCTTCAATTACCGTATTAAATGATAACGATACAACACAAAGCTCCGCTCGTGAGGAAGATCAATCTTTATTTTGCCTAAATCATCAATCGTAGTTGTGAAGTTGCCACTATCACCTGCTAATAGTTCAAACTTGTATTTGCCTGCCGCTAACTGCTCCAATTGAAACACCATTCTTTTCCTATCAGTCATTTCTCTAAAAACTAACACATAGCCTGATGCTTTATCTTTTAAAACAGATTGAAAGCCCGTCCAACTGATGCCCGAAGGTTCCTCTCCTATCGGGAATATTTGCCCGCTATGCCATTCCTTCCAGTATTTTTTATAGGTTTTTATTAGTGCGGCCGTTTTAAACGCTTCCGGAGGAAGATGACGTGCTTCCATCCAGGCCAATGGCTGAGCCGGCAAAGTGATGGCAAATAAATAATCAAACGAATAACGTTCAGGTGCAAACAGATCACCCCGTGGATACTTATTGGTGTTACGCCATTTATTTAAAAACTCTATTTGCAAATGCTGAGGTGGCAAATATTTTGACAGCATCCAAAGATTTCTTAAGGTAAAATGAGGATAATAATTTCCCCAATCGGTATAGCGATTTTCGAGAAATAGATTTCCGTATTCATAGAAATAATTGTATCCAAATCGCTTGCCCGCGGTTACGTCAAGATTAAAGACCGCCTGATGATTGGTGCTGGCAACGACAGTATCTAGCATTTTTCTAAAGTTAATTTCGGCTTGCTTGTCTTCTATTTTCACACCATCAATTTTCCACACGTGAATTCCATATTTTTTATATTGATCGATCAATACTGCTGCATCTTTGCTCCAGTTCTTAAAACTATTGTCAGTAGATGGATTGAACCAGGTGGAAATAGTGATACCTTGTTTTTTCGCAGCCGCCATGATATTATAAAAACCATCAGGGAATTTCAATGAATCAGGCTTCCAGTAATTTGGATTACGCCATATAGCTTCGAGACTTCCACCGGGGAAAATGGAAGCTCCGCTCCTGCCCGTTTGCCAGCCGTCATCCATTTGCAGATGGGTAATCCCCAACTTTGCTCCCAAAGAAATTTCATTCAAAATAAATGCTTCATTAATATTTTTATCCTGCCCACGGTCTCCCCAGGTATTCAGCATAATCATATTATCCACTTCCGGATTAGTGGGCTTAAGATGTTGTTGATAGAATCTTAGTGAGCGTTCCAGGCCTTTCTCACCGCCCGATGCAACGCCCGTAACAATGCTGTAACCACGCACCCAGTCGTTTTCGGAAAGATCGCCGGGAGCAATACCGACACCAACCGCTTTGAAGTCATTAAACCTGGCAGAAAAATCAAAGCCGGGATAGTATAATTGAACGCCGGAAACGGGAGCTTCCTTTAGCCAGAATAATCCCTCTCTGGAAGGCCGTTCATTCATTAATAAGAGATTGCCTCGTAACTGTACGTCACTTCTATAGGCAGTGCGGGAATACTCTTGGGTTAAGGTATTATTATGATCGGTAGCATCAAAAAATTCTACTGATTTCACTTCCCAATTATTGCCTGCAAGGGGCAAATGGTCTATCACAACTTTGTTGATTCTCTCGTTGTCTTGCTCAGCTTTCGGTACAGCATTAGACATTTGATACCATTTGGAGGCGTGTCCCTTTAA
>JBDTJI010000142.1:0-7642 GCA_039935935.1 Ginsengibacter sp. | reverse complement strand
AGCGCACTGCCCGCCATTACTATTCCCGATTCTTTTAAGAATGACCGCCGGCTTTTATTTATTGCCATAATTTTACTGTCTTCCATATTTGTTTTTAGATTTTTTTGTTATTAAATTATAGTTGTATGAACTGATTTCTACCTGTTTTTTGCTCTGCTAATACACACCCTTAAAGACATTCCATCGTTGACTGAAGATGTAGTTTTGCTTGTAAGAAATAGGGTTTCTTTAAATATCAAAGGGAAAATTATAGTGGTGAATGATTTTTTGTAATTGATTCCTTACAAATTAAGAATAATACGTCAAATAAAAAATTTCAACTTGTTATTAATTCTTAAAGATTCGATTTTAATTTTTCGTTTAAATGATTGGTGAGTCATTGTCCAGGGTTGCAGATTCGTTACGTTCTATTTTGCTGTACTGACAAAATTTTTAATAATAAGGAGCAGGCCGACTTTTTAAAAGAAAATTTCACTTTAAACAGAAAGCTCCATAGGAGCGGCATATCAGTAGAAATATAAAAGAATATGGTATTACCGAAAGCTCCGTAGGAGCGGCATGTAATAAAAATCAGTAGTATCAAAATTTGTGTCAAATCAATATGCTTTTTTTTAAATCGTTTTACTAGGCCAGGCTTAACATGCCGCTCCTACGGAGCTAAAAGAAAACAGGAATGTCTATTTTGGACTACTGACATATCGCTCCTACGAGCTGAAAGAAAAACTGGCTCCGGCAATTTCACCAGAGAAGTATTTCATTGAGAATCTCTGTAAAATTTTGCGTGAAGCACAATATTCGTGGATATAGCCATCATACAAGTATCAAAAATTAAATTATACTCATCGCAATAAAACAGAGGTAAATAAATACCCTTACATAACACATCAGAATATTAATTAGCCACTCATGCCGGCTATCTCTTGTTTTGTATCTTTGGAATAATAAATTTTATTATGGAAAAAAAAGAGGTTTATATTCTTTCTGCTGTAAGAACTCCGATAGGTAGTTTCGGCGGAAGCTTAAAAGATATTCCAGCGCCTCGTCTCGGAGCGATAGCTATAAAGGGCGCACTGGACAAAGCAGGAGTTTCTCCGGTAGATGTACAAGAAGTATATATGGGGTGCGTCTTGCAAGCAAATCTTGGACAAGCCCCGGCCCGTCAGGCAGCCTTGTTTGCCGGACTTCCTGATACTGTTTGTTGCACGACTATCAATAAAGTGTGTGCCAGTGGCATGAAAGCCATTATGAATGGCGCGCAAAGTATTTTGCTGGGAGATACAGATATAGTGGTTGCAGGTGGTATGGAAAATATGAGCAGCGCTCCTTTTTATGCTCCGGATGTACGTTGGGGGAATAAATATGGCAATTCGACACTGATCGATGGTATGGTTAAAGATGGATTGAGAGATGTGTATAAAGACTATGCGATGGGCAATGCGGCTGAGTTGTGTGCCCGCGAGTGTAACATATCAAGAGAACAACAAGATGAATTTGCCATAGAAAGCTATAAGCGCAGCCAGGCATCTGTAAACGAAGGCAAATTTGACAATGAAATAGTCCCGGTAGAGATTCCGCAACGAAAAGGAGATCCAATATTATTTGCAAAAGATGAAGAACCTTTCAATGTAAAGTTTGATAAGATCCCAGGTTTAAAATCACCATTTGAAAAAGGCGGAAGTGTGACAGCTGCTAATGCGAGTACCATCAATGACGGGGCGGCAGGCTTGGTTTTAATAAGTAAAGAGAAAGCAGATAGTTTAGGATTAAAACCTATTGCAAAAATCCTGAGTTATGCAGATGCTGAACAAGCGCCTGAATGGTTTACTACTACGCCTTCTCTTGCCGTACCAAAAGCCATAAAGAAAGCGGGACTGGAAATAAAAGACATTGATTTTTTTGAATTAAATGAAGCTTTTAGTGTTGTAGGAATCGTAAATACTCAAAATATGAAATTGGATGCCGCCAAAGTAAATGTACATGGCGGTGCGGTAGCGCTGGGTCATCCATTAGGATGCAGCGGGGCACGCATTATTGTCACCTTAATTAATGTGTTGAAGCAAAACAATGGTAAGATTGGCGCAGCAGGCATTTGTAATGGTGGCGGAGGCGCAAGCGCTATAGTTATTGAGTTGTGCTGAGATGAAAAAGAATTGGAACAACCAACCATTTAATTCAGCACTGAGTTTATAAGCTAATATCTGTCGCTTTTATTTTTTCTATCTGACCATTTTGAAAAAAAACAAAAAAACCATTTGCTGCCTTTTTTTGTTTTAGTAGTTTTATAAAAGTTAATTCTAAACCTTTACCAAGAAGCTCCTTTAATTTTTTGGGATCAATGCTTTCCTTCTTCATTTGTTTGATTTTTAATTAAGTTCCAATCAGCAGGGTCATATATTTTTATCTCTTTATCTTCCTGACCCTCAGCTACAAAGTTAAATGGTCTGCTTGAATTATTTATCACTATCCAATAGTCACAAATAGCGATAAATTTTGTTATCAGATTCTCCACGCCACGATAATATCGTCGTTTGATTATTTCTTCCGGAATGTTATGTCCACCTTCGCTTACTCTTAATTTTACGCGTTCAATTGCTAAATTGGTATTATCTAGCCAGAAATAAATAAGTGTGACATTGTATCCTTTCTCTTTCGCAAGTTTTATCCTCTTGATATAGGATAATGTTGTCAAGGTCGTCTCGAATCCAAAGTCCATCTCCAGATTAATAAGTTCATCAATTCTCTCAATCATTATACGTCCTGCCTGAAACGATACGTTCTCAGGTTGAAATGGAGAAAGCCCCTTTGCTATTTCGTCCGCATTGACAAATTCTTTACAGTTCAACATTTCGGGAAGGATAGTAAATGAGGCTGTTGTTTTACCTGCACCATTGCATCCCGATATGATATAAAGATTAGGCAATTTTTTGATTTTATTTGATAAAGCTATCCAAAAAATTTGTGATGACTTACAGTAATGGGACTGCGAACAATATTTGCATCCTGATGCCTGTGATAGGTTCAGGAGATCTGCACGTTTTGTTTGGATATTTTAATAAGCAAAAGAATATCCGTAAATAGGCTATCACCAGGCAAAACATAATTTATTATAGAAACAAGAGAAAAGAAGTTCAGATCATCACTGTATTTGATGTAACACAACATCCTTCTAAATTGAAAATAGTTTTAAAATAGTTCTTTCAATTAGATATCATTTTCATCGGCATCTATTTCTTAGACAAATTTAACTTCCCATTTAATTCATCATTAATACTTTTAATCATTCATTTCATTTCCTAAAATACTGAAATATGTCTATCCCCTATCTCCAGGAATGGGAATGAAATTTACAAATCCAGAGGATTTACTTTGGTGAATGTGGCCGGTGCTATTAAGACTGAAAAAAATATTTTTAAACCTTTTGTAATAACGCTTTTATTTAAAAAAATCTATGACAAAATTGTTTCTTATAATCAGCTTCTGTTCAATAGGTGCAGTATCCTCAGCCCAAAAAAAATTTTATGCAAAACTCCAATTGATTTATCCGGAGCAATTAACCTATGATACCTTATTAGTAAAAGATGCTGAAAGTAAGATGGTATCAGAGACATCAACATTAAAACGGAGGAAAGACGATTCAAACCTATTTAATAAATGTGGGTTCCCTGACTGACGGCTCTTTTTCAATTTATTTCGGGGGAAGTTTATCCGAGGTAAATGATACCTTGTATTTCTTGAGTAAGGGAAAGGATTTGCTAATTGAGTTGAAGGATTCTTTTGCTCTGAGAGACCACATTGATGTTAAACTACAAAATGTGTCTAATTTTGAGGAGCTTCATCAAAGGTACGTCCAATATTGCAGGTTCCAAATGCAGAAATATGATTCTCTTGTTAAGGACAGCCCTGATCATAAAATGGTTGACCAACAATATCTTCTTTTGAATGCAGGGCTCGATTTTGTAAAAAAGAATAAAGCGAATCCTTACAGTATTGCTTTATTTGCGGTTTTTGTTATCAATCCAACATCCCACGCAACGTATAACGAAGCCAATCAATTTTATGTTGAGAATCTAAAGAACAGAATTAAGAACCCGAAAACAAGAAAGTTTGTAGAGCGTAAAATGGAAATCCTTAAGCACTCAGTAAAAGAAGGTAATAAAACACCTTTTTTCTCAGCACGTTCTATTCACAATCAATTAGTAAACAGCGACTCTTTACGTGGCAAAAATGTGTTATTGAATTTTTGGGCAACGTGGTGTGTGCCCTGCATGCAAGAGGTTCCTTCTTTAAAAGAAATCCATGAAAAATACAAAGGAGATAACCTGGTGATGATTTCCGTTTCATTAGATAGAAACAGAGATAGCTTGAAGATGGCGAATACGGTCGTTGAGAAAAAAATGGACTGGGTACATATTTTTAATAACCCGGCAATGCTAGAATTATTCCAAATAAATCCAATACCTCACACTTTTTTAATTGACGAAAACGGAGTGATCATTTATAATAGTATCTATAGAGAAAAGGGAGTTCCTGATCCCCGGATACTAAAATCTTTCCTTAAAGAAAAATTTAATCACTGAAACGGCTTATCTGCTAAGAAATTTTGTGTGGTTTTTAGTAATATTATAAGCGGAATTAACTTTCAAACCTCTCGATCCACTCCACCATCCCACCCGTTAAATTTTTGACATTGGTAAAGCCAACCTGTTCTAAAAATAAAGCAGCAGTCGCGCTTCTTTTGCCACTACGGCAGTAGCATATTACTTCTTTTTCCTTAAGATCGTCAATGGATTCAATTTCCATATTTTGAATATCTCCCAGCGGCAATGCAATACCACCAATATTAAATTCTGCGGTTTCTTCCGGCTGCCTCACATCTACCAAATGAAGGGTTTCTCCGGCATCAAGTCTTTCTTTTACTTCTAAAGGGGTAATATTTGTCATATAAATAATTTAAGGTTTTTTAATGATTGAGTCCGGGGTTTCTGTTTTTACACTATCAATAACCGGGCGGTTTAACTGTATCCAAATATCGAGCGTTTGTCCGGGTCGAATATAAACAGGCTCGCCATCGTAATTCCACACTTCCGGATTTTGTTTATAAATGAATGCGTTGGCAGTATCGCTTATCATACCTGAGGTTAGTATGGCTGCCAATAAAATACCCTGATCCTTTAATATTGCCCTCGCGTTTGATACGGTCAGTCCAATAAGATCAGGAACCGGGATCTCACGTGCCTGGAGACCACCACCAACAATTAAGTCCACACTTGAACCCCACTTAATCTTTGTGCCCGCCTCGATCTCTTTTCCATTGTATCGCTGTTCTAAAACAGACCCTTTCATAAAATCAGGACGATTCGTAGTATCACCCAATTTTAAATGGTTTTTGGCTAACTTGTCCGCTGCAAACCTAAAACTTAATCCTTCTAATTTAGGCATATCAACCATTGGTAAGGTGCCAGGATTTACATTTAAAAAAACAGTACGATTTACTTTCACCGTAGCATCCGCATCGGGTAATTGTTTTTTTACTTGATTAAGCGGCAAACTATCATTATACAACGAATCTGTAATGATAACATCAAAACCCTGCTTTTCAAGTAGACTTGTTGCCTCATCAACATTTTTGCCGGTCACAGAGGGTACTTTAAGGTATTCACCATGATGCGTCATCCATCCCAACGATTGAAAAAATATCAATCCCAACAAAAAGACCAATGCAACAGCTGCCAGCAGATTTACGATAAAATTTTGTCTAGTTATAAATTTAAGCACGCAAATAGAATAAGTAAAAAATAAAAGTGGTGCAATTTAGCAATTTTATACAGGTAAACACTCCCGGAGCAATGCAGTGTAAAAATCCTTCAGAGTCCAACCCATTGCTTTTACCTGTTGCGGGACAAGGCTCCCTTCAGTCTGGCCGGGTACTGTGTTTATTTCCAGCATATAAGGCTCATTCTCTTCTTCGTTATAGATAAAGTCAATCCGCACAACGCCGCTGCAATTAAAGATTTGATAAATTTTGACAGCTTCGTCTCTAATACGTTCCGATAATTCCACGCTTATTTCTGCTGGCGTGATTTCCTGGCTTGCTCCCTGGTATTTTGCTTCATAGTCAAAAAAATCTTTTTTTGTAATTATTTCTGTTATGGGCAGAGGTATAATTTCGTTATTAGTTTTAAAAACCCCAATGGTAAACTCCCTGCCTTTAATAAATTCTTCCACCAATACCTGGTCGTCTTCTTTAAATGCCTTTTCTATGGCTGCGCCTAATTCTTCTGAAGGCGAATTCACTTTGCTCATTCCGATACTTGACCCGCCATTGTTAGGCTTTATAAATACCGGAAACTTAAGGCCTCTTATCAAGTCGTCGGAGCTTTGGTAATTACGTTTAAATAACAATATGGAATTGGCTACATGAATACCTGCAAAAGAAGCTACTGCAACTGTGTATCTTTTATTAAAAGTAAGTGCGGAAACGGCAGCGTCGCAAGAGGTGTAAGGCAGGCCTAGCATATCAAAATATCCCTGTAGTTTTCCATCTTCACCAGGCGTACCATGAATTCCTATTAGTACGGCATCAAAATGTATCTTTTCATCATTAATAGAAAGGGAAAAATCATTCTTATCAATCTGATTTTTTTTGCCATCTGCCAGTTGATGAAACCAACCTATCCTTGTTATGTCAATTTTGTAAGCGTCAAATTGTTCATGATCGATATTTCTTTCAATGTTTTTAGCGGATTCATAAGAAACTTCGGCTTCGCCGGAATAGCCTCCAGTTACAAACGCGATTTTTGGTTTCATACAGTAAACAAATATTTATTTGTAAAGTAAATTTATTTTTTTTAGAATAAATAAATCGTTGAAAAAATAGCTTGTTGTTTAACCCGCCGCGCACACCGTATAGAAAGGCTTTCCGACGTCACTCCCTTTTTACCATATTGATGCAAGGTTTGAAAAGTACCTTACTTATACTTAAAATTCTTTTAATAATATTAATTACGTTTAACAAGCTGTTTACAGTTTTCTACAGAATCACTTCATAATTGCATGTCAAATTTGTTTTTCAATCAAAAAACTATAAAAACATGAAATTAAAACAATTCATAGCCGTACTACTGATAAGTGCAGCTACATTCGCCGGCGGTGGCTGGATGTTCAACAAGTATGAAAATCAAAATGTGTTTGCCGCAAACTCGTCGGTAAATTCTTCCGTCTTTAAATCTACAGGATTTTCAGATGATGCCTCTAATGTACCAACAACTGATTTTGAAAAAGCTGCTGCTAAAGCATCGCCTGCGGTGGTGCATATTAAAATTCTGAAGAGAGTGCAAAATGTACAAGGCTTCAATTTTTTTGGAAACAATTTTCCGGGACAGGATAGCCAGGGAGATGGTTCCGGTGATATGTCTAACAATGATGATAATAACAGCAATAGTGAGCAGCAGGTTGCTTCCGGCTCAGGTGTGTTAGTCAGCGCTAACGGGTATATTGTCACTAACAACCACGTGGTTAACAGGGCCGATGAATTGCTCGTAACATTGAATGATAAAAATGATTACAAAGCCAAAGTCATTGGTACAGACCCAAGCTCTGACCTGGCTGTGATAAAAATTGAAGGCAGCAATTTTCCACATCT
>JBDTJI010000141.1:0-24042 GCA_039935935.1 Ginsengibacter sp. | reverse complement strand
TGTTATTGCCCATAAACGCGCTGGTAAATGAACTGATAAAGAAAGGATTACACCTGTGCTGGCACTTAACGAATCAGTTTGGCTTAAAGTCATCGTCTTACAAACAAAACCCAAATCATCATATTTTCATTTTTTTAAAAAATTTTAATAAATAAAATTTGTGTAGTTAAATAGCTACGCATATATTTGTAGTCAATTAGCAACACAATGAATCTAAGACGAGATGTTTTTCAAGCAATAGCCGATCCAACACGGAGAGCCATACTTTTATTAGTAGCTACACAGTCGATGACAGCCGGCGCCATTGCTGCCAATTTCAATACAGCAAGGCCGACCGTTTCAAAACACCTGCAAATACTCACTGCGTGCGAATTGCTTGAACAAAAACAAAGCGGCAGAGAAATTTCCTATCATCTTAATGCAGAGAAAATGAAAGAGGTAGCTGATTTTATTGAGCCCTTCCGCAAAATGTGGGATGACAGGTTTACTCAATTAGAAAATGTAATGAAAAGATATTCCAGATAGTCATCGGGACAGGAAAAACAAATAACATGGAACGAAAAACAAGTGTCAAAGCCGAAAATGGCAAACAGGATTTAGTGATCACACGCGATTTTGATTTGCCATTGGAGCTACTTTTCAAAGCTTATATAGAGGCCGATATTATTGAACAGTGGATGGGTACAAAAGTGTTGAAACTGGAAAGTAAAAAGCATGGGAGCTACCAGATAGAAACGTGCGACCCAAAGGGAAATGTGGCCTTCCGGGCAAATGGCGTAATTCATGAGTTGATTCTCAACCGGAAAATTACCCGCACATTTGAAATGGAGAATACGCCCTTTGGCGTTCAGCTTGAAGTCTATGAATTTGAAAAACTCACAGACAACACAAGTAAACTCAACATGCACTTGATCTATGAAACGGTTGCACAGAGAGACCAGGTGTTGAAGTTGCCGTTTGCCTATGGAATCAATATGGCACATAACCGGCTACAGAAAATTGTAAATAAATTAAAATAGTGTAAGATGACAACAACAAGAAAAATTGCTAATCCTGACAGTTATTTCCTGGTATTTTAGAACCAGCGATAGAAAAACCCTTTCAGGTAATCCATAAATAATAGAATGAAAAAAGAATTATCAACAAAAGAATACAAAGAACTAATCAGTGGATTGAAAACGCGTTTTGAAAAAAGTTTGCCTCGCCATAAAAATATTGACTGGACTAAAGTAGAGGCGAGGCTGGAATCCAACCCTGCTAAAGTTTGGTCGCTCAATGAAATGGAAAGAACGGGTGGTGAACCGGATGTGGTTAGTTTCGATCAAAGAAAAGACGAATACACTTTTTATGATTGTTCTGCAGAAAGCCCTAAAGGGCGCAGAAGTCTCTGTTACGATCGTGAAGCGCTGAATTCAAGGAAAGAAAATAAGCCGGCGAATTCCGCTATTGATATGGCTGCTGCCATGGGTATCGAACTTTTAACTGAAGAACAATATCGGAATCTACAGCAATTTGGAGAGTTCGACTTGAAAACATCGAGCTGGATAAAAACACCAGATGAAATCAGAAAACTTGGTGGAGCCCTTTTTTGTGATCGTCGCTATAAAACGATCTTCATATATCACAATGGTGCAGAATCTTACTACGCTGCCAGAGGTTTTCGTGGTTTACTGAGGATATAGATTTATAATAGAGAAAATTAAAATAACATTCTGTGAATAATATGAATCCAAAGGCTGATTTTTATTTTACTAAAAATAACAAATGGCAGAAAGAAATAGAGCATTTAAGAATAATCGTTCTTAACACCGGGCTTACCGAGGAATTGAAATGGGGTTGCCCGTGCTATATGCTTGAAAAAAGCAACATCGTGTTGATACATATGTTTAAAGAATATTGTGCGCTTTTGTTTTTCAAAGGCGCATTGTTGAAAGATATTGATGGTATTTTAGTTCAACAAACAAAGAATGTGCAGGCGACGCGCCAGGTGCGGTTTATTTCTGTTGACGAAATAATAGAGATGGAACCAATTTTGAAAGCCTGTATCTATGAGGCCATTGAGGTAGAGAAAGCGGGCTTGAAAGTGCCTTTGAAAAAAACGAAGGAATTTAACATGCCTGAAGAATTTCAAAAAAGATTAGATAAAAGCCCTGATCTAAAAACTGCTTTCAAGGCATTGACCCCGGGGCGGCAAAGAGGATATCTTCTATATTTTTCAGCACCCAAACAATCCAAAACACGGGAATCGAGGATTGAAAAATACACGCAGCCAATTCTCAATGGAAAAGGATTAAATGATTAGTAGTGATTTTCATTCGAAGTGATAAGAAATAGACAAAGAATCGCAGGGTTAAAATATTTTAATTTTTTGGTGGGAATTTTTTATAAATTTCGCCGCGTGACAAAATGGTAATAATGATTATAGAAGGTGTTTTTAATCCGATAGCTATCGGATCAACTCCTATTCGCCACTCTCCCACCCTGATACGATAGTAATTTTCACCTTTCTGCTGACCTTCCATTTTTGTATAAGCAACACCGGACTTTTGCAAATTATCAGCTGTCTTTAATTTATCAATAATCCTATCAGCAGCAACAAAACGTACTTCGGCACTTTGCGCAAATCTTTTAAGTATTGATTACCAATGATTACTTCCATGAGGCTATTTCTGCTTTAAACTCATCGTAAGTAAGAGTTTCATCATTTTTTCGGCTACGCATTATCTCCAGCATCAACGCATTCTCCACGTCTTCGTTAGGCTTGGCTAATACATTCACTATTTTCTCTAACTCTTCCGGATTCCACGTACCACGCTTTTTTTTCACGGCAAAATTTTGAGAAGTCATTCCTATTTTTTTCGCGATGTAATCATTTTTATAACCACTGACATTTATTATTTCTGCAATATTATTTTTAATTGCGTTGTATTCCTGAAAGACTGATAAAATTCTTTTGATTTTTTATTACAATTAAACTACTTTAAATATACAGAAATAAGTAATATTTTTTGAAGTTTGTAATGTATATTATAGAGAAATTTCTTAACCCTCTATTAATAAGAGTTTCAAGACCTTTTTTTCTTAGAAGTAAACCAATCTATTGCAAGTTCTTAACGATGCCAGCCGCTTTCAATGCAATATTTTCCCAATAAAAATGTTTGAAAAATGCCTGTGGAATGGATTGAGTAATTTGGATGGACAATTCCATTTTATCAGCAAAGAGTTGCCAATTATCATTTTCTGTTAACAGTAATTTGCCGTTGCATATATTTTCATCAACACCTATCGCACCATTGTGGGTGGAAACAGCATTGAGATTACACCCCAGGGCTTCTACCAATTTTGTTTTAATACCTCCTCCATCGATCACAGGGTTGATAAAAGTGTCAACTCCCTTAAAATAAACAGATATATCATCTACAAACCCGGCGTAAATAATACTTTGGTCAGCATACATTTTCAGATCATTCATGTCATCCGGTAGCCCTTTGCCACAAATAATTATCTTATAAGGAATATTCTTTAAGGCGAATAAAGGATTGATTCTAATTACAATATTTTTTAATGCATTAAGATTAGGAGGATAACTTAATGTGCCATTGAAAAGGAATAAATGCGTATCTGAATCAATTAAATAGTTGGTCAATAACTGGCGCCTGGCGTTTTCCTTGTCCTCAAATGATGGGATGCTATTCCATGCTATACCGTAAGTGATCACTGCAGATTTAGACTCAGGGATTTTATAACACTTTGAAAAATAATTACGATCTGTTTCAGTAATGCAAAATGCAAAATCAGCTTTGCTGTGAACCCACTTCTCATAATACCACAATATCCTCCACCACCACTTTCCCAGCGTTTTAAAACGTTCTGCCTCTATATTGTGAGAATGTACAATCAATTTCACCCTGCAAAAATATTTCAGAACTAAAGCCATCCATCCGTAATAAGGGTGTTCCAAAAGAATATGTGTGATATTGTTTTCCCTGATGATTTTTTTCAGCCTGGCAAAATAGAATATATTGACATATCGAAGGGGATTATTTTTCAAATCATTAAAAACCTTGTAAGGAGCATACGAAGGATCATTTTCTTTTATGGTAAAGCAAAATAGATTAACCTGTTTTGAAAAATACTGATTGAACAGAGCGATACCTTTTTGTCCTCCTAATTTTGCTGGAAATATTTTGTAAGTAACAATACTGAGTACATTTGCCATTAAAAGATTTTATTCTGACAAATTAATATTATTTTGTCGAGAGTATTTTCAAAATATTTATTAAATGAAATTATTTTCGTTTTTTTCTAAGGTTGCTTTTATTTGTAACCTGTCATTCCTGTTGTTTGTATTATTTGGCACATCGGAAGCTAAACAAACGATCGGTAGCAGCGCTGCCGGAATTTCTGCAATTCCCTTCTTGAAAAACCTCATTATCATTTTAGGATTTTCTGCTATCATTATTAATTTAGCAATGTGCATTGCCTACCTGGTAGCTATCCTTGCCAAAAAATATTTTTTGTTTCCAAAATGGCTGGCAGCCATTAATTTTGTCTTCCTTATAATCCAGGTCTATTTTTTCTTTTTGTAATAAATGAATGATACACAAGATACTTAATGATAAGCCTACAAAGGTGTTTGTAGGATTCACAGCTTTTTTTGCAGCAAATGCCTTGATCGCCGAAGCCATAGGCATGAAACTATTTTCATTGGAAGGTTTATTTGGAATGAACCCCGTCAATTTCACGCTATTTGGTCAAAGCGGATTGGCATTTACACTTACCTGCGGCGTTATACTCTGGCCTTTTGAATTTGTAATTACCGATATCATTAATGAATATTATGGTCCAAGAGCTGTAAGAAGAATTTCTATAACAGCAGTCACTTTAATTACCTATGCTTTTTTGATGTACTTTATTGCGATTGCATTGCCACCTGCAAAAGTATGGCTCAGTAGCAGTCACGAGCAAGGGGTTGAAAATATTCAAACCTCGTTTAGCGCTATTTTTGGTCAAAATATGCGCATCATTGTTGGTAGTGTTGTCGCATTTTTAGTAAGCCAGGGAGTGGATGTTTTTGTGTTTCAAAAAATAAAGAAAATTACAGGCAACAAACATCTCTGGCTCCGCGCCACCGGCTCTACTTTGGTTTCTCAATTGGTAGATAGTTATATTGTTTTATTCATTGCATTCACCGGATTATTTTCATGGCAGCTTATCCTCGCCGTTGGCATTATGAATTATTTATACAAATTCACCATGGCGATTGTACTTACACCGGTAATCTATTTTGTTGAAAAAAGAATTGAGAAATATGTAGGCTATAAAGTTGCACAGGAAATGAAGCTGGCTGCAATGACCAGGGGTCCCATTTTTCAGAATATACCAACCGCCGGTTAATCGTTTAGTTGGAAGTAAAACAACAATGAGCAGGATTTCATTTTACGATTTTTCATTTTGCAACACAAGCTCAGTAACAATTTTATCAATCGGCAAAGTAACTTCTTCCGGTGAAAAATCTTTAAGTGCTACAAAGCGGAATGTTTCTATTTTCTTATTTTCATTATAGATCTTCACCTGATTTTTTGTGAAATCAAATTTGGAATGCGTAAGTTGGAATCCAATCGGCTCCAAAGGCTTCACAAGGTAATAGATCGAAATAACCTGGTCATCAGGATTGAAAGCGCTTTGCTGGTAATAATCTGTAGTATAAAGATGCTTTTCTACCTCAATCGTCAAATTCATTTCTTCTTTAAATTCCCTTTTCAAACAATCGCGTGTTCCTTCCCCGAATTCAAGTCCTCCACCCGGAAATTTGGTATAATATTTTCCGCTAATGTACTCATCGCTAACCAGTATCTCCTGGTTGTCATTGATCAAAATTCCATAAACCCGAATTGTAAACATTGGTCAGTCCTTTATATCTATTTCTCCTGAAAAAACGAAACTGGCAGGGCCGCACAGCCAAATATTCTCAAACTCGGTTTCGCTTTTCTTTTCAAATTCCACACTCAGGTTTCCTCCCTTGGTTTTAACTTCCACCCGGTTAAACCCATTGTCATTATGAGCGGCTACCAGGGCAGATGCGGTTACACCTGTTCCACAACTAAGGGTTTCATCTTCTACTCCACGTTCATAAGTACGCACGAAGATTTTATCATCGCCCAGTACTTCGACAAAGTTTACGTTAATCCCTTCTTTTGTAAACTCTTTGTTGTACCGTATCTTCCTGCCCCCAGTCACCACATCCATTTTCTCCACCTCTTTAACGAATTGTACATAATGCGGCGATCCGGTATTTAATGTATAATAATCCAAAGAAAACTTCACAGCAGCAACGTTATTCATCTTGATGCTTACTTCCTTATCCAAATCAATTTCTGCTCTGTGCGCTCCATCAGTTGCAGAGAATAAATACTCCTTCTTTTTAATGCCGAGTGAATAAGCAAATTGCACAATGCACCTGCCACCGTTTCCACACATCGAACCTTTATTGCCATCGGCATTAAAGTAAATCATTTCAAAGTCAAAATTTTCTTTCTTATTGAGCAACATCAATCCGTCAGCACCAATACCGAAATGCCGGCTGCACATTGCTTTAACCTGCTCAGTGGTCATATTGTCATAACTATTTTCCCTGTTGTCCATTAAAATAAAATCGTTTCCAGTGCCCTGGTATTTATCAAATTTGATTTTCATTCTATAATTTTTCGATAATAATTTCTAAAGATTTTTTGATTAGTTCGTCCATAAGAGATGCGGGATCCTTGCTAAAATTTTTATGGATGCGATTGGCAATAATAGCACTTAGCGAAAGACAATTATGGCGCAAAACCTTACCCAATCCATAGATAGCTGAGGTTTCCATTTCAAAATTAGTAATACGATGTTTGCCAAATTGGAATGAAGTAAGGCTATTTATTAGTTGCGGATTTGAAATCCCGAGGCGCAATACTCTCCCCTGAGGCCCGTAAAACCCCGGGCACGTGACGGTAATGCCCTGGTGGTAACCATCTACAAAATATTTTAATAAATACATGGATGCTGCAGCAATGTATGGATTGCCAAAATCATTGTGCAATTGCGTTTGAGTAAGAAAAGAATGAATTAATTGTTTTTCCTGTTCATTATTTTCATACAGATAAAAATTCAACAAATTATCAATTCCTAACCCATGGGTACTCGCTACAAAACTATCAACAGGTACATCTCCCTGCAAGGATCCTGATGTGCCAATGCGAATTATATTGAGTTGTTTTAAGTCTTGATTAATAGTCCTGGTGGAAAAATCAATATTTATCAAGGCATCTAATTCATTCAAAACAATATCAATATTATCCGGGCCAATTCCTGTGCTTATTACTGAAATTCTTTTGTTACCAATATATCCGGTGTGGGTTACAAATTCGCGATGTTGTCTTTTAACCTCTACCCTATCAAAATATTTACTTATTTCTTTTACGCGATCCGGATCGCCAACGGTAATTATATTTCGGGCAAGTTCATCAGGCTTTACATCCAAATGATAAATAGCTCCCCGTGGGTTAATAATTAATTCAGATTCAGCGATGCGTTGCATACTTATTAAGCTAACATTTATTTAAAAAATTCACTAACGTGAATCAATAAACTCTTGCAAAAATACTTCAATACAAACGAATGGAATTTTCAATTGCGGAATTAGACTATCCTAAATAAAAATTACTTATTTTTGCGCACTTATAAATAGGGTCCTGTGGCCGAGTGGCTTAGGCAAAGCTCTGCAAAAGCTTCTACAGCGGTTCGAATCCGCTCGGGACCTCTGAATCACCCAGTTGTGATTTCTCTTAACGATATTTCCAATTCCAATTATTGTTCATTTCCAACGATTTATACGGGTAAGTTGGAATTTCGATTCAGTTATCAAAAGTATTTATCAATAATATTTGCAGATTTCCAGATTTCATAAAACGAATATTATATAAACAGCCCCCATTTATCTTCGCAATCATCTTTTTCAAATGTTGCTACCCATTGTTTAAACAAGTCACGAAAAATATCTATTTCACTGCGGATAATAAGCCGGTATTGACCTTCCATTAAGTCATTGTCAATAAACCCATTCGTGGAGATCTTGATGAACTGAGCGTTCTTTCTTATAATTGCTGCATTCTCCATTCGTATTATATACAGGCCAGCTTCGGAGCTTTTTATTTTGGCTCCCACTTCGTATGCATCGCCAAGTAACATGGCTTTGTGATCTTCTAAATAATCTTTACTGTATAAGGTATTTTCACCTGGCTCTTTTAAACTATCAAATGCAGCTTTAAGAACAATCATTACCTGGTTCCATTGTTCATTCATGGCTTTGCACAAATCCCGTGTGGGATTAGGCTTCCATTCTTCGCCTTCATCATTATCCAATCTATCCTTGTCCCATTCGGGCAATTCATTAAGGTCATCTATTTCCATACAGTAAATGTATGAGTTTTGATGAGTATAGTTTAGAATTTCGTGATGAAAACTCCAACACCTGGTCTGAAAATTCCAAACCGGACTTATTCTATCAAAATCTTAAACTTTTTACGCGTTCCATCTACATAGGTAAGATGTAACAAATAAATACCGGTTACACCTTTGTTTATTTTTAAAACATTATATCCACTTTGCAACTGCTGCTCTATTGACAAATGGCCTGACGCACTGCAGAGTTGAGCCCGCACTTTTTGATTTCCTTCAATGACCACAACTGGCGAGGTCCTTTTGTAACCGGGTTTGGATATACAAAAGCACTGTTTTGCTTGCGCAGATTTAAACTAATTACCGGTGACGATGTTCTTTTGCCATCAAGGTCAACCTGGCTAAGAAACAAGAAACAATACACCAGTCTGTCTTTTATTTTTCCAAAGGAATGGTGTTCCGCATTTTATGGCTTTGAGGGTGCCAATGGGTATTTATTAAAAAATATGGAACGTGATGAGCTATTGGAAGCTATTAATAAAGTAATGGCTGGTAAAATATTTCTCAGCAAAGCCGCCAATGAAAAGGTATTGGAGCAGTTTTTTTCCATAACCTCACCTATCAATGAAATGCCGGCTATCACAAGGAGAGAAAAAGAAATTTTACTGTTGCCGGAAGATGGCTTAAATGGCCGACAGATTGCTGATAAACTTTTTCTCAGTCCTTTTAGTGTAGAAACGCACCGGAAAAATTTAATGCAAAAACTAAATGTAAACTCCACCCAGCAACTTTTAAAAACGGCAAAGACGATGAGTATGATTTAAAAACTATGGATTTGTAAAACAGTTGCCTTAAACTGAGCTTTAAACATTATGGTAACATATTTCTGTCAACCGACGACTCAAAAGCATCACTAACTTCTTCCGGTAATATAGCCAACTTACGCCACTGTTCCTCGCCTGTAACGCCTGCTGCATTAATATCAAACGATTTAAAACCAATTTTTTTGACTACTGAATCGCTTTGTAATCTAAAATCATTTTCTTTGGCATTGATAAAGCCCGGATCTTGCATAATGCTATGCTGATCTTTCCCACTTACCTGCTGCCATTCGGAAAAGGTTAAATCATTTTTTCCTTTACTAGCTGATGAACCTGAAGCCTGGATGAACCTGCTGTCAGCTCCATGAATATTCCAATAGCAGTTGCTGTCGATAGTGATATTACCAGCTTGCCAGGGGCCTTGTAAAAAATATCCTTTATCGTTGAGAAGAATATTATTTGTAAAATCAAGACTGTGATGTTTTTCAACCCTGGTGAATTGTGCCTGGTACTTTTTATTAAAGGCTATAATGTTATTTCGTATGATATTATTTTCTCCATAATGCTGATGAAAGCCGCCGGTTTTAGTATGATACACCAGGTTATTTTCCATAATAATATTTGTTGAACCTTCATCAGTATAAAGCCCCCACCCGCCATAATCATAAGAATAGATATCATTGACCCTGTTATTGCTTACTTCGGTTCCGTCAGAAATGCCGAGCGTATAAACGGCAGACATATCACTTAATACTCCCCATCCGATATGATGAATATGGTTATAAATAATTTTATTATTGATCGAAGGACTGAATGCATAACCCCATACCCATCCCACAGAAATACCCGTATATCTGAAGTCGCCTATATCATTGTGAGCAATCACGTTATTCCCTGACTGAGCGATAAATACTCCAACAGCAGAAGGAAAATTCAGGCCGCCGGAGTGTATAATGCAATTCTCAACTTTATTGTGAGAAGTCCACTGTGACTTATTATCACGAATAACAGTCTCACCAATCCTGATGCCTCCTGCTCCCAAATCATGAAGGTAACTGTTGGTAATTTCACAACGCTGCACTCCTTTTCTCAACCAAATCGCGTACTGTCCCGTATTTGCAATTTCACAATTGTTGAAATAAATGTTTTGTGCGTTATCTATCATTATAGCAGCGTCTATCTTCTGTGCCGCCTGGTAAGCTTCGTAACCACTAAAATTATAGTTGCAATATTTAAAGCCAATACCGTCAAACGAAATATTTTCAACAGGCTGGGTTGAGTCACCCTGTATAATTAATAATTTTTCTAGTACAGGGATAATTACTTCCTGCTTCTTTACATTGTTACCCGGAATATATTTAAGAACATCTTTCTGTAACATCCATTCGTTAGCCGTGTCCAGTGCGGCAGGATAGTTTTCTATGAAGAATAAACCTGGTTTCGCTAACAAAGCCCAATCTCCGTGAACAGTTCCAGTGGAATAAAATGAATTATTATTTAGATTCAGAGAATCTATGGTTCTCATCGTATTATCCCACTTATGATACATATTAAACCACACTTTATGTAAATCGTCTTTACTTAATGCTGTGAGTTGACCAAACAGTGCCGAAGGGAGTTCGAATTGTTGAGTAAATCTTAATGGCACCTGGCTATCTGCTACATTTATAATTTTATTTAATGAAAAATAATGATCAATATTTGGAGTCCTCGCCCTGACTACTCTTTTTCCATTTACATACAAGTCATAAGGTTGGCTACCGGCACTCCGAATTTTTGTTGATAGAATTTTATTGCCGGTTAGTGTAATTTTTTGTCCTCCACTTAAAACAGGATGTGTATTGGGCAAAGCTTTGAAAAGGATTCTCAAATCTTTGGTGCCACCATTTTGAGAAGTAATTTCGATGGGCTGGCTGAGTTGGTATTCGCCATCATTCAAGAAAATAGTTATGGTTCCTGTTGGATTGGTTTTCTTTAAACCGGGAAGCATATCTAAAGCTTTCTGTAAAGTAGTGGGTGATTGCAAGGAGCCACTACCCCTACCCTTCGGTGACACATAAATAGAAATGTCACCTGCATAAACTGCAATAAAAACCCAGGAAAGTATTACCGTTAAAAGAATTTTCATTATAAGAATGATTTATTATTTCGCAACCTGTGTATTAATCTAAAAAAATCTCGTCTACAAATATCCAACCCTTGTCGCCCTTGCCTCTATGCCATGTTGGTAAGGTTCTCACTGGAGTCACAACCAATTTCATATATTTCTCCTTTACCGGTTTAAAGTTAAGCTCGAAGCCTTTCATATAGACAGTTGCTTCCTTAGTGGGTTGCTCAGGCGTAATTTTATCCAGCAAACGAAGATGGTTAGGGCTATTACCCGCCCAAACTTCAATGAACTGGGGTGGCATGATATATCCGTTGATGTCTATAAGGCTGCTTACTGTTACATGAGAAATAGAATGAACTGTATCAAAATAAAGCATTGCCTGCATGGGTATTCCCCTGAACCCAATCCACTTACCACTTTTGGGTTTTAAATCACCTTTTTGTGCATCTCCAAGGATAGACGCGCTTATGGTGCTATAAGGCGCATCTGGCGAAGGTTGTATCAATCGAATGGAGTCAATCTTAAATCCTGTTTTATAAAAAGTTTTTTCCGAAATTTCACTGCTGATCCAGTTCGGTTTGTAAGCCTTTGCCTTTATAGTCATTCCTTTATTGATTATAAAATCATCTTTGTAAATAGGAGAATGCAAACTATCCGGATCGTTGCCATCAGTGGTAAAACGAATGGTTACCCCTTTTATAAAATGTTTCAATTTAAGAGATTCGGGCTGTTGAATTACCTGGTCTTCATTTTCTATCTGAGGTGGATTTAATTTTATGATGATACTGTCGCCGACAAATCCTGTTTCAAATGATGTCTTTTTTAATTGTTTCCTGATGGCCAGTAAGTTTTGTTCCTGTGCGGGCGTGTTCCAGATAAATAGTTTGGTTAGTTTAGGCAAAGACGCAAGCGCTTTTAATTTTTCTGCATTTACTCCAGTGCCGGATAACGATAGTTGCATCAATTCTTTTAATGGCGTCAGCGCTGATAAGCCATCACCTTTAATATCAGTAAATGATAAATTAAGGATGCGAAGGTTACTGAATTGGGCAATGGTAGCAAGCTCTGCATCAGTAACCGGCATTTTATTTAAATTGAGTGAAACAATTTGTTCTTTGATGGCCAGTAATTCTTTTATTTGTTCCGGTTTGAACTGTGCGGTACCAAAAAACTCTACGCGTAACGCAGGTGATTCGTGAGCTAATGGCACTACTAGTCTGTAATTGTTACTTAACGCTTTTACCTTATTTTCATCTGCCGGACTAAAAGCATAGTTATCTGTTTCTATGGTATTGAATATAGATGCTGCTATGATGCGAAGCGTATCGGTCTCGGGTAGATCGGCGACCTTAGCTGTAAAACTTGATCCGCTTTTTATCCAGTGATAAATGACACTTATTTCATCGGGAGTTAATTGATTTTTCCCGGAAGGAGGCATGTGTTTTTTATTGTCAAGAGGCAAATGTATCCTGTTGAGCATCAATCCTAAGTCTGGTTGTGTGGAGTCCCACAATACTCCATTTTTACCACCTTTCAGCAAAGCAGCCGCAGGATCCATAACCAGTTCCCCTTTTGCTTTGGATTCATTATGGCAACTCATACACTTCGATTTCAGAATCGGCTGAACCATATTAGCATATACAAACGCATCTTCCAACAACACATTGGGAGTGGTAACTTCCCTGGTGATAGGAGCTAAAACAAAATTTTCACCATGAGTTATATTCGCACCGAGATGGCCGGTGATAATAACAATCACCAAACCAACAGACGCTGTAACAGTAAATACGAGTTTATGATTTCTGATAAAATTTCTGTACGTGTACCATGCCAGAGCCAACAATGAAATGATTATACCGCCCCATTTATGCCAGGCTACTATATCTTGCGTATAGCCATCTTCTTTTGATAAAAACATACCCATTAAAGCGCTGACTACAGCACTCAATGAGGCCAACAAAAGCAGCCAGTCACCGACTTCGCTTTGTTCCTTCGGCACCGGCTTTTTCATCCCCGAAATAAATTCCCAGCCTATGCACATCAAAACAAGCACTATGGGGAAATGCAACAAGAGGGGATGCATGCGTCCAAAGCTTTGCAACAATGGAGGTACCGAAAGTCTTCCTTCAAAAACTAACAGGAATATCAAAAAGCAGTTCAGTGCAAAACTGGCGTTGTAAAAAGTTGTTTTCCATTTCTGCATATCCTAACATAGTTTTATTTCATCCTTAATTATCCACGCAAATTCAAACTGCATTAATCGCACTTCTGTCCAACCAAAATTACTTTTTAGACAGAACAGGCAACACATCGTATTTTTTTTGCAGTCAGAAGAAGGTAGAAGGCGCATAAGAATAAAACTAATTTTTTCATTAAATAACCGGCGACAATTTATAAGGATATACTTTGCCTGAATTCCATTGAGCGATGTAGAGATTCTGTTCATCATCTATACATACATCATGAGGGTATTGAAAATATTTATCTGTCTGGCCCATTTCCTGAAGCTTTCCATCAGTGTACTGAGGTACGGAACCTCCAAGATTGGATACCACTTTAAAGTCTTTATCAAGTATGGTTACAAAGCCAGATTGTTTTCCCTGTAAACTGTTAGTCTGTAATACTGCAGAATATAAATAATCACCGTTAATTACCGGGCGACAAACCCATGCTCCAGGCAAAGGAATCGTGTCTATATAATTGCCATCGAATGAATATCTTTTAAAAGCATTTTGTTGCCGTGATGTTACAATGAGATTAGGGCGTTGTGGATCGCGCTGATCAATGCAAATGCCGTGTGCATTTAACAAGTGTTTTGGTTCATTGCCTCTGCCTCCGAAATGGTTGATGTAACGACCCTTAGAATCATAATGAATGATAAAGTCTTTGCCGTACCCGTCTGCCACATAGATATCACCATTAGGCAGAATCGCTGTTTCAGTAGGAATATATTCTTCAGCCTTGGTATATTCGCCTGTTTCTTTAGGATAATCTAATACCATTAGCACCCTGCCATCAATGGTGGTTTTAATCACCTGGTGTCTTTTGTTATCACAGATGAATAACACCTCTGAACCGTTTTCATTGAATAACGTCAGGCCATGAGCGCCGGGATATTCACTACCCCATGTAGATAATAATTTCCCACTTTTATCATAGATCAGCACATTATTTTTTACTTCATTGGTCAATAATAGAATTCTGCCCTTGCCGTCTTGTATCATTTCGTGGCAATCGTTTACAGGGTTTCTCGCCACATCAGCCTTGCTCCAATGTGTATTGAGACGGTAGCGCTTTTTACCCTGGCCGAGCAAGGGGTCGTCACCGGAAAGTAAAGATGGTTTGTATAACAATCCGGCTCCTCCTATTGAAGCACTTTTAATGAATGTTCTGCGCTGCATATTTTTTTAAATTTTAAATAATGAAGTAAAATTTTAAATGATTGTCGTGATTTTTAATCAACATGTTAATTTGATTTGCTGAAAGTTTTATAACCTTAGTAGAAAGTCAGTTCATAATACATTCACCTTATTGCCTTATTTTAATCCAAATTTCTAAAAAGGCTGCAAGGTTTTTTGATAAAATTTTATAAATGTTTCATATTCTTCTTTAAAACTTACTGTACGATGATGTTCTGGTTGATTAAGAATGTATTTGCAAACTCTATCAACATGCGACTTTGATACTGAAAATGCAGAAGCAGATTGTTGACACGCAAAATGAGTAGTACATAATTTATTTTGATTTATAAAGTTCTCAGAACTTTCTGCAACTATTGAAGCCAGATGGTCTTCGGATAATTTTGGAGTGCGGGATACAAGAAAATGAGCATGGTCTGGATTTGCATAAATGGCATACAGATGAGAATCATTATTGTTCACTATTCCCGTTATATACTTCTCAATTCGTTCCCGGTATTTTTCAGAAATTAAGAGTGCCCGATGTATGGTTGTGAAAATAAAATGAGTATATAAATTGTTATATTCTATTTTCATTTTAGCCTGTTTAGAATAAGATAATAAGGTTGAAATATTAGGATTTTTTTACTACTAAGGTTGAAGATAAACTAAAATTTGTTTTTAATTTTCTTTCAAATGACACCAATGAATTAATATCCTCAGCACACCAAACATTAATAAGCTATAATATTATCTTATAATCAATCATCTTATGTGATAATTCCTTTCACCACGTGGCCGCCCACATCGGTAAGCCTGTAACGGCGGCCAAGATGCTTAAACGTAAGTTTTTCGTGATCAATTCCCATTAAGTGCAAGACTGTTGCATGAAAGTCATTAATGTGTACGGGGTTTTCAGTAATGTTGTAACCGAATTCATCGGTTTCTCCATACACACCAGGCTTTACGCCACCACCGGCCATCCAAATGGTAAAGCATCTTGGATGATGATCCCTGCCATAATTATCTTTTTTAAGTACTCCCTGGCAATAATTGGTTCTGCCAAATTCACCACCCCAAATTATCAGCGTTTCATCTAATAATCCTCTTTGTTTCAGATCGGTGATAAGCGCCGCAGAAGCCTGGTCAGTATCCATACATTGTCCACGTATTTCATTAGGAAGATTGCCGTGACCATCCCAACCCTGGTGGTACAATTGCACAAACCGGACACCATTCTCCGATAATTTTCGCGCAAGTAAACAATTGGCAGCATAAGTTCCGGGAGTGAGGCAGTCCGGCCCGTATAATTTTACAATATCTTCAGGTTCTTTGCTGAGATCAGTAACTTCAGGCACGGCAGTTTGCATGCGATAGGCGAGTTCGTATTGCTGAATCTTCGCATTTACATCCGGGTCGCCAGACTCCTTAAAAGTTTCCTGATTCAATTCTGCCAATTGGTCCAACATTTTCCTCCGGTCACTCTTATCCATACTTTCAGGATTGTTGAGATACAATACCGGGTTATCTCCACTGCTGAACTGAACTCCCTGGTGTATCGGGTCAAGGAATCCATTGTTCCAAAGCTTTGAATAGACGCCCTGTCCATTTCCTTTTCCTTTTGATAAAAGGACACAGAAAGCAGGCAGGTTTTTGTTTTCACTGCCGAGGCCATAGCTCAGCCACGAACCCATACTGGGCCTGTTGCCGATCTGCGCACCGGTTTGGAAAAAGGTAAGTGCAGGATCATGATTGATGGCTTCAGTAAACATGCTTTTTATGATACAAATATCATCAACTACTTTTGAAGTATGAGGCAACAATTCGCTGATCCATGCTTTTGCCTGTCCATATTGATTAAAGTTAAATATGGATCCGGCCAGTGGAAATTTTTTCTGGTTGGCAGTCATTCCCGTAAGCCTTTGCCCCATTCTTATTGATTCAGGAAGATCCTGCCCAAACATCTCCTGCAACTTAGGTTTGTAATCAAAAAGATCTAATTGCGATGGCGCTCCATTTTGAAATAGATAGATGATCCTTTTAGCCTTGGGCGCAAACTGGGGGAGACCCGTCAGTATCATTTCTTCATCGCTCTTGTTGCTAAACAGATCTGGTATTAACAAAGATCCTAAAGCTACACTGCCGATACCTAAGCTTAGTCTTGAAAGGAAGCGCCTCCTGTTTAATCTGAGGCTGTGTTCCAGAATTTCTTTTTGCATATTCAGGTTTTAGAAAGGGTTTCTTCCATGTTATAGATCATACTAATAACTTTCATCAAGGCAGCGGTGGCATTCGCCTCCGGTTTCTTATCCTGCGGATACTCTCCTACTTTTAAAGTTAAAGCAGCATCTAACCGTTTCTGGCGAAAATCATTTAATTGTCCATCATAATAAGATTTCAGGATCAGGAATTCATTATCACCGGTAGTTCTGCAAATGATTCTCCGGAAGGCTTTCTTTATTCTTTCATCTGTTGAAAGATTGTTCTCCATCAGCTTCTGTGCCAGTACCCGCGAAGCTTCCAGGACAGTAGGATCATCCATCATCATCAATGCCTGCAATGGTGTATTGGTTTGCGACCTCGTTACTTCACATTGATCTCTGTTGCTTGCATCAAAAAGTATCATACTTGCCGGCGGTACAGTTAACTTAATAAATGTGTACATGCCCCGACGATATAATGCATCTCCCCTATCCTGTTTGTAAGTTGCTAACTCTCCCCTTCCTGAACTGGCCATTTCCCACAAGCCTTTGGGTTGATAAGGCTTTACACTGGGGCCGCCGATAGTTCTCACCAATAATCCGCTACTGGATAAAACAATATCTCTTACTATCTCAGCTTTTACTCTAAGGCGTGGCGCCCGGGCGAGGTAAATATTTTCAGGATCTTTTTTATAATTGTTTTCATTGATTCGGGATGATTCCCTGTAAGTGCCGGACATTACAATTTGTTTCATCAGTCGCTTGATATCCCAGCCATGCTCCATAAAATCAACAGCAAGCCAGTCAAGCAATTCAGGATGCGAAGGCAGTGTTCCCTGCATACCAAAGTCTCCGGCAGACTTTACAAGGCCTCTCCCAAAAATTTCCTGCCAGATATGGTTTACAAGTACACGCGCCGTTAAAGGATTGTTTTTATTTACAGTCCATGCGGCTAAGCCAAGCCTGTTTCGGGGGCTGTTGATAGTGTCGAACGGCATTACTGCTTTTAGGGCGGAAGGGAAAACTTGTGTGGTTGGCTCGTTATAAACACCACGGTTAAGGATATACGTTTTTCGAATGGTATCCATTTCGCCCATTACCGACACCATCATGCTGCCTGTATCTTTTTTATTGATGAATGATAAGATGTTCTTTACATCCGCATCATCAATGTTGAGTATTGGATTTTTTGCTGGTTTTGAAACGCCTACATCACCCTCGTAACCAACTTCTTTGGTGCTGTTAAAAAATGCAAATAGCTGAAAATAATCTTTTTGTGAAATAGGATCGTACTTGTGATCGTGGCATTGCGCACATTCGGCTGTTAGCCCTAAGATTCCTTTACTAAATGTTTTTGTCTTATCCAGTATATACTCAATGCGGTATTCCTCGGGAATTACCCCACCTTCTTCAGTGTATTTATGATTGCGAAAAAAAGCCGTTGCAAGTATTTCCTCTTTAGAAGCATTGGGTAACATGTCACCGGCAATTTGCCAGGTGATAAATTTATCATAAGGAAGATTTTCATTAAAGGCATGAATCACCCAATCGCGCCAGGGCCATTGGGTTCGTATATTGTCATCCTGGTAACCATAACTGTCCGAATACCTGGCGATATCCAGCCAATGAATCGCCATCTTTTCGCCATACGCGGGGTCTTTTAAAATGTCATCTGCCATTTCCTCATAAGCATTTACACCGGTATTTGCCATAAACCGCTCCATCATTTTTTCTGAAGGAGGCAAACCAGTAAGATCGAGAGACAACCTTTTTAGTAAACGTTCCTTATCCGCTTCTCCATTAGGCTTCAAACCTTTATCTTCTTGTTTTGCAAGAATAAAATAATCAATTTCATTCCTGGCAAGCTTTTTATTTTTTATTTTAGGAAGAGGAGCTTTTACAGGTTTCACCAATGACCACAACGTCTCATATTTAGCGCCCTGGCTGATCCACTTTTTAAAAAGAGCAATTTCATATTTTGACAAAGGCCCGAGATGTGCAGACGGAAGTGGCATTTGGTAGGAACTGTCGGTAGAAGAAATCCGTTTAAAAACTTCAGACTCATCCGGCTTGAAAGGAATTATCGCGAATGCACCTTTAGCTTCCCTTAATGGAGCCAAAGCAGAGTCGCGAATGTCGAGCCTCAACCCTGCTTCTCTTTTGTTGGCATCAGGGCCGTGGCACTTAAAACATTTATCTGATAGTACAGGACGGATGTTGAAATTAAAACTTACCTGGTCAGGAATTGCCTGGTCACTGTTTTCGTCTGTGCGCATGAAAATAACCCATATAACAACAGCAACCAGCAATAAAGTGATTACGATCCAAAATTTAAATTTCATATTTTTAAGCTTTTTTATTGCAGCTTTTTTTAAATTAACTCAGCAGGAACACTTCTCTATTTTGACATAATAATTTGCCATGAAAGATTTTTTCAGAATTCTAAATTAATAAATAAGATTTAATTTTTTAAGGTTTCATGCCTGTTTTTCAAACAAATATTCCCCGGCAGCAGCATACGAGACATTGCCAACGATCTTTAATTTACAATATCACCATCCTTTGTGTCATTTGAAATCTAATCACAAGACAATCTTCTCAAGTCTCAAGGTATCGTTTTTTGATTATATCGTTCAAATATTTTTAGCACATCACAGTGATTGGAATCATTGTCAGTTAATAGAATATGGGGTGCATGAATGAAATAGAAGTTTAATCGGTGAGACAGGAAGAGAAAACAATGCGAGAGAGAGATAGCAACTTCGAAGCTATGATGCGATATGAAGGGAGATAAAAAAAGTGACAATAATTATATGTCACTTTCTTTGGGTGTTACTGCGTTTTCAGGGGTGATCAACGGACTTCGTTGGCTTAAGAACTAAATCATAAATATTGGATAATCTGATTCAAAAGTAAAGAAGTCAATCATTACTGATTGTAGTAAGTTAATGAATTAGATGTAGAATATTAACTACAAAAATAATTGAGAAAACGTCTATGTGGTAAGTAGTACATGATGGATTTTGGCAAGCTTATTCAACTCAATGACATTAGTACAGTGCAGCTTTTCAAAGATCCGTGCTTTGTGCGTACCTACGGTTGATTTATGAAGATTTAATGTTTGAGATATTTGAGCTACTGATTCCCCTCTGCTCATGTGCTGTACCAATTCAAATTCACGTGGTGATAATTTATCAAATGGATTTTCCGACCGATTCTTATCCTGCAGCTCAGACAACAATATTTCGCTGAGTTCTGCACTCATGTATCTTTTATCATTTAGCACCGAAGAGATCGCTTTCTGAATTTCAGATCCTGGCGCGTCTTTGCGCACGTAACCCATAGCCCCCATCTTCAGATATCTCTTTGCATAAAGATCTTCCGCATTCATACTAAAAATAATGATCCTTGTAGAAGGCTTAAAAGACAGGATAGAATTTAATAAGCCAAAAGAATCTGTATTGGGCATATTTACATCCATAATGATTAGATCATAATTATTTTTCTTTACTTTTTCAAAAGCAGAGTCGCCATCATAAGCCTCATCAAATTGAACATGAGACAAAAAATCTTTAATGAGAAGAATTAAACCTGACCTTACTATGGAGTGATCATCAACAATCAAGAGATTGGGCATGATAAGTATATTATTTGATTAATTAAAATTTGTCGTGATCTGAAGCTTTCCTTTGGGTTGAAGCTTTTTAATTTATCAAATATAAAATAAAGTTTTTTACAATAGCCCGGCATTTTAAAAAAATGCCACACCATCTTTTCACAATAAGCCTTCGACAAGTTCTGGCTGACATTGAACAGGCTCATACTGACACTTTATAAGTAATTACCCTTGCGTATCATTCAAGAAAAATGTAGTAATAAGCTGTATTCAACGATCGTAGTTATACGATAAGAATAATTAATATTCTACAATCATTTCCTTTACATACTACAATCGGGAAAACAGAGCCAGTCTACTTTTGCTAAAGATTACACAATTCCCAAAAAACAAAAAAAACCCATTATGAAAACACTCACGAATTTATCCGACCAGGAACTAATTTCTTTATATCTCGAGGGAGATGATGATGCAATTTCATCGCTTGTTGAACGTTACAAAGACAAATTGTACACTTCTATTTATTTACTTGTAAAAGATAAGTATCTCGCAGAAGACTTTTTCCAGGATACATTTTTCAAAATTATTGACACTTTACAAAGTGGTAAATACAAAGACGAAGGCAAATTTTTGCCATGGGCTATGCGTATAGCTCACAATCTTTGTATTGATCATTTTAGAAAAATAAAGCGCAAGCCTCCTGTTCAGACTAAAGACAACTGGGATATTTTTGAATCGATCAATATATCCGAACCCGGAGCAGATGATAACATCATTAAAGCTCAGGATCATTCAGATCTTAGAAAACTGATTGATCTTCTTCCTAAAGAACAACGCGAAGTAATTGTGATGAGACATTATGCAGATCTTTCATTTAAAGAAATTGCTTCTGTAACCAAATGTAGTATAAATACCTCCTTAGGCCGTATGCGTTATGGCCTTTTAAATCTGAGAAAAATGATGAACAATACTCCGTGTATTGCCGATTGATATCTCTGATACCACAGGCTATTTTATAGCCCCCTGAAAAAAGCAAAAAAGCTGTCTCTGACGAGGCTGCTTTTTTGTATTAAGGAGTAATTCTCATTTACCCAGGTTCTCAATATTTGCCAATTGTTATTTAGTTTTACATTTAACCCATATACCCAAAGATAATTATACATCATTCCCCAGGATAACATTTTTCACTTAAATTCTATAGGAGCAAAAAACAAGATCAAATATTACGTTGAATTTTACAGATGTATTCCTGTTTTATTTAGGAACAATGCAATTGCGTGCATTTCAATCCGATACGAGCTATCATCAAAATCCCATTTTATTTGACAGAGAAATACATGGTAGTATTACCGGAGAATTGATATGGCGGAAAAATGATGTGCATTATCGACATAAATTTATTATGGCACTTTCAAAAGGTTTTCCTTCTATATTCTCACTTCCGGTTGCTGATAGGGAACCTAAGAAAATCTATTATGCCATTTTTTTATCAATTTTCCGAAAAAGGAAACTATAGCTAAACTAAATGGCAGAAGTGTTCTACAATAGGTAATAACAATAATTTTATAGAATTAAGCGTTTAAGCAATAAGAGTAATAAAAAAAGAGAGTTCTTAATTGACTCATTGTTGGAATTAGTCTATCAGATCTATATTCTGAAATGACCAACGTTTTACTGATAAAGGGGTTACATAGGAAGATAGTGATTCTACGACATTGCCTATGATAAAACTTCTTAATTATGTTTTCTAATTCTTTGCCATGAGTTCATTATGACCTATGCGCTTAATTCTATAATAGTAAAAACCAGGTTGCTATGATCGAATTATTTAGAAGAGGCGGCAGAATGGCATTATCAATAAAAACTCAATCAACAAAAAAATGATTTGGTAATGAGATCTCTAAATTATTGCGAATTGCTGATATAGTTTATTAAAAATATAACTCAACGAATGTTACTTAAAGACATCCCTATCCAAAGAAAATTGATGAGAGTTTTTCTTCTCATTAGCGGGATCATTCTTATAGTGACATCGTTCTCATTTCTCATTTATGAAGTGTATTCTTTTCGCCAGAACATGGTGCACAGACTTTCTACTCTTGGTCAGGTAATAGCTACTAATAGTAATGCCACTCTCGATTTTGGCGACAAGAAAGCAGCCAGTGAAATCTTAAAGGCATTGAAAGCTGAGCCACAAATAATTGCTGCAGCCTTGTATGACGTTAGTGGAAACGTTTTTGCTCAATATCAGCGGGATGCAAATGCTGTTCAATTCTCTGCTGTACCAGGCAGGGATGGTTTAATATTCAATACTAATAGCGTTGACGCGTTTCAGCCGGTCACAGTTGCAGGAAGACGCATCGGGACAATATATCTGAAATCCGGGAAAGGAAAGATGTATGAAAGATTTCTGTTATTTGGGTTTACTACTCTGGCGGCAATAGCAATATCGTTATTAGTCGCCTATTTCCTGTCAAGATTATTTCAGAGAAATATTTCAAAACCAATACTTGATTTGGCAGCAACTGCAAGAAGAATATCTGTAGATAAGGATTTTTCAGTACGGGCTATAAAATCAGGTAATGACGAATTAGGCTTTCTCAGCGATTCTTTTAATGATATGGTGCGGCAAATTCAGTACCAGAGCAATAATCTTAAAAAGATCAATCAAGAAATAGACAAAAGTGAAAAGCTTTTCAGGGCGCTGATTGAACACAGTACCGATATGAAAACTTTATCCACCGTAGATGGAAAAATATTTTATGCTAGCCCTTCCACCACAAAAATTCTCGGTTACGATACGAAAGAAATTTTAGATATCAACAGTTTAGAAATATTTCATCCTGATGATTTTTCAGAATTTATTGAAAAGAGAACTTTGCTTCTCCAAAAACCAGGAAGATCATTTTTTTGTCAATCACGATTGAAGCACAAAAAAGGTAACTGGTTGTGGTGCGAAGGAACGGTTACTAATATGTTACATGAGCCGGCAATAGCGGGGCTTGTTGCCAATTTCAAAGACATTACTGATAAAAAAACTTCCGAACAAGCTACCAGGCAGGCAGAAGCCAGCTACCGCGAGATATTCGATAAGACCAGTAATGCCATTTATATACTTGATGCCTATTCGGGAAATACAATTGAAGCCAATAAGAGAGCTTATGAAATAACGGGATATACCCAACAGGAATTACTCAAAAACGGCGGTAGAGACATATTTGCAGATCACCAGGATTATCATCTTGCAGATGCCATCAATTATTTCAAAAAGGCATCAGAAGGGCAACCACAGACTTTTGAATGGATACTTAAGAAAAAGGATGGTTCGATAAGCTTTATTGAGGTAAACTTAAAAAAAGCCATCATAGCAGGTAAAGAGAGAGTACTCGCTTTTTTTGGAGTAATCAACGAACGCAAAAAACATCTTTTGGCAATAGAGAATCTAAATGAAGAACTGGAG
>JBDTJI010000140.1:0-7628 GCA_039935935.1 Ginsengibacter sp. | reverse complement strand
CTTCAGTCTTGCTGATACCTCTGAACTTGAAGGATGAAAGGATTGGCCTGTCTGTGATATGTATTTCTATTGAAAGATTATTGCCAACCAGTTGCGTTAAATACACTTCCACATCAGAAACAAGATTTTGTTTCCATAAGTTGGTAATTATTTTAGCAAAATCATCACTTCCGGGTAGTGTGATCTTACTACCAACCGTAAGGCCTGAAATCGATATGACCAAATTCGGGTCAAATGTAGTTCCGGTAACTGTTATATGTGAAAGAATATATTGTTTTGGAGTTTTAGAATTGAAAATATTTTCAAGTTCTACATTTACTGAAGTGGGGATTGTATCATTATTTATAGAAGCAGCTGGTATGGAATCCAGGTTTTTTTTTGTGGAATCCTGAATAACCTGTGCTGAAGCGATAGTTCTGGTAGTAACAGCGATAGCCATTAGGAGTAGGATCTTGAAGATCTTCGACATTAAATCATTTTTAATAGGGCGGCAAGTTAATTTCAATTATTAAAAGTTTTTGTTAAATCAGGCACAAAAACAAAGACATCTCTTTATATTTTCTCAAAAACAAATTTAAGCGACCGCAATTTGCTTTCGCACCAATTGAAAAGGGTGGAGTTTTAATAATTTTTATAAAACAAAGACTTAATTTTACCTCGTCATTTTCTCTGCAAAAGATGGCAAAAAACACGTGGTTTACAAACCGGCTTTTACCTGTTTCGGAAATACTTTTTTAAGAATTTTAAGAATAGAATTTGTCAAAATCATTGGGAAGAGGATGGAACAATTTATTACCATGCAGTTTCAAAGAAGAACTTTGAAATTTATCCATCTGCAGGCGGATAAATATTATAAATTCATAATTCACTAATTCATCTCTCATAACACCCAATATCCGGCATTCCATCTCTTAGCTTATCATCCAGATCATAAAGAAACGGTGTAGCAACTCCTGCATTCACCGCAGGTGAATTAGGCTTATTATTAAAATGAAAATCATAAATATTTTTGGAAGTATTAACGCTGTCAAACATGGGAAGTTCATTTTTTATGGAAGACATAAACGTAGCATTATTGATGTTGCTCTTCGCTTTATATAACACGTGATCAAAAGTAATTGAGAAAAGATCAGTGCCTTGCCTGGTTAACTGGATCTCATCGTCAACCGTACCACCATCACCCCAAAGAATACAATTTTGGAAAAGAGCCGTAAGAGGCGCTGAATAACTACTGCCGTTTTGAGAAATGGAATTGGATACCTGTAAAACAGCGCTTTTATGAATAAAATAAGCATTTCCATACGACGCAACCGTGCAGTTAATGAAGCGATAATCGCCGCCAAACTCAATTTGAATATTACTTCCACAGTTATAGATCAAAGAGTTGTCTGAATAAATGGTTGTATTAACGCCCAGAATTCCTGCGTCATAAATATTATTAATAATACATTGTGATAAATTGACTTTTGGATTAATAGTGGTAGAAACGTCTTGTGCAATAATTCCCTGGTAAGCGTTTTTTATAATGGTATGTTTCAAAGAATTGTTTTCGCTGGTATTTCTGAAAAAAATCCCGGGCCAGCTTGCGGGTAAATCTTTGTAATCCGCATCAAGCCTGTCACCGGAGAAAATAACCGGCTCCTGTTTTGTACCATTGGTAATTAAAGTGCCATCTACTAAAAAGGACGCATCAGCATGTAAAAAAATTTTAGTTCCTGAAGAAATATTGAGCGTAGCAGTGGTATCCACCTGTATTCCGCCTAAAATTACATAAGGTAATTTGTTGTTCCAGTTTACATTTCCTGTGAGTCGTGTATTTCTTAAAAAGACAGCATTTTGTCCATAAGCCACTAATTGCACCCATCTTTTATTCCCATTATAACCAATCTGAATACTATCGCTAAGAATAAATGGAGTACTTGCTGATGTCGGATTAACATTTACCTGTACAAAAATATAAATGCTGTCATTCGCATTGATCTCTAAATTATCGACTTCTGTCGATGAAGTGCCGTTTATATTTATTTTAAAAGGAGATGCAGAGCCCCCAGAGAGCTTTACCTGGGAGAGGCGAATCTTTTGATCGTTGTTATTGAATATTTTAAAAGACCGCGTGACAGACCCTACCTCTGCAAAAACCGTGTCAAATGAAAGTGTATCCAAACTGATGCCCAGGTTAGCATACGGGCTTGTAATAAATTGCTCCTTTTTACAAGAGAAATATGCCAGAGTGATCAAAAGAAAGAACAAAACAGTTTTCAAATTATTTTATTTGGAATGGATTATAATTTATTAAAAACTTTGAATCAGGCCGTTTCATATTAAATTAATATTTCTTCGATTTCTTCGAACCCCTTATCAGCCGGTACTTTGCGCCATAGAATTTTGTAAATTATTTCTGCTAATGGCATTTCTGCATTTATTTTTTTATTGATAAGATACATACATTTACTTGCATTGTATCCTTCCGCTACCATGTTCATTTCAAGCTGTGCAGTTTTTACTGAATATCCTTTGCCTATCATATTTCCAAATGTACGATTGCGACTGTATAACGAATAGCAGGTTACGAGCAGGTCACCAAGATAAACAGATGCTGCGTAGTTAGTTCTCTGTGACTGCTTTTTGTGAAGTGCTGTATGTTCAAGGCTTCCTACTTCAATATTTTGTATCCCCGCTTTGCGTAAAAAGCCTGCCATTTCATCTGCGCTATTGGCAATGAGAACGCTTAAAAAGTTATCTCCATATTCCAACCCGTGTGCTATCCCGGCACCTATTGCATAAATGTTTTTTAAGACAGCTGCATATTGTACTCCGAATATATCGGTATTGTATAGCGTAGCGATATAAGAGGTTTTAAAACTCACAGAAAGCTTTTTTACCATCTGTTTATCAATGCCCGAAAAGGTAAGATAGGATAATTTTTCTGCCGCTACTTCTTCGGCATGACATGGGCCGAGAACTGTAAAATAATTAACCAGTTCTAAATCAAACGTATTTTTGAGATACTCATTTAGTAATACATTTTTTAAAGGAACAATTCCTTTCACGGCAGAGATCACTTTCTTACCTGTGAAAATATCTTTTGGTAAGCCGCTAAGTGCATTTACTACAAAAGCTGATGGAACCGCGATGAGAATAACATCACTTTGAAGAATTATTTCTTTGGCTGAAGTAGAAAAATTTAAATAACGGGTATTAAAAAAAACAGAACGTAAATATTGAGGATTATGTGAACGGCTTTTAAAACTCTTAATACCGGAATCACTTCTGAGCCACCAATTGATTTTGTTTTTATTATCGGTCAATATTTTTGCCAGCGCTGTAGCCCAACTCCCGCTTCCAATAATTCCAAACTTCATGGTAAGTATTTAGTTTTCTAGATGGCATTTAGGTCTAATTTTTCAATAGCAATCTGAGCTGCAATCTGGCTGGCGTCTTTTTTATTAAATCCTTTTGCTTCTGCTACTAACACTCCATCTAACATGGCGCCGATAGTGAAGAGCCTTCGCCCGTTTTCCAGTGTTTCGTTGATAGTTTCAAATTCAAGTGTCTTACCATTCTTATTAGCCCAGCCGTACAATTTATTTTTTTGATTGATATCAAGATTTTCTAAGTCCTGCATAAAAAGGTGCGGCTGAATGATTCTCTGAGTTACCCACTTATGTGTTTGCTCATATCCTTTATCCAGGTAAACTGCTCCAGCCAACGCCTCTAAAGTATTTCCGAATATCTGTGATATTTTTAAAGAATGATCAAAATGGTTATAGAGCGTTATTTTCTTCAACCCGATTTTTACGGCTATATCATTTAATTGATTTCTGTTTACCATTTTACTTCTCATTTCCGTCAAAAAACCTTCTCCTTTATAGGGATAACGCATAAAAAGAAAATGAGCGACGATAGTGCTGATTACAGTATCTCCAAGATATTCCAATCGTTCGTTATTTTCATCGGCACCTTCTCTTACCGACCGGTGGCTCATAGCTGTTTTGTATAAATCCAGGTGCCTGGGAGTAAATCCAAGCACGTTACGGAGTTGCCGTCTGAAAACCCGTTCCTTTTTGGTATAAAAAATATTTTTTAAAAACTGCACTTTGTTGGACTTGGATAATTATTCACTAAATTAAAGAAAATAAATTCTTTGTAGCATCATTAATCGTTACTTTCTGGTCAATATCAACTTTTACAAAGGATAAAAGGTAAATTTTTAGACCGTTATTTCTGTCTGAGTTGTGAATAAAGATAGGAGTAAAATTTGCAAACAGGAAAGGCAGTAATTGCTTTCTGATTATTTTTCTATAATAAAAATGTTTTAATCAGCCGCCTGATCAGGTAACTTATTTAACTGTGCCTTTACAAGAAAATAGCTGGAAACTGCAAAAGCAATTCCTATTAGATTTACAGAAATAAGATTATCTTTCCCGAAGATCATTAGACCGAAGAGTAATCCTATAAATTCAAAGGTGAGCCAACCAAGCACATTATAAATTTTCCACGTAAGAGGTTTTAATCCTTTACGGAGAGCCATCCTTCCGATTTCCCTGGTTAAAAAGATAAGAATTATTATTTCGATCATCTATTTGCAATTAGAAAAAGTTTTTGAAATTGATTCAAGACATTTATATAAGGGCAATATCAAAATTAACTAATTGCACAAACTCCTCTAATCGTGAATCTATTTCTTTTTTTGTAACTTCCTTTAGCCTTTGTGGACCAAATTTCTCTACACAAAAACTGGCCATGGCAGAACCGACGATGATCGCTGTTTTCATATTCTCAAAACCTACATCACCTATATGCGCCAGGTGACCGATAAATCCGCCAGCAAATGAATCACCTGCACCTGTAGGATCATAAACTTCATCTAAAGGAAGCGCGGGCGCGAAGAAGACTTTGTCGTAATGAAACAATAACGCTCCGTGTTCCCCTTTTTTAATAATCAAAAATTCAGGGCCCATTTTTAATATTTTCTTTGCTGCCTTCACTAATGAATATTCATCGCTTAATTGCCGGGCCTCACTATCATTGATCATAAGAACATCTACTTTCAGTAGCACTTTTTTTAAATCTTCCATAGCGGTTTCCATCCAAAAATTCATGGTATCAAGCACTATTAGTTTGGGCCTTATTTTCAACTGCTCTATAACACTTAGTTGCAAGCTTGGCATCAAATTGCCCAACATTAAGAATTCAGCGCCCTGGTAATCGTCAGGAACTTTCGGATTAAAATCAGCAAGAACATTCAAATCTGTAACCAAAGTGTCCCTGCTATTCATATCCAAATGATATTTACCACTCCAGAAAAATGATTTTTGATCGGGCACTATTTCTACACCAGATAATTGCACTCCACGATTTTTCAGGTCGTTCATTTCTTCTTCCGGAAAATCATTCCCTACAATGGAAATTTGCTTTATCGGTTGCGTCAAATGACTGGCAGCATAAGCCACATAAGTTGCCGAGCCTCCTACAATTTTATCAATCTTACCGAATGGAGTTTCAATAGCATCAAAAGCCATCGTGCCCAGTGCAATTATTGCCATAAGAATTTTAATTTTTAATCGGTGCAAATGTAAAAGATAATTGTTTCCCAAAGGGGTTATGTCGCTTAAAACTCCCAAAAAGAATAACGGCTATCTTTGTTGATCACTTAATTATTATTGTTATGCTTTTATCAATACATCCCGTAAATCCTCAGCCCCGACTTGTCAGGCAAATTGCCGATTGTTTAAGAAGTGGAGGCATTATCATTTATCCTACGGATACAATTTATGGATTAGGTTGCGATATTAATCATCCTGATGCAATTGAAAGAATCTGCCGAATAAAAAACATAGATGTGAAAAAGGCCCAGCTATCTTTCATTTGCCGGGATCTTAGCCACTTAAGTGATTACACCAAAAGTATTGATACTCCTGTTTACCGGGTCCTCAAAACATGCCTCCCTGGTCCATATACTTTTATTTTGCCTGCCAGTAAGCAAGTTCCAAAAATGTTGAAAAGTAAAAAAGAAACGGTTGGGTTGCGCATACCCAATAACGTCATCTGCCAGTCAATACTTGAAGAATTAAACAATCCGATCCTCAGTGCTTCACTTCCCGGCGAAATGGTGGAAGAATATACTGACCCGGAAGTGATCTATGAAACTTTTGGTAAAATGGTTGATTTCGTAATTGACGGTGGCCCCGGCGGAATCGTTCCTTCTACAGTTGTTGATTGTACTACTGATGAAATGATTCTCATAAGGCAGGGACTTGGAGAATGGACGGCTTAAAGAAAATCTCTTAGAATCTTGTTGCCAAAGTGTTTTATAATTATGCAAGCGCCTAAATAATATTCGTTAGTTAAATTGACTTATAATTATTAATTCTGAAGAGTTTCTTCATAAAAATCTATACTGTATGTACCATTCTTATGAACAAATAGCAGAAGCAGAATTGAAAGTGTGGCAAAAGAAGATGATGAGAAAGCCTTCTTTATTTAATAAACTCTCGAAAAAAATTCAAATCAAAATTAACTCCTGGATACCTGAGAGAGTACACAAGGCAATAACTGCGACTATTAAACAAATGATAAGAGCAGTTCTGTTTGGTGCAAAGTATGCTGTTGCGAAACCTTTAATAAATGTTAGCTTACTGGTACGTGAAAATATGGTGAAGAAAAAAATAGAAACATATAAAAAAACTGCCGCGGTAGAAGGAGGCTTAACAGGCGCTGGCGGCATATTGCTCGGCCTGGTTGATTTTCCGGTTTTAATAGGCATAAAAATAAAGCTGTTGTTTGATATTGCCGCACTGTATGGTTTCGATATCAATGACTATAAAGAAAGAATTTACCTCCTGCACATATTCGAGCTGGCCTTTTCCAGTGATTTGCATCGAAAAGATATTTATCTAAAAATGATAGATTGGGAAAAGAAAAGCCTGGATTTACCTAATGACATTCACCAGTTTGACTGGAGGACTTTTCAACAGGAATACAGAGACTATCTCGACATTGCAAAAATGGCACAGTTGATCCCGATAATAGGTGCGCCTATTGGTTTTGTAATAAATTATCGTTTAATAAAAAAGCTGGGTGCAACGGCAATGAATGCGTACAGAATGAGATTTACAGGGCAATTTTATACTAATAATAATACTGATTAAAACACAATTGTTTTGTTTCAAAGCTGAATTCATTTGATATAAATGATGCCTGCTTTTTTGTAAATTTATCTTTCAAAAAAAAATTTATGCCTCCTAGAATCAACTGGCCCGAAGCCATCAAGCCTTTACTAAAAAAATATAAAGGGAAAAAACATCCATTGGATTATGAAAATAATTATCAACTGATAGTGACGATAATTTTATCCGCACAGGATTCTGACAAACATATCAATCAACTTGCTCCGGAGCTTTTTAAAGCTTTTCCAAATATCAAAGCGCTTTCCCGTGCTACTCCTGAAACGTTGTTTCCGTTTGTCGGAAAGGTTCGTGGCCATGCCAAAAAAATCAATTGGCTGATCTCCCTGGCACAACAAATAAAAAAAGACAGCAGCATTCCCATCACGCTTGATGAATTAACCGCTTTGCCTGGAATTGGCAGAAAATCGGCAAACGTTTTTATGCGCGAAGCCGGCTTAT
>JBDTJI010000139.1:0-3335 GCA_039935935.1 Ginsengibacter sp. | reverse complement strand
GTGGAGGAATGCCCTTGTTGTAAAAACAAAACATTGAAACTAATAAACGTATTTTACCCGTGGAAGCAGACAGAACTTGTCCGCCGACCGGCTGATGATGGATAATATTTGTTGGATGGTGTGTTTTTAGGAAAAATAACAACAACGTTTTAAAGACGTAACGGCAGAGCTATACTTTGACACAATTTTTCCCAAGATGATATCACTTTATAATATACTTCTGAAATAACAGTGGCAATTTTCACATCAAAAATTTCAGGTGGAAAATGATCTGCATAGTTTTTAACCAGGTTAAAATAAAGAGTCAGTTCCAGCGGAAAAGATGTTTCTGAATCATTGATCAAGACTTTTTAAAATTTTGATTGTGGATTTTCTCCCAAACCGCTCCCGAATGTGTCAGCAATACTTCCATGGTTTCAATGGCCCCTTTTGACTCAAATAAAAGATACTCTTCTTTTGGATAGGCGGTAAGCGTAACATCCATAAACAAAAATTACAATTTTATTGGGGGATATTTCAGGCAATTAATTAAGCAGTTTTTTGATGCAGTAATAATAAGTCTTTTCGGCCTCTTATCATCATCTATTTATAAAAATTTAGCGAGCATTTTTAATAGACCTAATCCTTCGCGCACAAACTGTTTTTTTAGAATAATCGGCGTAAGGTGCGAATAATAATTTACAATGTTTTTTGAAAAATGAAGGAACAGGTTCACTACATTTCTCTACATTTTATGTTATTGATTTTCACGCTATGCATAGACTGGTCAAGACATTCCCCAACCGTCAAATTATACCGGTTTACGAATCCATCCTTCCCTACCTTTATGATTTACTAAATAAAACTCCCCATATACACCTAACACATTCACCTTCTCTCCGGCTTCAATCGAATCTTTCACCGGTGAATTCTCAAAAGGTTGCACTATTAATCCCTGCGTTTGTTTTATAGACAAATGCCGCAGATACAGGCCTGTTAATGAACTGCTATTCATATACCCTATTTCATTATTAAGCAATTTTACTTTGTACCAACTGCCGGTTGCTGCTAATATAAAAACTGGTTCATTTTTGTTAACCGTTTGTATCCTCACCGATTTTGTGGCTGGTTCTTCATACAATGCTGAAGTATTAGTACTCCGTAAAAAACGATGCAACGGTTCTAATGATGCAATAATTTTTGACGGCTCTCTTACCGCCGGGTCAATAAAAGGCAGCGGATTAACAGCGCCTCCAAAATTATAGATTCCAAAATGCAAATGAGGGTCGGTATTACGAGCATTACCCGTTTTGCCAACGAGGCCAATCGTGTCACCGGCCTTCACTCTTTGTCCTTGCACCGCAATTTGAGAATCCAGGTGAGCATAATATAAATTATTACCCGTATTTGCATCCCTTAGAAAAACCACTTTTCCTCCCAGGTTATTTTCATTTACTCCCGAAATAATTCCATCAGCCGCGGCAATAGCGGGAGTACGAAAAGCAGCAGCAATATCTACTCCTTCATGCCTTCGCGCGCCTTTATCCCGTTCATTACCCCAAAAACTAATTAATTTCGGATCACCGCTGCTGGCAACAGGAAAAGCCAATGAGGACCGGGTAGCGATGGTAATGGTATATTCAAGATCCACCAGTAATTCAGGTTGAATTCTCAGAATCAATGAATCATCTTTTAAAGCAGTATAGGTAAGGCTTTTTGTTACAGTATCCATGATAGCGATTAACGATGGGCTTTTAGTATCAGTACGCCATAATTCTAAAAATAGCATCACCGTATCAGGATTGCACAAAAGAGTGGCTACAATATTTTCGCCCCTCACTGCTTTAAAAAGAAATCCCGCAGCAGAAGGTTTATCTGAAGCAAAGAACCCGGTTTCTTTGTAGGGAAGCTTAACTTGCTGTGGGTAAGATAAAGCTTTACGTGCGGCATCTAACCATGCCTTCACCATAATGCTTTCCTTTAAGCCTGATTTAGAAACTGCATCAGCATATTTTTCATGAGGAGAACGCTTACTGAGCAATGGGCTCTTTATCGTATTGCAAGAAACGACCAGTGACACAAGAGAAATAAGAAAAACAATTTTACTATGGCGCATGACGATTTTATAAAAGAGCAACGCAAATAATGAGCCGCAAACAGGAAGGCAGAAAATATTAAATCTCCTTGCTGAAACAGGTTTCCCTGGCCGTGACATCCTGTTGCTTACCTTCCTGGCTACAGTGCAAGAATGGGTCGTGGCATTAGTGTGACCTTCTTTGTTACAAGTACAAGTTTCATTTTATTTCATAAAGCTAATTTTAGATTTTACTATTTTTTCTTTCTTCAACCTTTTAATTCTTTCAAAACATCATTTATTTTTTAAGAGCAATTTTTATATCTGACTCTATTATCAGATCGATGCTTTGTTCGATTGCTGTTTCGATCAGTTTGATAAATTTATTCCTGTCTGATTTTAATTCATCAATTTTTTTTTGCGAGCCTTTCTCAGGTTTGCCAAATCGTTCGTTTGAACTGAAATTTTTTATTGAATGAAATTTTATTTTATTCGCCATTAAGTCAAATAATAAGTCCTTTGCTTCCGCGGGAGTAAAACTACCTTTTATGAATTTTATAGATTGTTCTAATTTCATAGTGCTTATTTTAATTACTAAGATTTTTGTTGATATATCGCTTACGTCTTTTTGCTGATTACTAACCGCAGAATTAAAGTATGGCCCGAAGGTTTTCTTAACATTTTGTAGAGATCATTGGAGGTGCAGGTACAAACCATCTAATGGCCATAGTATGAAAAAAAATGAAATTGTTGAATTATTAAATAATGCTAATACTCATCATTCTTAAGCTTTATAAAGAAAACAAACAATCCATTTACAATAACCACTTTGCCTGGATAGAGAAATAAGATAAATGACAATTATTAGAATAAGACGTTTAGAGCTTACGATCTTTTATATTTCCTGAGTTACATCCGCAATAATTCCCAGTAAAATTTTTTATGGTGATAATGAAATCCTTACCTGTACGCCAGCTCTTGTATCTACAGTGGGCGCCGAAGATGAGATATATGGATTTACCCGCCTTTGATCAAAATAGAGTTTGACGTTGATTCGATTGCTAATGTAATAATCTATCGTTGGACTAACCGTGATTTCCCTGCTTCCATTGGTAGCAAATGAGCTATTCTGATCGAGTCGGCTATTGGAAGTAACATTGTTTCTTATTGAAAAATTAAGATTGAAACTAATTTCATTATCCAGCTTCTTGGTATCCGCTTTTGTGAAAGGAACTTTGAACGGAAGCTTCATGCCTTTTTTACGGAAGCCGCCACCGAAGGT
>JBDTJI010000138.1:0-7887 GCA_039935935.1 Ginsengibacter sp. | reverse complement strand
GCAATTTCCTGATAACTTACCATAATTTGTTTAGGGATACCTGTCACCAGATCACGGCCATTGACTGGCATATCATCAGGAGGGTTATCAATGTCTTTAATCGCCGCGCCAACCTGTATCTTTATTTGTTCGGCTGTACGCTCGCCAATGAGTAAGCTATGATAACGGCGCAATGCCTCCATTATATCAGCGGTAAATTCATCACCGGCAACTCTTATAGATTGGTCACAAACAATACCTGCCAAAGCAATGACCGTAATGCCTGTGGTACCACCACCAATGTCAATGATCATATTACCCACAGGCTCCTCTACGTCAATTCCGATACCAAGTGCTGCAGCCATCGGCTCATGTAAAAGATAAACTTCTTTAGCACCAGCCTGTTCTGCGCTATCTCTTACCGCACGTTTCTCTACTTCTGTGATGCTGCTAGGTATGCAAATCATCATTCTCCAACTGGGGGGGAATAAGGGTTTTTTTGGATATATTTTTTTGATCATCTCACGTATCATCAATTCGGCAGCATTAAAATCTGCGATCACTCCATCTTTAAGAGGCCTGACAGTACGGATGCTTTCATGGGTTTTTTCATGCATCATTAATGCCTTTTTTCCCACAGCCAAAATATTTTTTGGATTATTCCGGTCCAAAGCGACTATCGAAGGTTCATTAACCACCACCACGTCATTATGAATAATAAGAGTGTTGGCAGTACCAAGATCAATCGCAATTTCCTGTGTAAAAAAATTAAAAAGGCCCATGTGTTATGTGAGGTATTGTAAATTTGTGAATGGCTGCAAAGTTGTGGAAATTAATTGGAATTACAACCGATTACTACGAAGGTTTTTATGTAACGGAAAATTGAAAATTTTGAAATGTTTCCACTACGGTATTTTGTTAATCGCATCTGATAATGAAATTAAAATCGGGTGTGGCCATAGAGAGATATGTGGCATAAAGACTAAAGGCTATGACTATTCTTATGAATGATGTTATACCTTTATTGAAGCTGAGCTTTAAAAATATTAACCGGCAGATATTTAAAAATTTTTTAAACCGTTTTGATGTGGGAAGGATATAAAAAAGGTTTTAAGGCATATTTACAATTAGAAAAATCTTTATCAGAAAATTCTGTAGAGGCCTATCTGCATGATCTGGGAAAGTTTACCCAATTTCTCTGTCAAAATAATTTGGATAAAAGCCCTCGTGAGATTGAACTTGATGAGCTTGAAAATTTCCTGGAATGGATTAATCAATTAGGGATGACACCTTCATCTCAGGCCAGAATTATATCGGGATTGAAAAGCTTTTACAGATTTTGTCTCCAGGAAGAAATTTCTAAAACTGATCCGACGGCATTATTAGAAGCTCCTAAACTTGCAAAGCATTTGCCGGATGTGTTAAGTTATAATGAAATAGAAAAGATCATTAATTCTATTGACTTTAGCACTACTGAAGGTACCAGAAATAAAGCAATCATTGAAACATTGTACAGTTGCGGATTACGAGTTTCCGAGTTGGTGAATTTAAAATTATCATGTCTTTATTTTGAAGTGGGCTATGTACGTATTACCGGAAAGGGGGATAAGGAAAGGCTAGTGCCCATCGGGTCTTCCGCAATTAAAAGTATTAAGTTCTACCTTGATTATATACGCAGCCATGTAGCTGTACTACCCGGAAATGAAGACATTGCGTTCTTGAACAGGAGAGGGAAAAAGCTCTCCCGTGTAATGATCTTTATGATAATTAAAGAATTGGCAAAAAAAGCTTCTATTACTAAAAATATATCGCCACATACTTTTCGTCATTCTTTTGCGACCCATTTGGTAGAAGGTGGAGCAGACCTCCGCGCCGTTCAGGAAATGCTCGGGCATGAAAGCATCACCACCACAGAGATTTACACTCACCTTGACCGGGAATATTTAAGAGATACTTTGCAGCAGTTTCATCCTGCATTCAGAAAGGAATGATTTTAAACGGCGGAAGAAGCAAACATTAAGAAGCAAGATTAAAGAACCATTCTTGCTGATAAAAGTTTTTAAAAAAGGCTTTGACTACATATTTTAGTGATCATTTTCCTTTTCCTGATAATATAATCCTGATCGTATGAATCATAATTTTAAAATCAAGCGCTAATGAGATATTCTCAACATAGATGATATCATATTTCATGCGTTCTATCATTTCTTCAACATTTTCTGCATAACCAAACTTAACCATTCCCCAACTTGTAATTCCGGGTTTCACTTTTTGCAATATTTTATATTCCGGATTATTTTGCACAATTAAATCAATGTAATATTTTCTTTCAGGCCTTGGCCCTACAAGGCTCATTTCACCTTTAATAACGTTCCATAGTTGAGGTAGCTCATCGAGCCTCCATCTGCGCATAACCAGTCCCCATTTAGTAATTCTGGGATCCTCACTGCTACTGAGCATTGCCCCATTTTTTTCAGCATTCGTGATCATTGACCTGAACTTATGAATAAAAAATATTTTGCCTTTATATCCAATTCTTTGTTGGGAATAAAAAATACTTCCTTTTGAAGAAAAGTGTGTCCTGATAGCGGTATAGACCATTAGGGGAGAAAAAATAATCAGACCTGAAACTGATAATAAAATATCAGTAAGACGCTTGATGTTTAGTTGCCACGGATTCATTAAACCTGTATGGATTTCGATTAAGGGTGTGCCCATGACATTAGTAGTTCGCACACTTCCGCTTAATATATCTACCTTATCCGGCATCATCTTTACATTCACTTCTTTTTCAGCAAGCGATTGTAAAATCTTTTCCAGTTTGTCTCTTTCATTATTTCCCAAAGCAATAATTACTTCGTTTATCGCATATTCATCGATCACTCTTTTTATATCCGGGATGGTACCAAGAAACGGTATTTCTTCTTTTTCTTTTAATTCTTTGTTACTATCTTTTGTAATAGAAATAAAGCCCCTGATCTGGTAGCCTGTTTTTTCTGTATTGGAATTAACGGTGTGAATCAATTCGTTGACTTTTGTCTTGCTACCGATTATAAGTGTATTGAACCAGACTTTCTCTTGTTGCAGTTGTGAGTGGGCCTTACTCAAAAATAAATATCTTGACAAATAAGTAAAAAGAAATTGAATGCCCAACAGGAGGAAAAATTCAATGTAGAATGAGGAAAGATATTGATGTCTCTTATACAGAAGGAAAATAAAAAAAAGGATGATGCTTCCTATAAGGGTACTTAGAAACGTAGACAGTAATTCCAGCAGTCTCGATTTATAATAAATATTCCTATAGGTGCCAAAAAGATGGAATAAAATAAAGTAGCCAACCGGGTATAACATTAAACCAGCCAGAAATTTATGATTAAGGTCGAAATCTTCTGCACCTACCTTCCGGTGGATCCAGAAGAAAATTGTCCATGTAAACATAGAAGCAATAAAGTCGCCTAATGCATAGAAACCAATAGATAACCTTTTTTGCAAGGATAATAATTTGAATTACGAGATCTGATTACGACTGATTTTATTAAGGATGAGGTGTGCGATTTCCATTGCACGATAGCCATCTACTTCTGTCACAGCAGTAGCCTTATTATTTTTGATGGCATCTACAAAACTTTGAAGCTCCATTTTTATGGCATTAGTTTCCTTAATAACAGGCGAAGCAACTGCTATTGTTTTTTTTCCATGATTAGTATCTACGTCAAATGTGAAAACGTTTTTATCTTCCGGTGATTTGTATTTGATGATCTCTGTTTTCTTTTCTAAAAAATTGATGCCAATGTAAGAGTCTTTTTGGAACAAACGCATCTTTCTCATTTTTTTCATACTGATTCTTGATGAAGTGAGGTTGGCGACACAGCCATTATCAAATTCTAATCTTACGTTTGCTATATCAGGGGTATCGCTAAACACATGTACTCCATTTGCGGATACATTTTTCACACTGCTCTTTACCAGAGAAAGAATAATATCAATATCGTGAATCATCAGATCTAAGATCACGCTTACATCTGTCCCTCTAGGATTGAACTGTGATAATCTATGGACTTCTATAAACATAGGGGCAAGATCATATTTCCTTGCAGCAAGTAAAGCCGGATTAAATCTTTCAACATGACCTACCTGAAGTTTGATATCAGCTTCCTTAACCAACTTAACAATTTCCTTTGCCTCGTTTATCGTATTAGTAAGGGGTTTCTCTACAAATACGTGCTTGCTTTTTAGAATAGCTTTTTTACATAACTCATAATGCGCAGTCGTAGGAGCCACTATGTCAACTATATCGCAGATATCCATTAATTCATCCGGATCATTAAATCTTTTTAGTTGATAAGCCTCAGTTATTTCTTTTGCATTTAAATCGGATGGATCGTAGAATCCTTTTATCTCTACTTCATCAATTTCTTTCCAGTTATTCAGATGAAACTTACCTAAATGGCCTACCCCAAATACACCTACCTTTAGCATATACATTATTTATATCCGATAAAGGTAACGAGAGATCAACAACCTTGACGCAGTAAAATTTTAGATGATTAATTTGTCAAACCTTTAAAAGTGATCGTGACCGAACTGTATTAATCCGGAAATCAAAAATTCTTATAAAAGTTTAACCGCAGAACATTTGGGAAAAGTGGTTTTCATAAATCAATCGCATCAACAACTCAAAAAAAATCTATGTAAAAATTAATTCACGACTTAAACGACTTATTTTAAAATAAATAAGGTATTTTTAATTTTCAAAGAGGAAAATAAAGAAATTTTCTGAAGGACTGAGTGCTTAATCATTTTTTTAATGGCGTTTTTAGGAGTTGTTACTTGATAAAGCAACAAGATGTTTTTGTAAAAACAAAACATTAGGCTAACTCCATTATTAAATTTATTTCTTGTGCTAAAACAAGACTTTATTTAATGGATTATAAAAATTCTAAAAAGTGCTGAAGTAGGATTTTTTATTTCAGATTTTTTTAAGGTTTATACTATGGCAAAACTATTCATGTTTCTATTCTATTTATTTGTTACTCTGTTTTTTATTCAATGCACTGAAAAAAATAAATTACCAAAAGGTGATGCTGACAATGGAGGTATCTTCTTACCTGATAATTTTGAGGCTTTAGTTGTTGTGGACAGTATTGGCTCCGCCAGGCATTTGGCTGTAAATAATGATGGGGATATTTATGTTAAGCTTAGGGATGCAGCACCACAGTCAGGGAATGTTGCCATCAGTGTTGGTGAAGACGGCAAGGCAGATAGTGTTGCCTATTTCGGAGATTATGCCGTGAAAGGAGGTTATGGTCCAACAGGTATGAGAATTTATCATGATTATCTATATTTCAGTAGTGGAGGGGCAGTTTATAGAAATAAATTAACTCCCGGAAAATTAATTCCGGAAAGTAAGATAGAGACTATCCTGATTGATGATTATGAACATGACATTCATGGTCACGAACATATTGGTAAACCATTGGCATTTGATGACAAGGGGCACATGTATGTTCCTTTTGGCGCACCAAGTGACGTTTGCCAGGTAACAAACAGAACCCCAGGTCTCTTAGCACAAAATCCCTGCCCTGAGCTTTCAGAACATGGTGGGATCTGGCAGTTTGATGCGAACAAATTAAACCAAACACAAAAGGATGGGAAACGATACGCTACCGGTATCAGAAGTGTGATAGGAATGGATTGGAACCATAATGACAATACCTTATATGCCTTACAACATGGAAGGGATGCGTTCAATAGGGCGTGGCCGGACTTATATTCAGCCTGGCAAACTGCAGTTCTCCCTTCAGAGGAGTTCTTCAGAGTTAAAGAAGGAATGGACGGTGGCTGGCCCTATTATTATTATGATCAGATTAAAGGAAAAAAACTTTTGAACCCGGAATATGGTGGCGATGGTAAAATAGAAGGAAAAGGTGCTGACTACACACAACCCATAATTGGATTCCCAGGGCATTTTGCACCAAACGATCTTCTTTTCTATACTGGGAATCAATTTCCGGAACATTATAAAAATGGTGCTTTCATTGCTTTTCACGGATCTACGATTCGGGCTCCATACCCCCAGGCGGGCTATTTTGTGTGTTTTGTTCCTTTCAAAGATGGATCACCTTCTGGTCCATGGGAGGTGTTTGCAGATGGGTTTGCAGAAAAAGATACTATTGTAAATCCTGGAGACGCTGCTCATCGTCCCATGGGTCTGGCAATGGGACCTGAAGGTTCCTTGTATGTCAGCGATGCAGTTAAAGGAAAGATATGGAGAATTATGTTTAAAGGGAATAAAGACAGTTTTGGCCTGGCACAATTAGCAAAGATGGAGAAACGCAAAACGCGCACTAACATAAAAACTCCGGATGCCGTTAAGGATAATCTGGACATGGGTATGGCTTCTGCAGGAGAGAAGACTTACAAAGTCTATTGTGCTACTTGTCATCAGGGAGATGGGAAAGGAGATGGAGATCGCTTCCCTCCTTTAGACGGTTCCGAGTGGGTAGTCGGGGATAAGACCAGATTGATTAATGTTATTTTAAATGGACTTGAAGGACCGATTAAGGTAAAAGGGAAGTCTTTTAATGGAACAATGCCAAAGCATGATTTTTTAAGTGATGCAGATATCGCTCAAATTCTTACCTATTCAAGGTTGAATTTTACAAATAATTCCAGTGCTGTTCGTGAGAAAGAAGTAGCCCGAGTCAGAAGTAATCTACAAAAAGCTAAACCTGTAGATAAAAAATAGGAACGAATCTATATTCCGGGGCTGCGTAACATTGCCTGTAAAAAAAGCAAAAGCATTTTCATAAACAGCTGCTTATAACTTCCAAACTATTTTATAACCAATACACACGATCAATAGTAAGTAAAACAAAAGAGCTGCTATTTATTTAAAAATTTAAAGACAAACTAAAATTTAATTACAAAAAACAAAAACAACTAAATGAAAAAAATCCTACAAAGTTTTATTCTGGTGGCCATGGTGCTGCTGGTAACGAGTGCAGAGGCACAACAGAGAACTGTCACGGGTACAGTTACATCACCTGATGACGGCAGCGCTCTGGCCGGCGTAAGCGTAGTAGCGGAGGGCACAACATTAGGTACCACAACTGATGCGCAAGGTAACTTCTCTTTGAATGTGCCATCCAATTCCCAGAAGCTGGTGTTTTCTTCCCAAGGCTATACTACTCAGTTTGTAGCTATTGGATCGGGATCAATGGCTGTTATCCTGGCACATGATATTCAACAACTCTCTGATGTTGTTGTGACGGCCCTGGGTATTAAAAGAGCTGAAAAGTCATTAACTTATGCCGCGCAAGTCGTAAATGCATCAGACTTGAATGTTGCAAAAGAGACCAATCTTATAAACTCTCTTCAAGGTAAAGTGTCCGGTGTGGTAATTTCGAGAAGTGCCACGGGGCCCGGTGGATCTTCAAAGGTTCAATTAAGGGGTAGTCGTTCAATTACTGGTGGCAACGAACCTTTATATATCGTAGATGGTGTCCCTTTAAACACAGGAAGGCGCGCATCCGGAGGAGGTGATTTTGGTGGACGCGATGGTGGAGGTGGTATCTCTATGCTTAATCCGGACAATATTGAGAGTATGACTGTACTGAAAGGAGCTTCGGCTGCTGCATTGTATGGGAGTGCGGGACAGAACGGAGCAATCGTTATTACAACAAAAAGTGGTAAATCGGGTAAAATCCAAATGGAGTATGATGGAGGGATTACGACTGATAAGGCATTTTATCTTCCTAAGTTTCAATCAGAATATGGTCAGGGAGATGGAGGCATTTTTAACCCTAACTCTGAGCATAGTTACGGCACTAAAGCCGATGGTCACGAGGTTACCTTGTGGAATGGGCAAAAAGCGCCTTACACAAACCACACGGATAATATGGCTAA
>JBDTJI010000137.1:0-8580 GCA_039935935.1 Ginsengibacter sp. | reverse complement strand
CTCTCATCATACCACGCCCGGTTTAATGGATGGGCCATGGTACCAATCATTTTCCATGCAGCGCCCAGTGGCAACTGGGTGTCTTCATCTAACGTGATGATATACTTTATTTTAGGGAACAGGCTTTGGTCACCTATTACCACTGAAAAACACTCCTGCGCAGAACCTCTCAGTAAAGAATTCAGATGGCATATTTTGCCACGCTTTCTTTCATAGCCCATCCACACCTTCTGCTGCGGATTCCATTGTCTTGGCCGGTGAAAAAGATAAAATAAATTTTTATTTTCTCTTTGATATTTTCGGTTAAGAGCTTCGATTCCATTTTTTGCGGTGTCCAAAAGTTCCTGGTCAGAGTCAAGCGTCTCTTGTTTTGCATCAGTAAAATCAGTCAATAAACCAAAGTATAAATTGTCACTCCTGTTCGCCAGGAAGCGTATTTCCAGCTCATCTACCAGATTTTCTACTTCGTCCACTTTGGTGAGCATAGCAGGAATGACTACCATGGTGGTGGCGCCGGTCGGGATCGTGACTGAATAATCCATCTTCGGCAACGACTTGGGCTTTACCACAATAGTTGAAAAAAAATTAACTACAGATATAGCTAACTGACTTGCGGACAGAAACAAAAGGAGAGCAAACAATATTATTAACTCTATGTTATTTGTATCACTTAATACCTTTTGTAAAATCCCTGCTGTGATGGCCAATGTGATCAGCACTATTGAGGTCATATATAATGCAAAGGCATGACGGTACAGGTATAATTTAATTCTTTGAAGATCCGACACCTGGATTTTTGCCAGGTTCCTGGTTTGTAAAAATCCATCATCTACCAGGTAATAACCTACATGGGAGGCACGCTGGTCAACATGGTCTTCGGATGAATTTTTGGTAGCTAAGTTGATGGCCATTTCAGCTACCATGTGCTCGCTGAACGTACTCTTTTTTGCAAGCGTCTCCACTACGTGGCGGTACCGATCTCTGGTTTCGAAATTCATAAGGCCATAGGTTCCCGCAGGATCTTTAAGCAAAGCCTGCTCCACGAGGCTGTGATTTTCTACAAAATCCCGCCAATCCAATGCACCTATCAATCGGAGGCTTCCTATGCTATTACTGATAGAAACCTGGTCGGCAGCTTGCTTCTGATTTTCTGCATTGATCAGCTCGGTACTGGTAAGGCCGCTTCCGGATAATTGTTGCTCTATCCAGTTGAGTACTAAAGCAAGATCCGGCCCTTTTCCTCGTAGCTGACGGTTTAATTCAGATACAAATGCACTTACAATCGGTGGGTTAGACCTGGCCATATCTGCGATAACAAGGATCAGGTTTTTTGGATCCTTATCCGCAGTATCGGTCATTTTTTTTGCCCAGTAGTCTGCAAGATTTCTATCAATCGTATCAACAGCTATCCTGGCGGAAACGCGGCGGATATTTTCGATGAGCGCAAGACGAAGCATAATCGGAATAGACCATAGTTCGCCTAATTTTAGAGGAGACACACTCTGGTAAGATTTGATAAAACTGCTCAGTCGTTCTAAATTTATCCGTCCATCGCTATGGGCGATGATTTTTAAAACGATGTCATAACTGCGCGTAAGCCCTGGTGCATCTCCTGCCGCTAATTGTGGTAAGGTTTCACTATAGTTTTTTGGAAAATGTGTTTTAGCCAGGCGGATATGCTCTTCAACGAGGTAGAAGTTATCTATCAGCCACTCTCCCGCGGGCATGATCTGAAACTTCCTTTTGATGGAATCAGTAAGAAGCTTACGCACCTCCTGCAAAGTCATTTCATTGTCTGCGAGCCTTTTGAGTAAATGATCTTTTGAGAGCTTTGTACTTAATTTATGTCTGGTAGCCAGCTTTCTTCCAAAGCTATCCATCTGGTCAGTACTGAACAGCTCTTCCCGGAGCGGTTCTTCGTAGGCATAGACTATCTTATCACTTATCTGGAAAAACGACCTCATGTTTGAAATGAGTTCATGAGCCGTAGGTATCAATTTTAATTTCATACTTCTTTTAATTCAACTAAAAATTACGCATAAGCAATCAGTTGATATCACAATTACAATCCACAATGAGCAAACTGAAAATTTGTCAAAGCTTGAGCACGAATTCTTTACCAGCCCAAAAAAGCTGTCGGCAATCCACAGAAGAAAATGTAATATGCTAACTCTATCAAAAGTAATCTAATATATTACTCTACATTAAATTTTATCGAGCCATCCGCCCGTAAAGCCTGCCCTCTTTAAACCCTTAACGATATGAGGGCATTTTTTCATTATGTCCCAGAGCAAATCTGATTGATAATTTTCAATCATTAACACTACAGGCCCCTGATTCAATCCAAATTGACAGGGAGAGATCCAGCCATGTAATGGTGTATTCTTACCCGGGAACGTAGGATTAAAGCTTGCATCAAAACCATATTCATGATGTTTTTCAAAATCCCGTTTTTTAGTAGCGTGGCGAATGGTGCTTAAAACAATATCGGGCAAAAAAGGAATAGATGACACAACGGCCCAAGGGGAAATGGTGCCATCATCCGGACCAAAAGGAGCACCTCTTGCTTTATAATTATAAAATTTCCTTTTTATACCATCCACCTTTCTTACACTGGGTCCCGGCCCATCACTTGCTGTAAGCCCCCATACATTTTCTTCATAATGTGCAAAGCCCATTGGGTTTTCAATTGCATATTTTTGCTGCACCAAAGTGGCACGGCGACTGTTCTCAAAATAATCAATGCCAATTTTTCTATTTAAATCATCGCTGATATTTCTAAAATCGAGCCATATTTGAGACATTTGGTGAATAAAAAGGGGCCCTGCATAGATACAATCTATTTCGTATAATTTTTTCCATTCAAAGGTAGATATCCATTTTTTATAAGTGGCCGGTTCGATTGGGAAAGTAGGCGAACCAAGAGCTAATATATAAATGATATGAGCTTCAGAATAACCTTTGCTCCAACGGTAACGAAGAAACCCTGATTCCGGTTTCCAGCCATGAGAAATAGAATCTTTCCCATTTAATGCCCATTGCCAGTCTACCCTTGCATAAAGCGCATCAGCAATATCCCGTATTTCTGCTTCTGAATTGTTTTCGCCTTCAAAATAATAACGTGCACTTAGTATGCCTGCCATTAGTATGGAGGTATCCACTGTTGACAATTCACTTTTCCACGCCCGCTTTCCGGTTTCCATATCAAGAAAATGATAGTAGAATCCTTTGTAACCTGTAGCATCCGGCTCAGTACCTTGCTTACTATTATAAAAAAAGTTTAAAACAGTAAGTGTTCTTTTTATGGCCTCCTGGCGTGTTAACAACCCACGCTCAACACCTGATAGGTAACAGCTAAGAGCCAAACCCACGGATGCGATGCTGGATGGGGATCCCTCCTGGGTTTTGTCAGCCACCAGGCCGGTTTGGGGGTTCACCTCTTTTAGAAAATAGGTAAAAGTTTCTCTTTGCAAATCGGCAAGCATTGCTTCATCGCTACGATTTGAATCCGGGATTTGTGATCGTTTGGGGCTTATTGGCTTTGTCATCCTTGTCTGATCTATATTTAGCTGTTACTGTGTTTTCATTAGTTGCTTTCAAAAATACCAAATCTTTTTTATGGATAATCACCAAAGGGTGCATTTCATCCGATAACTATTAGATAGCATGCGCCCCTTGGTAACGGATTACTTTATCAGCGTAATCATAGGTTTCCAGAAAAGGAAGATTTCTTCAATTAATCGTAACGATGATTCAAACAACGCCACTATTAATAAAGCAGTTACGACTTAAACGATTCATTCTATTATTTTATTTAAAAGTAGCTGAAATGAAAATAGAATATAATAATTCATGCACTCACTTTACACAGAATCCTTCCGGACAATTTTGCATCGTTTACTTTATTGTTGAAAAAACAAGATGGAGGTTGAAGGATATATTAATTGAATAGTTAACAATATTGAGTTTCAATCATATGTCATATATGATAACACTGTGCGTATATATTTTCTTGTATCCCGCTCCCAATATATCAGAAAAAATTGTTGCTTCAACAATCGCTGAAAGTTCTCAACGATTTATAAATGAAAATAAAACTATGGGAAAATTAACCTGCATGGCACGGAATCAATACGGCTGTTTCCACGCCTGACATAATTATGAAATATAAAATAGTAGGGTAGGTTATCAAATTCTGATGTTGACAGTGTTTTAAATACAAGCTTAACTACCAAGGACATCATCGTTGAATGAGTTTTCAGGAAGATATGATAAATTTATAAAATAAAAAGAATCAAAAGATATTTCAAAAATCTTTCAGGAAATATGTACATCTTTTACAAAAGGATATAACGGTAAGAAAACTATTCATCCGAAATTTGTATTCACCCAATCGCAAATAAGATGAAAAACAATTCAACCATCGAGATCCCCTTATCAGGAGTGGAAAGTGAGCATTGCGCTTTAATAGTTGACAAAGAATTAAATAAAGTTCCGGGGATTCATTCACATAAAGTGCAATTGAATAACAGCAAAGCCGTTATCAATACTAACGGAGACATTGGAGTGTTACCCAAAGCTGTAAAAGCCATTCGCGATCTGGGCTATGGTGTGAACACTCTAAAAAAAACATTGCCAGTGCTTAACATGAGTTGTGCTTCCTGCGCGGCAAGCTCGCAAAGTACCCTGGAAAATTCACCTGGCGTGGTAGCTGTAGCTGTAAATTATGCAAGTGCAACGGCACAAATAGAATATATTCCTACCATCACTAATCCTCAGAAACTTAAATCTAATTTGCAATCCATAGGCTATGATTTAATGATTGATGAAAGTGAAGAAGCCAAAGATTCGATGGAAGATTTGCATGAAAAAAAGTTTCAATCTTTAAAAAAAAGAACGATAGCTGCGGGAGTATTAGCCATACCATTAGTGGTCATTGGAATGTTTTTTATGGATATTCCTTACGGCAATTACATTATGTGGGCTTTGGCTACGCCAATCGTATTTATCTTTGGAAAACAGTTTTTCATTAACTCATGGAAACTTATAATACACCGCTCTGTAAACATGGATACACTGGTAGCGATGAGTACAGGCATCGCTTACGTGTTCAGTGTTTTCAATATTGTCTTTCCTCAGTTTTGGTTAAGCAGGGGAATTACACCACATGTTTATTTTGAAGCAGCAGGAGTAATTATTGCATTTATTTTGTTGGGCAAATTGTTGGAAGAACAAGCAAAAGGAAATACTTCTTCAGCTTTGAAAAAGTTGATAGGACTACAACCAAAAACAGTTACGGTAATTCATGAAGGAGGTCAAATGGAAATGCCAATTAGTAATGTACAAGTGGGCGACATTATTTTGGTAAAGCCGGGAGAGAAAATTGCGGTAGATGGAAAACTGACTTCCGGTACTTCTTTTGTAGATGAAAGCACGATCAGCGGAGAACCAATTCCGGTAGAAAAAACAATTGACGACAAAGTGTTTGCAGGAACCATCAATCAAAAAGGAAGTTTCAGGTTTACTGCCGATAGAGTTGGGGGAGATACTGTCCTGGCGCATATTATTAAAATGGTACAGGATGCACAGGGAAGTAAAGCTCCGGTTCAAAAATTAGTTGATAAAATTGCAGGAATATTTGTTCCGGTTGTAATTGGACTTGCTGTATTGAGTATGGCAATTTGGGTTATTTTTGGTGGCAGTGATGGATTAACTCATGGAATGCTCGCATTAGTTACGGTACTTATCATTGCCTGTCCATGTGCATTGGGCTTAGCCACACCAACTGCTATCATGGCCGGAATTGGCAAAGGAGCTGAAAATGGAATATTGATAAAAGATGCGGAAAGCCTTGAATCAGCTAAAAAGATAAATACTATTATTCTAGATAAAACCGGAACCATTACCGAAGGAAAACCGGAGGTTGCAAATATTCTTTGGCTGAATAATGACAAAGAATATTCACCACAATTCGCATCCATAGAAAGCCAATCGGAGCATCCACTAGCGGAAGCGGTCGTCAATTATCTTTATGAGGACACCTCTCTTTCGGTTAGCAATTTTGAGAGTATTACAGGTAAGGGTGCTAAGGCAGAAATCAATGGGAAGATATTTTTTGTAGGAAACGCTTCGCTTTTACAAGCCAATAAAATTACCATAGCTGATTCTTTAAAAACAGCATCCGACAAATGGCTCGATGAAGCAAAAACGGTGATTTACTTTTCTGATGACAAGCAAGCGCTTGCTGTAGTGGCTATTTCGGATAAAATAAAAGAAACATCTAAAGAGGCGGTGCGTCTATTGCAGGATGAGGGCATAGAAGTGTATATGCTCACAGGTGATAATGCTACCACCGCAAAAGCCATCTCTAAAGAAGCGGGAATCAAAAATTTTACAGCTGAAGTTTTGCCTGAAGACAAAGCCGCTTTTGTAAAAGAGCTGCAACAGCAGGGAAAAGTAGTTGCGATGGTGGGTGACGGTATCAACGACAGTAGCGCACTGGCACAGGCTGATGTTAGCATTGCCATGGGCAAAGGAAGCGATATCGCAATGGATGTAGCGAAAATGACGATCATTTCATCAGATCTTTTGAAGATCCCACAAGCCATTAAACTCTCACGTTATACAGTTGCCACAATTAAACAAAACTTATTCTGGGCTTTTATTTATAATGCAATCGGAATACCTATTGCAGCAGGAATACTATTTCCTGTCAATGGATTCTTATTGAACCCAATGATCGCCGGAGCTGCTATGGCACTAAGTTCGGTGAGTGTGGTGAGTAACAGCCTGAGATTGAAAACCCGGAAAATTTGATTCAGAATAATGGATATATTTGTTAAGTTGCAATCAATTATCGTATGCCCTGTCTGCAGTTTTCAGAAAGAGGAAACTATGCCGGTGGATGCTTGCCAATATTTTTATCAGTGTAAGAATTGTAATACTATTTTGAAGCCAAAGCCAGGTGACTGTTGCGTATTTTGCAGCTATGGTACGGTGCAATGTCCTCCGGTGCAAATGAATAATTCCTGTTGCAGTCATTAACTGAGCACCATAAACATATTACTTCTTTGGAGGGGTAATCTACGGTTGGGACGCTTTCTTTGGCGGCCTGAACGATAGTCTATAACGGTTTAGACCGCTAACGCGTTCCGACACTATTTCACAAGATTCATTAATTTACTCTTTACGCAGTATAAATATATTCTATTTCTTTGGGGGGGTAATCATGATATGGGCTCCATAAGTACCAGGATCCATAATCCATGGCATTCCCGGACTAAAAGGTTGAGTAGGCAACCCGGTAGATTCAGCAGTTGCATACGGTGTATAAATCACATATCTGTAATTCCCATCTTTTAGTTCCCCGGTTGTATCATTATAATTTTCTTCTTTGCCTGTATATATATACAGCATGCTGGGTACATCAGGCATTTTGAGTTTACCTTCCTTTGCTTCTTTTGTACGTATTTCATGCTTTTCAGCCTGCGATTTACCTTCGGCCACAAGTTCTCTGCCACGTGACATAAATGGTTCAAGTTTTACTGAATAACAATCCACTTCTATTCCTTTCTTATTAGGGTTATCACATAGGCAAATCAAATTACCGGTACCTTTTTTAAAAGTAACCAGCTTGCCTGATTGATCATAACCTAAGATGGTCGCATCTTTTCGCTGTTCAGGCGGAGCAGCAAGTAATGCGGTTTTCATTTGTATTTCCTGAGGAAGAATTTTTTGGCTGAAGGAATTAGAGAAGAAAAATAAACAACTAAGGACGGCTAAATATTTCATAGTGGTGTTTTATTATTTTTTTAGAATGCATAAAGTTAGGGAATTAAAAAAGAAGAGGATAAAGCAAATTATTATTTTGATGTGCTGATATATCCGGGTATTCATTTATCTCTTTTTTGATGAGATGAACATAATTTAATTGCTGATACCTGCCTGTCGGCCAAAGCCGGGAATATTGTGCTTCGCATAAAATATTACAGGGATGCCGAATGAAAAATTTCAGCAGTGCCCATCAATTTTTCTTTCAGCTCCGTAGGAGCGATATGTTAGTAGGACAAGTAAGCGCTTTTTCCTGTTTTCTTATAGCTCCGTAGGAGCGGCATATTAAGCCCAATGCCGTAAAACGATATTTTAAAGAAAAGACAAATTGATTTAATACAGATTTTAATACTGCTATTGTTATTACACGCCGCTTCTAACTGAGCTTTTCGTAATACTATATTAGTTGTTTCTCTACTGATAAGCAGCTCCTACGGAGCTTTCGATTCCAAATGATATTTTCTTTAAGAACATTGTCCTGTACCTCATATTAAAAATATATTATCAGCTCAGCAAAGTATTATTTAACCGGGACGATTTCAAATCCTTACGACATCGCACCATTCACAGGGCATTACTTATTTTTGAAATCAAAAAGCGTCATGCAAATTCTTCATCTATACAACCAAAGATCTTGCTGTGCAAAATGCCCTCCGGCTATTTTCAAAATCTATACATCATTCTCTTAATTGTATAGCGCATTGAAGTTTTACAAAACTAACTTTGACTCACTATAAATTATAAACAGAT
>JBDTJI010000136.1:0-6755 GCA_039935935.1 Ginsengibacter sp. | reverse complement strand
GCAGGCTCAAATAGATTATCCTGTTTTCAAAAATAAAACGATCATTAATCCTGTCGATAGTCAGCAACTTTCATTTAATTTATATAATCTCAATTATATCAATAACACGGAATGGTTTGGAAACATTCCTTTGAGTGGAACTTTGTTCGGTTACCAGTTATTACCCGAAATACAATACCAGGTTTCACCCCGGCTTATTATTAAAGGTGGCATTTACCTGCAGAAAGAATTTGGCAGAACGGGATATACCACCATAGCGCCTACCTTCCAGGTTAAGTACAAAGCAATACATTCGTCATTTATTATCGGCACCTTAGAAGGCAATTTGAATCATGGATTTATTGAACCTATCTATGATTATAAATGGCTCTTAAAAGAAAGGCTGGAAAATGGATTCCAGTTCCTGGTTGATACAAAGCCCTACAGCCACGATTTTTTTATTAACTGGCGAAGAGCCATTCATCCGGGAGATTATTTTAAAGAAGAATTTGATATGGGGTATGTTTCAAAATTAAATCTCATTAACAAAGAAAGATTCAACCTGAATATTCCTGTTCAATTGCTCTATTCTCACAAGGGAGGACAGTATGATAGCCTGCACACTCCTCTTCAATCGCTTACCAATTTTGCCACAGGCCTTTCACTTACTTATAATTTTAATTATAAATTTTTTAAGAAGATAGTCTTTGAAAATTATTATGTGAACTACAAGGATGTTTCAGGGCAAAAAAAGCAGGCTTTCAATGAAGGAAACGCTTTCCTGTCGCACCTTCTGCTAGGTTTTAAAAATATAGGTGTTGATTTTAGATACTGGAGCGGACAAGGCTACATTGCGCCAAGAGGTATGGCGTTGTTTCAATCTGTTTCTGAGAAATATCCAGGGGTTGTTGAGAAGCACCGCGAATTATTGATAGTAAGTTTTATTTACGATAAAGAACTATTCAAAAATGTGAATTTTGACTTTAGATTGATTCCCTATAAAGATTTTTCAGAAAAAGCTTCGAGTGGCACAGGACTGGAATATTCTTATGAGATGTATTTAAAATATTTTTTAAAAGTAAACATAGCCAAAATAAAAAATTCAGTGCAACTATAGTATTAACATCTGTTGAGAAATATAAAGTGTAGAATAAGTATAAATCCCTAAATTTGAAATTCCACTGTCCACAGACTATGGCTACATCATAAAATTATTAACTATAAACCCAATCAAAAATGTCAAAAATGTTAACAGCCTATTGCATGAAAACTAAAGAAAAAAATGTTCCAATGCAGGATGCAGTAATTACTAAAACTTCCCGTGGCGGATACATGGCTCAGGGTAATGATGGAAAAGGAAATAAGATGACTACAATGCTCAGTGAAGCAAATGCCCTGCAGGCTGTAAAAGACGGCGTTGCTAAAAAGGGATGGTAATTACACCTTTAAAGAGATTAAAAAAACGATGGGCTTCTATGTCTATCGTTTTTTTGTTTATAGGTTTGTGGTTTCTATATATTGTGGCTTTATTTTGAATATATCTAAATTTGAATAACGTTTTCTGATTTCCACTTATAACTGAACTTAGTTCTATAATTTCAAATTGATGAGGGGAATATTTTTCCCTTCTGCGAAAAATATACACTAATCAAAACACTCTTTATCTTTTAAATTTGCATATTCAATTATTAAAATGGAAATTAAAGAAGAAGTTCTGCCAGAAGTGGTCATCAAATTTGCCGGGGATAGCGGTGACGGAATGCAATTAACCGGTAGTCAATTCACTGCTAATACTGCCTTGCTGGGTATTGACCTTGCTACGTTTCCGGATTTTCCCGCGGAAATAAGAGCTCCGCAGGGAACTCTCCCGGGAGTTAGTGGTTTTCAATTAAGGTTTTCCAGTGACAGGATCTTTACGCCAGGAGATACCTGTGATGTATTGGTTGCTATGAATGCAGCGGCTTTGAAAAGTAATTTGAAGGTGCTGAAAAAGAACGGGAAGATTATCGCAAATATTGAAGGGTTTGACGTGAAGAATTTAAGACTTGCCAATTATCCTACAGGAATCAATCCGCTGGAAGATAGCAGTCTTGAGGGTTATGATCTCATTAAAATCGATGTAACCAAAATGACCCGGGAGGCTTTAAAAGAATTTACCCTGGGCACCAAAGAAAAAGACCGCGCGAAAAATATGTTTGTGCTTGGCTTCCTGTATTGGATGTATAACCGGAAATTAGATAACACGTTAAATTTTTTAACGGAGAAATTTGCTAAGGTCCCCGACATTCGTGAAAGTAATATCAAAGTACTACAGGCCGGTTACAATTATGGCGACACCACCGAAACTTTTACTACAAGGTATTCTGTAAAAAAAGCTAAAATGCCGCCGGGTAATTACCGTAGCATTACCGGCAACCAGGCACTGGCTTATGGCCTGATTGCTGCTGCACAGAAAAGTGGGTTACAACTTTTTTTAGGCTCTTATCCTATTACTCCAGCAAGTGACATCCTGCATGAACTGAGCAGGCACAAATCTTTCGGGATAAAAACCTTCCAGGCAGAAGATGAGATAGCGGCGATAAGTTCGGTAATCGGAGCATCTTACGGGGGTAGTCTGGGTGTAACCACTACAAGTGGACCCGGGATGGCATTAAAAGCGGAAGCAATGGGACTGGCCGTAATGCTGGAAATTCCTTTATTGATCTGCGATGTTCAACGTGGCGGCCCGTCCACTGGCTTGCCTACCAAAACAGAACAAAGCGATTTGTTACAGGCTTATTATGGGAGAAATGGGGAATGCCCCATGCCGGTGATCGCTGCATCTACACCAAGCGATTGTTTTAATTCAGTGTATGAAGCTGTTCGTATTTCAGTGCAACACATGACTCCCGTAATCTTTATGAGTGATGGCTATATAGCTAACGGATCCGAACCGTGGAAATATCCAGAGAGTAAGGATTTGCCCCCAATAAAAGTAAGTTTTAAAAGTCAACTTGGTGATGGAGAAGAAACGTTTCAGCCTTATTTAAGAGATGAGAAATTGGTAAGACCGTGGGCTGTACCTGGTTTTGCGGGTTTAGAGCACAGGGTAGGTGGCCTCGAAAAACAAAATATCACCGGCAATGTAAGTTACGATCCTGAAAACCATCAGCTAATGGTGAAGATCAGGCAGGAAAAGATTGATAAAATAGCTGATTATATTCCGGAGCAAACAATAGATAACGGCCCTGAAAAAGGAAAAGTGTTGGTACTTGGATGGGGAAGTACTTATGGAGCTATCAAAAGCGCCGTCGCCGAACTCCTAAAAGAAGGTGAATCGGTCTCGCACGTTCATCTACGTTATGTTCGTCCTTTCCCCAGGAATCTTGGAAGCTTGATTAAAAACTTTGACAAAGTATTAATCCCTGAATTGAACAATGGCCAGTTAATAAAAATTATAAGGGATCAATTTCTCGTGGATGCTAAAGGGTTTAATAAGATCATGGGGATCCCATTCACAAAACTTGAATTGATTGATGCAATAAAGAAATTGCTTTAGTTCCTTACTGGTCTGACGGACCCCGTCTGACCAGTAAGGAACGCTACACCAAAAGGTTCCACAGTCCCCGTCTGACAGCAAGGAAAGCAAAAAAAGGCTAACGGTCCCCGTCTGGCCAACTCATCGCTGAATCAAATAAATTTTTTCCTAACGCCTTTCAATATTACGGAGCTTTGCTGTATTTCCGGATATCTCATAAACTATCGGCACATTTCACAGCCAATTCTTTTGCAAGTGCCGGCACTATTCCACTGAGGTAAATTTTTTTCCTGATATCTTTATTTCAACGCTCATTTTTATATTAATATTTTCACTCCTCTCATTGTGAAGTATAGCTTCCCGGAACGGAACGAAAACTAATTGCCAGCCGATTCCATCCGTTTATAGCAATAATCCCCATGGTTAGGGCGACCATTTCCTTTTCATTAAAACGGTTACAAACTGAATCATATAACGAGTCGGGTACCTCATTTTCTGAAATTACAGTGAGAGCTTCAGTCCATTCTAACGCAGCACGTTCGCGTTCAGTATAAAACGGCGTCTCCCGCCACGCACTTAAACCATACAAGCGCTGTTCTGTCTCACCTGCTTTACGTGCATCTTTAGTATGCATATCAATACAGTAGGCACAACCATTTATTTGAGAAGCCCTGGTTTTAACGAGTTCATATAACGGGCGTTCGAGTCCGGAACCATGAACATACTTTTCAAGCCCCAGCATTGCTTTTAGTGCATCCGGAGCAACAGTAGCATAGTTTAATCTTTGTTCCATCTTCTTTAATTTTTAATCTTCTTTAATTTTTTTTAGTATTACTCCATTTCATCCCTGGCAATAGTGCCTAAACATAGTCAACTCGCATCTCCTCATAGTCTCTGGCTGGATTTATAAATATTCGTTTGAGTTTCACGATAAAATGTTTAATAAAAGGAAACAAGCGTCCAATGGCTATTGGATTTCACGCATTCGTTTCCAGAAGGAAGGTATTACAGAAAAATTAAAAAATTTCCTGACTTTCTATACAGCTAAACCAGTGGGTCATTGGCGAAACATCTTCGCTTTTGCTAAAAACTTTCAGATGTGTCTGGTATTATTACAGTAAGTAAATAGATAATCGAAATTTCTGCTTTTTGCTTCGCCTATTTTAATGAGCCGGTCTGACGGTCTCCGCCTGACCGCCCTATGCATAAATAAATCAGACGGAGACCGTCAGATTTATTTATGTAAAAACTGCCTCAACACATATTGCAAGATGCCTCCATTTCTATAATATTCAATCTCAATTTGTGAATCCATTCTTGCAATGGCATTAAACTTTATTTCGGTACCATCTTCTTTTTTTGCAATAACCAGCATTTCCTGCAAGGGTTTTATAGTTCCTGCTAATCCGGTTATACTAAATGTTTCTTTACCGGTAAGCCCAAGGCTGTGGGCTGTTTCTCCTTTTTTATATTCTAATGGTAACACACCCATTCCCACTAAATTACTTCTATGAATACGTTCGTAACTTTCGGCTATCACCGCTTGTACACCCAATAAGAATGTTCCTTTTGCTGCCCAGTCTCTTGATGAGCCACTGCCATACTCTTTTCCTGCCAATACAATCAACGGAGTTTTTGTTTCTTTATATTTAACGGAAGCATCATACACACTCATTTCTTTACTAGAAGGGAGATAGGTGGTGTATCCTCCTTCTTTTGTTGCCAGTTGATTTTTTATACGCACATTGGCAAAAGTACCGCGTACCATCACCTCATCATTCCCGCGGCGCGAACCGTAAGAATTAAAATGCTCTCTTTTGACTCCTTTGCTGATGAGATACTGTCCGGCAGATGATTTCTCATTAAACTGACCGGCAGGTGAAATATGATCCGTTGTAATGCTATCACCTAAAACTAACAATGCTCTCGCATTGAATATGTCTTTGGTGTCTTCCGGATGATCGGGAAGATTATAAAAGAAGGGCACTTCTTTTACATAAGTGGAATCTTTGTCCCACGCATACAATTTGTCTTCCGGCACTTCCAGGTTTTTCCATATCTCATTTCCTTCGAAAATTTCGCCATAGTTTTTAGAAAAATCTTTTGGTGATAGTACTTTAGCCATCACTTCATTTATTTCATCATCTGTAGGCCAGATATCTTTCAGAAAAACCGGTTGTAAGTTGGAATCATAACTTATCGGTTCCCTGGTTAAATCTATATCAATGCGTCCGGCAATAGCAAATGCTACTACCAACATTGGCGACATCAGGAAATTCATTTTTACCTGCGGATGAATCCTGGCTTCAAAATTCCTGTTTCCTGAAAGCACAGAAGCCACCACCAGTTCATGATCTTCTACTGCCTTTGCCATATAAGGTGGTAAAGGCCCTGAATTGCCTATACAGGAAGTACATCCGTAGCCCACCAGGTGAAAATCTAATGATTCTAAATCACCTAGCAAATCCGCTTTCGTAAGATAGTCAGTTACTACTTTCGACCCTGGCGCCAATGAAGTTTTTACCCAGGGTTTTTTATTCAATCCATGTTCCCTGGCTTTTTTGGCTACCAAACCTGCGCCTATCATTACAAAAGGATTGGAAGTATTGGTGCAGGAAGTAATGGCTGCTATAGCTACAGAACCATCTGAAATTTCAAATTTTTCATGCCCCAGCGTTACCCAAACTTTTTTAGTGCCATTTATTACTTCTTCCTGTATTTCAGAACCTGCCGGCATTGTACCAACCGGGTCCACCGGCTGGCCGCCCCCTTCTGCAAACCAACGTGATAATTGTTTATCCGGAACCATATATTTGCGGCCATAAATCTCATCCATTAAATTAATAAATTTCCCTTTAAAATCCTTCAACAGAATTTTGTCCTGCGGCCTTTTGGGCCCCGCAACGGTCGGCTCAATAGATGAGAGGTCAAGCGTAATAATATCTGTATAAGTAATTTTTTCTTTGCCTGTTCTCCAAAGCATATTTGTCTTACAATAATCTTCTACCAATTTCACCTGCTCTTCTGAGCGATTACTTGTGCGCATATATTCAAGCGTCTTATCATCAATCGGGAAATAAGTTATGGTACATCCGAACTCAGGCGACATATTTCCGATAGTTGCCCTGTCAGGCACAGAAAGATTATTAAGCCCATCGCCAAACACTTCTACAAATTTTCCTACCACACCATATTTTCTCAGCGTTTCTGCAATATTCAAAACCAGGTCAGTTGCGGTAGAGCCTAAAGGAAGTTTACC
>JBDTJI010000135.1:0-13672 GCA_039935935.1 Ginsengibacter sp. | reverse complement strand
AGTAGCGTTTCTTTATGATTCAATATCAAATTACCTCTAATCGAGATTGCACACGCAGGTATTTTTTTTCAATTTCTTTTTTCTTTGCTTAGTCTTTTCTTTTTTTACAAAATCTTTTTCGACAAATTTCAATACAGGACCATCAGTAATTTTACCTGATACTGGAACCTCTTTCACTGCATGGCATATAAAGGCCATTGACAAGTTGGATATTTTTTTTAGAATTAAATTACATTCAAATACTTCCCTCACGGTACAGCTTGTTTTTTATTGTTTTACAAATTGCAGTGACTTTTGAACATTTTTTCCTGTAAGGCGCAATACATAGTTGCCAGGAAGCAGTGTTTGGATATTTGTCACCACTTGTTCATCAGAAATTTTTTCCTGATGAACCACTCTGCCACCAGCATCTATAACCTGCAATAATTGATAAGCTCCCACATTACTGATCTTTAATTCCTTACCGGTAGGATTTGGGGAAAGCCGTACTTGCACCTTCATATTAAAATCTACCCTTGTAATTTTGCTGTAGGTAAAGCTGCCATCAATGTCTATCATTTTTAAACGATAAAAGTTAGATCCCTGAGCAGGCTGCTCATCATATATCCTGTAATTTTGATGCCCGCCACGGTTCATAGCTGTAACTTCTCCAATTTTTATGAATTCAGATGTGGCGGATCTTTCAATTTCAAAAAGAGCTGTATTTACTTCATTGGTTGTTTGCCAGTTCAACACTACTTTGTTATCAACCTTTAGTGCGCTAAAGCCTAAAAGACTGAGCGGCAAAACACCATCTGATATGCTCCATAATTCTCTCCCAAATTGTAAGTTTTCTGCTGCAAAAAGCAACTGGTTATTCAAAATTGTTAAGTTTCCAGGGTAAGAATTTGGGGCCCCTGGATAAAGATCAAAGCTTACAGAACCGGGCGCTGTACCGTCGCTCCTCCAAAGTTCAGCACTTTCTGAAAGGCTATTAGAGGCCGAAAAATAAAGTATTCCATTTAAATCGGTTAAACTGTTAGAACCCTGAAAAGACGAACCTGGCCAACTTTTTATAAACACGGTACCCGCTCCTGTTCCATCGGTTTTCCACAACACGCTATTTGAGAGATCATCAACAGCAACAAAGAAAATGTTACCATTTACCAGGGTAAACCGAACGGGGGACTGACTCCTATTTCCGGAAGTATTGAGAACTTTTACCAATACGGTACCGGCTACTGTTCCATCGCTTTTCCACAGTGCTGTACCCGTGGCTGATTGGGCGGCAGTAAAATACAGGGTGTTCCCTATAACCGAAAATCCGTAAGGCGAACTGCTATCAGCACCCGCCTCAATGTCTTTAAACATAACAGTACCTTCTTCTGTTCCATCACTTGTCCACAATTCAGTACCATTTAATCCATCATCGGCAGCAAAATATAGCGTATTATTAAAATTTATCAGGTTTCCGTAGAATGACGGAACCCCACTCCCGCCCCCCGGTTTGATATCCTTTACCAGTACCGTGCCGGCACCTGTTCCATCACTTTTCCATAATTCCTCGCCGTGGATGTAATCAAATGGATTGTTGCCTTTAGTACCATCAAATGCCTTGAAAAACACGACTCCATTTATATAAGTAAAAAGAGAAGGATGGGAATCGGAAAAAAGGCTGCCCGGATTAATATCTTTTACCAGCACGGTCCCGCCTTCTGTTCCATCACTCTTCCATAATTCAAAGCCCGTGCCGACTGAACTAGCTTCAAAATAAAACGAGCCATTAGCACCTTCCATGGCTCTCCCACTTCCGGGGTATGAGCCTTGGGGTCCCGGATTAATATCTTTTACCAGTACGGTACCCGCTTCTGTACCATCACTCTTCCATAACTCTTCACCACTAATTCCATCATCCGCGCTAAAGTAGAGCGTGCCATTCATATTTACTTTTAAGGACATAAGACCAGAGCCAGCCCAAGAAGCTCCAACTCTAATATCTTTTACTAAAATAGTTCCGGCGTCCGTGCCGTCCGTTTTCCATAGCTCACTCCCGTGGACTCCGTCATCTGCTTTAAAAAAGACAATGTTTCCCACTTTAATAAAAGCATCCGCACCGGAGCGACTGCTGCCCGGATAAATGTCTTTAAGCACAGCCGGTGTTTGGCTAAAGACGGTAGATACAGTAAATGTGCATACCAAAAGGATGTAAAACTTTTTCATAATAAAACTATTTGATGATTATAAAAATTTTGGTTAAAAGACCTTGTATTAAAAGACAGTAGGTAATGGTTTTATTTAAGCAGGATTGGACTTATTAATTTATCAAATTTTGAGGCCTGCCAAATAAAAACTTCGCTCATTGAAGGTTGATTAAAAATTCAATTGAGGGTCTTTGCAATGGAGTGGTTGGATGAAAAATGGATTTCTGAAAAACTGCTATTTGCAATGTTTACATAATGACCATTATAAATAAATATGAATTCAAAATTATTTCACATGCAGAGAAGTTCTCTTACCCTTTGGGGTAGTTTTTTGAAGCCTAACCGCGGTCTGACGCTAAGGCGTACCGGCCGCTACTTTCTCATCGGTGCATTTAGCCTTACTATTGTGAAAACTCTTAGATAATAATTACCAGAGAAATATTGATTGGCTAAAGTTATCTAAGTCGTCTTTTTATATATCTATTTGATCTGGATTCATGGATTAATGCAGTAACTTCCCGGCGGAGTTTTACATAAAATATATCAAACAATAAAAGAATAACATTTTACTATTACTTAATAGACATACTTCCTCATCAGCTCCCTCAACCTTACAATGGCGCTGGTTCTTGATCCCACATCTAATTTCAGGTAGGTGCTGTTGATATGTTTTTTGACGGTGTTGATGGATACAAAAAGTTCTTCTGCTATTTGCTGGTTTGTTTTTCCGTCATAAATAAGTTTTAATACATCAAACTCGCGATCGCTCACAGGGCTTAAAAGATACTTATTTATCTGGTCTAACGTAATAAAAGGATAGCTTGCATTATGTGCATGGGCAAAATTTGAAATGGCCATTTCCAGTGAGGCTAGTATAGTTTTTTCATTGAATGGTTTTACGATATATCCCCACGGCTTCACGATCTTTGCCTGTTCAAGCGTTTCTTTATCGGCATACGAAGTGAGAAAAACAAAGGGTAGTGAATATTTTTTATTAATGAGTTCCGCAATGTCAATTCCATTCATTTCACTTTCCAGGTTGATGTCTAAAATTACTGCGTCTACAGCCTCTTTTTCCAAAAACATTTTTGCATCTTCATCATCGTAAGCGATGCCGCAAACTTTAAAATCATTGTTATTCAGGTAATGCGCAATGTTTTCCGCAATTACCGGTTCATCTTCCACTATCAAAATTTTTATTTCACTCATAAGATGATTTTATTAAAAAGTAGTTTTTTAAATTCCGGTAGTTCGAGAAAACCGAGAAGGTTTGTTAGAGGGCACCTTTGTTAAGAGGATTAAATGAAACCTTCTTGGTTTAGCATCTACATCATGCAAATTTCATTTTTTTAATGTGAAGCAGAATGCAGGCGCCATTATCGTTATACACCTCCAGCGTAGCTTTTAATTTTTGTGCAAATGCTTTTACTAATTTATATCCGAATGATGTGGTTTTAAAAACATCCATGCCTTTGGGAAAGCCTGCGCCATTATCCTTTACCTCTAAAAGCAATTCATTCTCATATTTTTTGAAAGAGATAAATAAAGTTCCTGTTCCGTTCTTACCAAACGCATATTTAAGGGAATTACTTATCAGTTCATTTAATACGAGGCCAATAGGAATCACCATATCGACATCTAGTACAACATTATCAATATCAGTTTTTAAGGCAATTCTATTTTTGCCCGAATGATATGATTCAAAAAGGCTTTCAGCCAGCTTGTTGATATAATCATTCATTTCAATGCCGATGACATTTTCTTCTTTATAAAGGTTTTGATGAATGAGCGCCATACTATATACCCGGTCGCGACTTTCTTTTATGGCTTCTGATGCGTGCTTATCTTTAATGGTAAGCGACTGTAAATCCAACAGGCTGGAAATTACCTGCAGGTTATTTTTTACGCGGTGATGAATTTCTCTCATCAGCATTTGTAAATCATCAGACTGTTTTTGAATAATAGCGCTTTTCTTTCTTTGTCTTTGGTACATAAAGAATATCACCGTACCAAGACCAATAATTAATCCCATTCCTGACAATAGGTAAATACGCATACGTTTTTCATTGACCAGTTTTTCCCTTTGTAAAAGATTTTCACTACTCACAAAACTGCTCATTTTTTTTTCATCATTTAACTTCTCCTGCTTGTATTTATTTTCTCTCGCTAATGCATTATTAAGTTGTCTTTCTTTCGCAAGGTTTTCGTCTTTCAGCACATTTTCCAATGCAAGGTTTTTCCGCAGATCCTGCTCATGCTCCAGCAGCAGCGCTTTTAATTTATTTTCATTGCTCAGGTGTTTTATTTCGTCTTTTGAATCTTCAAGTGTAACTAATCCTTCCAGGTTGGCAAGCTTAGTTACATTGTCACCCGTGTAGAAGATTGAAAGCTGATGGTTGTATTTCTTATAACAGTCATAAGCTTTCTCAATGTAACCCTGTTCAAAATAAGAAGTAGCCATATCGCTATAAACAATTATTAATAATTCGGGAAAGGAATTGTGCTTAATAATCGCCAATGCTGCATCATAATGAAATTTACTCAGTTTTTCCTGGCTTTTGGCGAGGTAATAATTGCCTAAAAGTGTTTGGTACCTTATACGTAAATTGGCATCCTGAAAATGATCTCTATGCTGTTGGAAAAAAAGTAATTCCTGCTCCGCTTCTTTTATTTTTTTCAGGCGAACAAGGGATGCGGTTTTTTTAAATTGCGCCATGTACATGTCAGTAGTCATGTTTAATTTTTGGGCTGCATAAAATGCTTTATCAGCGTACAGGAATGCACTATCGAATTTTCCAAGCTGATAGAAAATATCGCTAAGGTTGGTTGCAACTCTGATAATTCCTTTGTCATCTTGGAGCTGTTGTTTTATGGCCAGCGACTTAACATTAACTTCGGTACTACTTTGAAAATTTTGAAAGGCTCCATAAATCAATCCAAGATATTCATTTGCCTCTCCTGATAGTTCCGGCGATTCGTTACTCTTTTTTACAACCCCCATAAAATTCTCGGCAGCCCTGCTGTAGTTACCCCTGTAGTATTGAGATTTAGCGAGGCCTAACATGGCGTAAGCTAATTCCTGTTGTGTTCCTGTTTCATAAAACATATCAGCAGCACGTGCAAAATTGGGTAGGGACCTGTTGTAGATGTTTAGTGAAAAATAAATATCGCCAAGAGCACAAAAGGTTTTTGCACATAAATAATCGTTATTTATTTCTTTTGCTTTATTGACGGCGCTTCTTAATGATCTAAGAGAATATGCGGTGTCTTTTGTGCCCGTTGCTTTTCCTTGTGTAATTAAATTGTCAATATACTTTTCAGAATTATCAATTCTCTCTCTTGGCACAACAAGATTGTCGCTCTTATCCTGGGCGGTTGCGATATATGAGCATGATAAAAAGAAAGACAAAAAAAGTAGATGGTACATTCGATAGAGTCGCTGATTGGTGGGGACATCAACAGGATCGGTACGCAGGGGGCGGCATCCATACCTTCCACACATAGCGTGAGACCATGAAATCCAATGGCGATCCGATTTGAAATGAAACCAAAGTAATTGATTCATGCTTCTAATTTACAGCCTTTTCAGGCATAAAAGACGACAATTTATTATTGTTTAGTGCGTGAAATATGTTTAGAAATGTGAGCATTGGAGATGTGTTTTTATCTGGTAACAGGGCGACACTCGTGTCATAAAGAATTTAGGGCAATTTAGCCTACTCTAAAACAATCCAAAATTCTATATCAAGGAACTATTTTTATTTACCCTTTCTGAAGATTTTTTTTTAGTAAGATCTTTTGAAGAACAAACGGGTATAATTTCTTGAGAATAATTTATTTCTTAATCATTATCAATCTCCTTCAACAATCGTTTCGTTCTTTGATTCAATATCTAACCGCTGGGAAACATAAAAAGGTATTTTTAATAAAGGAATATTGATTTATTCTATGCGGTTTCAGCGGGGATGAATGGGGAACAAAAATCTTCTTATTGTTTTAAAGCAAGGTGAGCCAGGTAGTTTTGCAATCATCTAAGGCACATTGTTAATATGCAAAAAAAAAGCGCCACTCTATCATAGTTGTAAATGGTTTAGCTATTGCGGTAAAAACTTATTGTCTATCCAAGGCTATCCGTTTCTGATTAATCTGAATAATAGCATTTTTACAAAACATGATTCCAGCTTTAAAAAAAAGAGGCAATCTCAAATTTAATTTTTTGAGATTGCCTCTTACTTATATGTTTATGTATTGAAAGGTTTATCCAAACAATCCACCTTTCTTCAAACTGCGGGTTCCTTCACCTATCTTAAAGCCGTTATTATAGATTTCTATTTTATAATTTCCTGTCTGGAACTTGCTGTTTTGAGACCATTCGACTGTTACAGGTTGTTTTTTCCCCTGCACATAATTGATCTCCACTTTTTTGGTAAAGGGTTTTTGAACGCCATCCCTGGTAGTAAAGGTACCCGACCCTAATGCGTCAACAACAACAGGAGTGCCATCAGGTGAAGTAATACATACATAGAGATCTTTAGGCCCTGATTGAGTAATTCTGTTCTCGTCTATGTTAAATGAAATCTTTAACTTATCTACTCTTTTTGCCTTAGTAGTGACTTTTTCTTTACCACTATTTTTTTCTTGTATTCCTTCAATAGAAAAATCGGAAGCATGTAAGGTAGAACCCACGTCAATTACACTCTCTTTTTCTTTGATTACCTCGCCCGCTGAATCTAAATTTTTCTGAACCACATCTCTTTGCTGTGATACTATTCTGTTGGTCTCTTTTAACTGAGTATTGGCAACAGTTAGAGAATCTATTTGCGCAGTATAGGTTTCTATATTACCTTTTAATTGAGCAATTAATCTTCTTGCTTCTGCAAGTTGTGCTGTAGTAGCATTCTTATCATTGAGGATTTTTTGCGCCCTGGATCGTAGCGCCTGGATATCTTTATCTTTTGTTCTTAAAAGACTATCAGCCCTTACATTACTTGTTTTTAGCGCATCGAGCCGCAGCGCTGCGTCATCTAATTCACGTTGCAATTCATTTTTTGCAGAATCGCTGTTTACGATTTGACTGGTCAGGCTTTGCTGTTCCTGACGTGTTTTATTTTTATCATAAATAATATAGCCCCATGTTCCTAAAAGGGCAATTACTAATATCGCTGTAAGGATATTGCGACCACTGTTATTTTTAACCACAGTAGTCTCCGGTTTTTCACTTTCCGGAAAGTTTTCGTAACTCATGTTTGTTGTAAATTAATTTTACGTAATATTAGTTTATTTTTTCCCAAAATCATGCCAAGCAATAAAAATCATACTTCCATTGGCCTGTGAATCTATAATAGAATATACAATAGAACAGACAATTGGAGGCCTATCATTCAAATTTTTATTTTACAATAAGTCTATATATCATACAAGGTAACGATTTTACAGTCATATTGAAACTATTGTGGGAAATCACTTTAAGACAGTGCGGCTGAGAATATGTTCAGAATTATAACTGTCGTACGATTCTATCCACTTACTCTTCATGATATATTAAAAAGGGGATCATGAATCTGGTATAAAACTGACAATTTTTTATCGTCTTTATCATTTTAGGTTAGGAAATTTATACATGCTTTGACCTATTAATCAATAGATTCAATAATCTTTAAAATAACCAATTCCTTATTTTTTAAAGCAGATAATCTGATACCCTTTTGATTATTCAAATCAAATAGAACAACATCATGATCATACCCAAGGTCTATAAATATCCGGTTATCAATTAGCCATCCACGGCCTTGAATAATATTTCCCTTTCTGGTGAATCTGTTCTCAACCTGCAGGTCATCTTCTAGCTTTAAAGAAACAAGATTCCCATCTTTAAATTGTTTATACTTTCCAGTAATTTGTGCGGATGCAAATTTTATAGTAGTATGCTCATCTTCTTTGCCACTGTTAGGATTCTCTAAATTCTTGTCTTTGGATGGCAAAACGTTTTCGTTCAAATTTTCCGGATGTTTGCCATCCCCTTCGTTTACTTTTACTGTCATTGTATCAAAAGAAGTCAGGTCCGTCTCATCATCATTTATTTTTTTTATTGCAGAAGATGGGGCAGTGTTAAACACATTGTAGCCGAAGTTGTTCATATACAATTCCGGGAATTGAAACAATTCTTTAACCGCAATAATCTTATAGACATATTCAGCAGTTTCGGCATTAAGGTGCATCTGAAAATAATTCTTGCCTTGTTTGGTAATCGCATTTTTTATATTCCCTATGCCATTGTTATAAGCTGCCGCCGTTAATACCCATGAAGAAATTCCAAATTGCTTTCTGATGTATAGATAATAACTTGCCAACACCTTGCATGCTGCCAAGGTTGCTTTATCGAAATCATTTCTTTCATCAATGTTACCATCTACTGACAATCCCAATTCGCGCGCAGTCGCTGGCATAAGTTGCCAGAAACCTGCCGCTCCCGCGCTTGACTCCCTGTTTTGAAAACCACTTTCAACTATAGCGAGATATTTGAAGTCGTCCGGTAGGCCGGTGGCCCGTAAATAGTATTCAACCCGGCCGAAATACAGGTTTACTCTCTTGCGTAATTCCGGCAGGTTTACATAATTCATTTGCGTTTTTATTACATTCATCAATTTATCGGCTACGAAACGATCTCCTACAGGAATCTTTTCGCCACAAAACGTAATATCATGGGCTGCTGATTTAAAAGAAACAAAAAGCAGAAAAAAGCAAATTGCCAGTTGAAGAATGCTTGCTTTTATATTACAGGTTGTATAAATCTTCATAAGTTATTCCAATAATTTTTGACCAGATTACACTGCAATTTCTTATCAGCAATACTGAGATAGACTGCTTATCGCAGTTAATAATACCCTCTATCCATTTCTTTATTATAAACAGACCCCGGGAAAGCTATTTGCAATTTTGTCTTATCAAAACGATCCGTCATTTCAAATTTTAATTCCTCCTGATCAATAATGATATAAGATTTACAAACATAAATAATCGCGGTTTCATTACCAGGTTTCAATATAGGTAGATTAGCAGGAAACAAATAGAGTGGGTAGAGCTTAATACGATTTCCATTTTTCCTTGTCCAGGTCAGCATCATCGGGCCGGTAAGAAAATCTTTTTTGGAATTATTCTGAAGAATAAATTTTAAATACACCAGAGATTCCTCAAAGCTTATTCCCACACAAATTAATTTAATCTTATCGTCAGTGGAAGATAAGGTTAACCTGGGCTGCTCTGATAAAACTTTTTTAAAGATAGTTTGGTGGTCTTCGGACTTAACAAAGGTTTCATTAAAAGGCTGTGCAGTCGGAATATTAAAAAAATCTATATCCGGATACTTTGACTCTAATTCTTCTTTAGTGTATGGAATTGGATTGGCCTGGTAAGTATAGGCACTGTGCAAAATGCTTTCAAGTTCTTTATTTTCAATTTTATTTTTGGAATCTTTTTTGGATTTCTTTTCTGCGTTAGCCGTATTATTATTTATTGCAGTTGAATTATTGTCAACACTTTTTTTTTGCAGCTCATACTGGTAAGAAGCAATCTTAAACCTTTGCATCGCATAATCATTATCCGGTTGGATTTTCAACGCTTTTGAATAGGCGGACTTTGCCTCATCAAACTTTTTATCTTTCATAGCTTTATCTGCTATAGAAATTGAATTGCGATAATCATTTTCTAACTGCTGTTCTTTTAATTCCGCCTCAATTTTTTTCTTTTCCTCAGCTTCTATTTGAATGTTTTTTATTTCCGTCTGAATGAATTTTATCTGCGATTTTGGATAGGTTTCCGAGGGTTTAATTTCGAGCGCTACATTATATGCTGTAAGCGCCGGTTCAAAAGCTTTGGCAATTAACTGGCTATCCGCAACAGCAATGATATTTTCGTATTTATTATCGATCTCTTTTTCTTTTGCCATGTCTTCAAGCTTCTTGTTAATAAGGCTAAGCTGATTTTTTGGTTCAGCTTCTGTGGGCTTTACGTTCATCGCTTCCAGATAAGCGGTTTTCGCATTTAAAAGATCTCCTTTCAGGTAATAAGATTTGGCTATCGAAATCGCTAAATCGTATTTCTTTTTCGTTTCAAGCACTGCTGTAATACTGTCTTTTTTTCTTTTCTCTTCGGAAGTAATTTTATCAAGTGTGTTTTGAATTTCAAGAAGCCTGTCACGTGGATGTTTTTCGTCCGGCTTCAGTGCGACAGCATCCATGTATAGCTTTCTTGAATTGGCATAATTGCCTTTACCAAATTCAATGTCAGCCTTTCTAATGTCGGCCAGGTATTTGGAGGTAATTGACGCCTGTTGAGCCTGGATAAGTTTCTCCGTCTTTTCCTGCTCGGATTGTTGTACTAAAATTTGATTGATTTTTTTGATCTGACTCTCCGGCCATGGCTTTTTAATAAACTCAATAGCTTTATTATAAGCTGATCTTGCATTATTGTAATCACTGTCTGTAAAAAATCTGTCGGCTAATTGTATGGCGCTATCATACCTGTTCTCAATTTCCTGGTTCTCTCTTATTCTCTTTTCATTCAGCTCCTGCTGAATCTGCTTTTCTTTTTTAGTTTTTTCTTTTAAAGCAACGTCTTGTAAAATTGAATTTATTTTAACGATTTGTTCTTTAGGCCAAGGTCTGTTGATTACATCCGCCGCAGTCATGTATTTAATTTTTGCATTAGCATAATTACCGGCTTTGAATAAACTATCTGCAGATTGAACTAAAACTTTATAAGTGTTTTCAATTCCCTGGGATTCCTGCTCTTTCTTTTCAGCCTGAGCCTGTAGAGCCAAATTCTGCTTTTCAGCAATTTCCTTCGCAGTCCTGTCAGCAATCATTTTATCAATATTCTTTAATTGCTCCTGGGGCCAGGGTCTTTTGATTAAATCATAAGCTTTATTATATTGTATTTTGGCATTATCATAATCTCCTTTCTGAAAAAATTGATCAGCAGATTGAACTGCATTGGCATAATTATTTTCAAGCTCTGTTTTTTCTTTATTCTTTTTTTCTTTCTCATCTATTAATTGAATACGGCTTGTAGCTCCCGGATCATTTTTCTTTATTACCAGAGCTTGTTGAAAGGCGATCCTTGCATCAGTCAACAGATTTTGATTTAGTGCTTTTTCACCGGCAGCTATATAACTCTCATAAAGCGATTTCAGTTTTTCCTGTTCCTTTTTACCAGTTTCTTCCTGTAAAATCTTGTCTATTTTTTCTATTTGATGAGTAGCATATAAATCCCCCGGCCTTAATTGCAGTGCCTGGTTGTATCCCTCTTTGGCTTCTGCATACTTTTTTATATCCAGGTTAGTTTTAGCTTGCGAAGTTAGAGCAACATATTTTTTATTCTTTTCCTGTTCAACTGCTTTTTCCTGTTCAGCTATTTTTAATGTTACCTTTTCAATCATTTGTTTAGGCAGAATATCGTCAGGCCGCAAGGCAAGTGCCTTTTCAAAATTCAATTTTGCCTGCTGATAAAGTTGTTGCTTATAGTTATTTTCCCCGTCCTCTAATAAAGCGTAATAACCGGAAGTTTTATTTTGGTCTGAACCAGAAGCTTTTCCTGCCTTTCCTTTGGGATCATTCCCTTTTGCTATCTCAGTTTTCATCCCTGATCCGGACCCAGTTTCCTTAATATGTTGCTCTAGTTTTTTAACAGTGGAATAGTCATAATCAAGTTCAGCATCATTATCATAATTAATATTTTTTTTAAAAACTAAAATAAAATGATGAGTTCGTCCGCCTTCTGAAACCGTTAATGGCGCAGGTTTTGTGTTTTCTGTCTTTGCAATTACCGTAAAGCCTGTTCCTGCAGTTTTGAAATTATACGGAGCGTTTGATGGTATAGTATTAAAAAAATCGGGAAGTGTAGGGAATCTCACAAGTACTTCAGCCTCTGCATTTACAAAAATAGTATCGCCCTTTATTTCCTGCGCATTAACTGGACTCACATTGATACCAATTATCAAGACAATTAAAAAAATAATATGCTTTTCGTAATTCTTCATCCGGCATCTTTTTGTAGCACTTAAAATTTGCAATAATTGATTATTCTTTTTTGTGTGAACTGAATTCTTAAATATAGCGCTCTGCAACTTTTACGTCATTTGAATAATTCATCAAAAATAATTAAATCATTGATGGTAACTCAGTTTTATCGTATCAAAACATTAATCGTATTTCACATCTATTAAGGTAACGCAACCCTCATTATCCCGGTGCAAGGCTACCGATTCCAGTTTGATTTTCTTTTTGAAAAAAACCATTTTTTTTACTTTTCCTTCTTTTAAGAACTTGCAAAGCGAAGTAAACGTTTGTATATCATTTTTATCTCCATTCAGTATAACCTTGGTACTTCCGCCACCACATAAATATTTGTCAAAATCTGAAGCATTCATTTCATTGTTCATTACTTTTTGCAGATAGTCCCTAAAGGCTACATTTCCTAAGGCTATAGTTTTGTTTGAAGGTGCTTCAGGAACGGGTAGCTGTGGTTGTGCCGGTGGCACCGGTTTTGTATTCTCCACTGGTGGCTCTGGCTGTATTTCGGGTAGTGGAATTAAGCGTTTAATATTATCGGGAACCTCATTTTTCACCGTCGCCACGTTTTCTACAGTTATATCCTTGAAGTACCTTTTGTTACGATCATTATCAACTGTTACTTGTATGGTGTATTTCCCCGCATTTGTAAACAAAAAGCTGGCTGTTGACCCAAGGCTTTTAGGTCTTATTGCAGGACGATTTACTATAGCCCAATCATAAGAAGTGCCTATTTCTGAACAAACATATACTTCGTTAGTTCCGGTAAAAGTAGTTGTATGCCCGATAACTTTTTCGCCGGTATCACCATTAGCACTGTCAATAACAACCGGGGCAGGCAGTGGTACTTTTACAATAATTTCCTTTATTGTTTCACAACCGGGTACTGTGCTTGCGGTTACAAAAAATTTTCCTGGATTTTTAAATCGGTGAGTTACATATTGTCCTGTTTGTAGATTAGAATTATCTCCAAAATTCCATTGAATATTTTGTGCATTAAGTGATGCTGAAAAAGATAGTGTTTCATCGGTATAAAAAACACTGCCACTATTAATAGAAATAGCTTTAATGTTGAAAGTAAATGGAACGCATTCTTTGCGGTCAGCTAACCGGTAGCTTAACAGGCCAACTGCCATAATAACTATTAAGATCATAAATATCCAAACCATGTTATCTAATCCTAATGTTTTGCGTGTATAAATCCTGTTAGCATTCATAAAGAAAATTTATAAATAATCTATTTAACCCCAAAACCTCCTGCCCGTTGACTCAGATTGATTATCTGTTGGGTTAAATTAGCCTCCCGGTATAAAGATTGATTTAACTTGTTTGATAAATCATCAATCGTTTTTTTTAGGTCATTAATATTATCGTCTTTTCCTGTTCTGTCTCTTAATTGCTTTTTTGACGATTGCATATCTGCCA
>JBDTJI010000134.1:0-17847 GCA_039935935.1 Ginsengibacter sp. | reverse complement strand
GGGTCGTCCTTTAAATCTGGTTTGAAGGGATGTAGTTAAAGTAGGCGAAAGGTCTATGAGCGTTACATTTTGAAATCCTTTTTCAAGCAAATAGCCGGCTTCATAAGCATTTCCACATCCGGGTATTGATATGCTTAGGTTATGATCGGTCAAACGGTCTATATAATCCTTTAAAGGTGGTGATACCATGCCCAAATCCCATGGTGTGTTATTGTCCCGGTACCGCTCTTCCCAATATGATGAGTCTTCTGATTTTTCTGCTGATGAATTTGGTTGTTTCATGACTAAATTAATATTTATTTTTAGATCGCCAAAAATTAGTCAATTGTGTGGAACACTCGTTGAGAGTGTTACATTCTTTCGGGCACACGGATACCTAATAATTGCAAACCGCTTTTTATAACTATAGCTGTCATTATGCTTAGGTCTAAACGCAATTTTTTCTTTTCTTCACTTTCTGCATTTGCTACGGAGTGTTCGGCATAAAATGAATTAAATAATTTGGCAAGATTAAACACATAACCTGCAATAATCGAAGGATTAAGTTCCTGTGCTGCTTCTGCGATAGAGTTGCCATATTTTTCTATAAAAAGAATTAATTGCCTTTCAAGTGGCAGCAGTTTACCGGTATTTGATAGCAGATACTTGTACCAATGGCTATCGGGAGCTGATTGCTCAGCACTCACTTTCCTTAGAATAGATTGTATCCTCGCATACGTATATTGAACAAAAGGCCCTGTGAAACCATGGAAATCGATACTATCTTCGGGGTTAAAGATCATTCGCTTTTTAGGATCCACCCGTAATAAATAAAATTTCATTGCTCCAAGACCCAGCGTTTCATATAGTTCTTTTAATTCTTCTTTCGTGAAATCTTTAACTTTCCCTAATTCTTCGGTATGCTTTTCTGCAGTTGCTACCATCTCATTGACCAGGTCGTCGGCATCCACTACAGTACCTTCACGACTTTTCATCTTACCGGTGGTCAATTCCACCATCCCGTAGCTCAGGTGGTAGATATCATCGGCAAAAGACATCCCCAACTTGCGGATGATTTCTTTCAGCACCTTCATGTGATAGATCTGCTCATCTCCTATCACGTAAATACTTTTATCTAAATGGTACTCCTCAAATTTTTGTTTGGCCAGTCCTATATCCTGGGTGATATAAACCGAGGTGCCATCACCCCGCAATACCAGTTTTTCATCAAGACCTACATCACTGAGATCAATCCATACGCTGCCATCTTCTTTTTTAAATAGAATATTTTTTTGTAAACCCTCCTCAACGAAATCTTTGCCTAAAAGATAAGTATTGCTTTCATAAAACGTGTGGTCGAAATCACAACCTATACGCTTATAGGTTTCATCAAATCCTTTGTATACCCATTGATTCATTTCAGACCATAGCGCTTTTACCTCCGGTTTGCCTTGTTCCCAGTCAAGTAGCATTTGCTGTGTCCTTTTCATGATGGGCGCTTCTTTCTCTGCCTGTTCTTTTGATTTGCCCGCGCTCATTAACTCTTCTGTCTGCTTTTTATATTCGTCGTTAAATTTTACATAATAGTCTCCCACGAAATGGTCGCCCTTTTTTCCGGTGGATTGAGGAGTAGCGCCTTCGGCAAATAATTGCCAGGCAATCATGCTTTTACAAATATGAATGCCCCGGTCATTCACGATTGAAGTTTTGATGACGTCATTTCCACTGGCTTTTAAAATTTCAGCAACACTCCATCCCAGGAAATTATTTCTCAGGTGGCCAAGGTGCAAAGGTTTATTGGTGTTGGGCGATGAATACTCCACCATTATTCTATCATGGCTGCTACCCGTTTGCTTTCCAAATTGTTGGGCCAGATGATTTTCCTGTAACACTCTAATTAATTGTGCATCTTTAATTTTGAGATTGAGGAAGCCTTTGATCACGTTACATGCTGAAAAGAAATCAGGATAATTCTTTAATAAATAGTCACCTAATTCTTTCCCTAAAACCTCTGGCGATTTTCTTAGGATTCTCACCAATGCAAAAAGTACAACGGTGTAGTCACCCTCAAACTCTGGTCTGGTTTCGTTGATCTGGAAATCCTTTTCAGTAAATTTCTGCCCGTATAAATATGATAAACTGTCGGTGGCGGATGATTGTATAAAGGACGTGAATGACATTTTGCGAAAATAGAATAATTGATTTAATCCTTTATGGTTATTTGTCCTATGAAACAATACTGTAATTATGCCTTACCATACTGAAAAGCCCTTTTTTATACGACGAGGTTGCCGGATTCATTTTTTGAAAGAAGTTTAAAAGTCACAGAACGATAAAACAGATTCAAAAACTTTCATTTAATCGTTTGTCAAAATAAATTCTTCTTTTATTTATAATTGTCACTTTTCTCATTTCTGCATGCAGAGGATTAAGTATATAGTTAATTTCTTCACGCATTATCACACTTGGCGTGGCAAGCATCAGACCTTTATTTTCTTTAAAAAATTTATCACCAAGTTTTTTTGTATATAACCTGGCATCCGGCGCATCCCAGCCTGCTGGTAATTGAGAGAATAAGATTTCTTCGGCTATAATAATATCCGGAACACGCAAGGTAACGAGCTGGTAATTTTTTGCGTTGAACATTTTGGCTGGAGTATGAGCCATCACTTCTAATAGGGCAAGTGATCGGGACGATGAAGTGTAAACTGCAAAAGTGCCTTCGCTATTCCATCTGCCTCCAAAAAGTCTTGAACCGTTTCCGGTGAGGTCATCAGCAAAGCGTTCCTGGGTAATTCGAAATAATTCCATCAAAAAAAGTAAGATTATGAATAAACACCTTGTTCCAATCTGCCTAATATTTTGGTTAACATCTGGATACCAAATGAGGTATCCAGGAAATCAAGAGGTGTTTTATTGCCGATGGATATTAGCGGACTGTGAAGCCATTCAGAGAAAGATTCTTTATTGCCAATTACCTCAATACCGCGCTGGGCAAATGCTGCAAGCTCCAATACTTTTTCCGTTTTTAGAGTGTCAAGCAATTCATCTTCATCTTTTCTTTGAATATTGCGGTGAGAGGAGTGTAATAAGTTGCTCATGGTTTCCATAGTGATGCCGAGATAGCCTGCGAGAGATTTTAATGTAGATTTTTTTATGCCTGTCCTGGAAATGTCTATCAAATCAAAATCTCCGGAAAATGTTTTTTTTATTGATTTATCACCCCCTAATATCATCCTTAATGTTTCGTATTGAAGTGCTGCTTCCTCTACTACGGATGGTATGTCCTCTTCGAACGTGTACGGCCTGCTTTTTTTAGATTGTATCATTTTATTTTTTCACAAATGTACGACATTTTGTTCAAATAAAATACATTTTGTCTATTCTCTTTAAAGAAAGTGATAACATAGTTTCCATTTCAGATCAAATTAATTTACATTACTTCAATTGGAAAATTGCAACTTTTTTACAGTATTTAGGTTTCACTTACATAATTTTTTATCATCTGTAGCGATATTTGTAGTGTAAAAAACTTTTTAAAAAACAAAATCAAAATAAAAAAAACAGCAAAATATAAAGAAAAATATTTTTCTATTTGTCACATTCTCATTTTTGTTATTCTCTACAATGTGAATGCTCAAGCCAAACCAAAATGGACATTGCGGATAAGAAAATAATTTTAAAGATAGTTTTAACAATAAAACAGGTTTTGGTAACAAGACGGTTTTTGAACCATTATGAAAATCGAACTATAGAAGACAAATAAATTTGTTCCATTTACAATAGAAACCGACAAGCTTTTATTTAATCAATCCAGTTTAAAAGTTTGCTTCATTGCTTTGATCATTCCTGTGGAAGTCCACTGGCCTGGCACGATCATACGACGTACCGTGAAGAGTGGATCAATTGAATCGCGTTTAGTAGATAAAATAAACGCCATTTTAAAGCCGGCTTTTTTGAGTTCTGGAAAAGCAGCCTGGTTCCATAGACCAAAAGGGTAAGCAAAGTAAGTAGCAGGTCTACCTGTAATATCTTCAATAGTTTTACGGGGTTTTACAAATTGTTTATCCCAGTCTTCTCCCTGGTATTTGGTTACTCTGTGGTGGTCCCATGTATGAGATTCTATAGCATTACCCTCTTCAGCTAATTGCTTTATTTGGTCTTTAGACATATAACGGGGACGGTTAATCGAAACCGTCATAATAAAAAATACTCCTTTAAACCCATATTTTCTCATTTCGGTTGCTCCGATCGTAAACTGCTCTTCATCCGTGTCATCAAAAGTAAGCATGACCGGTTTCGCCGGGAGCGTACCGCCATGTAACAGGTAATCATACAATTGATCGGGTAAAACAGTTTCATAACCACTGTCCTTCAATATTTTCATCTGCTGGGCAAACTGTGAGGGAGAGACGGAGTAGCTCTTCAAGGTTTCGCTCTGTCCTGACTTAGGTTCTCTTATATGATGATAGCAAAGAACAGGTACCTGCCTTTTTGCGAGAATAGTTGCGGCGTCAGCAGCTTCGGCAGTTAATTTAACAGCCTTTGGTAAAGAGTCCGTAGTATTTTTTACGATAGCTGTGTTTTCACTGTCACCAGTGGCTTTTACCTCTTTGGTCGTACCTGAGTTGCAGGCTGAAAAAATGCAGACAGATAATGCAAGGAAAACAATATTTGTTTTCATAATAATAAATGAAAGATTATTGGTATTGTATATAAACAGGCTTCGGAATAAATTTTAATAATTCCTGCGGAGTATAAAGCTGGTCGCTACCTTTCTTCGTATCGTTTTTATAAAAAAGTTTAAAGCCGGTAAACTCGACAGGTTCTCTATAGATGTAATGCAAATAAGTAGAGCGTTTCAAGATCTTATCACCCCATCCATCCATATCAATGACAATCTGTACCTCCGGCACTTTTTTTATTTGCTGATAGTTAGTAAGCATCCCCTGTGTAAAACGATGTACAACTAAAATTTTTGGTGGGAGATTGTATTTTTTAACTATCGCAGCCAGGTCGTCGATGGCAGTATTCACATCAGAAGCATCAAAAGTTCCGATTTTTTTTCCTGGTACATGTCCTGTTTTCATAGAAAACTCCGGATCGATGCCCAGATGTACCTGTGGTAATTGTAAATATTTTTCTAATGCCGGCACTTCTTCTTTAACAGTGCTATGACCTACCTGGATATCTAAAAATACAAGTGCGTTAATACCTTTTGCCCAATTGACGATCGTATCTATCTGGTGGGATGGCATACGCAGCCTGTGCTTTCCGTCTTTGCCAGGTGCGCCTTGTGCAGTTACTGCTACATAATGTAATGCGGGAATAACCGGAATAGAAGAATCAGCCGACTGCCAGTTGGCCACTTCATCCTTTAATTTTTTGAGCATTTCATTTTTAGGTAACTCACCAAGAATTCCCATTCTCTTTGAATACAGATTACCATAAAATGCAACTATACGATTAAATGGTAACACTGCTCCCGCTAAAGGATACGGGCTCTTTGCAGGCCATCTTCCGGTAGTATCGTTGTTAGCCAGGTTATTTATTAGCTGGTTATATAACGAAGTGTCTATTGTATTTTTCTCATATACTTTTTCGGGGCTTGCGGGGCTATTTTTTTGAACAGAGTCTTTGAAAGGCTTGTCAGCATAGGATTGGCCACTATTACAACCAATAGCTATGATTACAAGTGTAGAAATTGCCAACAAAAGAAATAGGTGTATTTTTATTTTCATAAGGTGCGAAGTTATCCTAAAAAGCGGTTATTCAAAATTTAGGATTACAATAAATTCACAAAATTAGAGAGGCGAATTTTAGATAGTCAATTACCGGTATTTTGATATTTTTCAAGGTTTATTTCTGACCTTTTGGAAGTGATGCGTGAAAGGATATAAACAATTATTAACTCTCCAATAATTACACCCAAAAACTGAATAGACCTTAAAGAAAAGTTTCCGCTAAGCCAGAAATAAAATAAAGTGGAAATAGCAAAAACTACTGCAACAGAAGCAATAATCCATTTTATTTTCCCCAACAATTGATAAGCCTTATGAACTGAGGGTTTTGAAGGTGAAACATTAGGATGGATTTTTTGAAGAAGATAGATATTTTCAGCAACATCACATATTAAAGGAATAACCTGGATTAAAGCAAGCGTGGTAAATATATAATTACCCCAGGAATTCATTTTGATCGCCACCTCTAAACACAATAAAAAAATGGAGCTATAAAATAATGGTATAAAAAGAAAATCAAGGTACAACTGCCCTTTTAGTGCTCTTAAAGACTTTGAAGAAAGTTCTTTTGGCAATAAAAAAATTCCCTTGATGTAATTGGCCAGTTCCAGAGCTGATGCGGGAAATTCCAGGTCAAGCATACTAAATTTGCGTACAAAGACATAAAGCGTGTAAAAGTTTTTGCTTTGCAAGTGCATGAAAAAACCTGTGATCAACATCGCGCCGAAAATAACGTAAAATAATAATCCGTAATTACTGATATGGGGTAAAAGATTCATTTATCGGTTGGTTTATCGATGATAATTTCAGGGAAATGCTCGTTCGTCAATTTCACTTGCATTTGCGTCCGTTGATTTTTATATTCCGCCCAATCAAAATCGATTAAAAATCGGGTGGCAGCTTTTGCGCCTAATATGAACATGTTGATCTTGTCTTCATCCTTTAGAAAAAAATTGAGCCAGTTATAATCTGACAGGGGAATTTTTCCAATCCCTTTCTCAAAGAATTTATTTTTAAGTAAAAAATCTTTGTCATAATAATACCTGATGGTGTTAAACATTCTTCCTAAATATCCCAAAAAAGTCCACTGAATGGCATTCGTAGATTTATTTTCAGGCTTGGTATCGTCCAGGTCAATACCAAAAGAAGGCAACCTGGGTACAAGGACTTTCGGATTGTAAAAAATATTAATCGGGAAATTAGAAAGAATACCGCCATCTACAAAGCGTACTTCGGTGGGTGCATTGGGCTCATTAAAAGTATCCATCCAGGCTTTTTTTATCTGGTCTGAAGTATTGGGAATGTTATTAATAAAATACGATTCAAAAAAAACAGGAATGGCCATAGACGCGCGTATAAATCCTGCGGGTTGAAGAGTATCAATCTCTGCCTCCTCGCGGAACAGATTACACATTGCAGGAAACTGGATTTTATTTTGTGTTACTAATTCTGAAGCAATAAATGTAACGTCTCCTCTGAGTGTTTCAATCGCCTCCGGATTTTCTGACCTTAAATATAATTTGGGAAGGGTGGATGCCTTCCTGTTCAGGTCAGAAACTTTTTCAACTCCGTTTGCTTTTAAAAGTTTTTTTATCCAATCATAAAAATAATTGCCGGGGTTAATGCCAAATCCTGAATTTTTTAATCGCCCAAGCAATCTTGAACTATAAAAAACTAAAAAGCCGGTTAATAAAAAATAAAGGCCTGTAAGGACAAAAGATATTCTGGTAACAACAGAAAGTAGAGGAAATTTATGTTGAAGCCCAAAGAAAATAAAATCAAAGAGTAATAGAAAAATGCCAACTGCGACAATGGTTTTGATCCATCTCGATACTTTAGCGGTAAAATCTCCATGTGTAATAAAACGTTTTATAACCGATCGTGCAGCAGGATGCCCATCTACAAGATTAAAGAAATCCAGATCACAAATAGCCTTAAGTATCCTGCTTGATTTAGTATCTTTTTTATCACCGATCACTGTCATGAGCGCGGTATTAATGGCTCCCGCGCTTGTGCCTGCAAGGCGTACAAACCGAATGCCCATTTTTTCGAGAATATAGGTATATCCTACGAGTGCAATACCTAATACACCACCGCCTTTTTGAACCAGGTTTACATACTGGTTTCCATCATCATCATACACATCAGAAACTATAAAGGGTCGGTTGCTTTTTGCAAAAGTGTCATCTAATTGATTGAGACAATTGATTACTTCCGGATGTTGTGCAAAATCTTCTATAGCAAGACTTTGTCCTGTCGTGGTACCGGTAGTTGAGGAAGACATACTGGTTTTAGTTTAAGATATAATAAGTCTATTTTAAAAATATGATCAACGCTAATAAGGTTATCAAAATCATTCAAAAAAATAAACGTGCGGATCTCTCAGAACTAATCTTAAAAGTAAATCGATATTTTATTTGGAATTGATATAATTATCTAAATGAGCAATGGTCTCTTGCTGTACGATAATGGTTTCCTTGATCACATCGCTAATGGATATAATACCAGCAAGTTGTTTATCGTCAAATACAGGCAGATAGCGAATATTGCTTTGTGTCATTAACTCCATGCAATGCTCAACCGTATCCTGGGGTTTTAGATCCGGAAATTGTGATGTCATAATTTCGCTCACTTTGGTGTCGGCAGAGTTTTTTCCTTTTAAAATTACTTTACGAGAGTAATCTCTTTCGGTAATAATTCCTAAAAACTTTTCGTCCTGCATGATCACTACAGAACCGATATTATTTTCAGCCATTACCTTCAAAGCATCAAGTACGGAAGTGTCAGGTAAAACCGATATGGCGTTACTCCCTTTTCTCGAAAGAATGTTGCTGATTTTATTCATAATAAAAAGTTTTAGCATGGTAATTTACGAAAAGAATTTGAAATAACTATAATGATACTAAAATATGAGTACGGTTCTAAAATAAGGAACAATGGTTGTGAATGTAAGTTAACACTATAGAGGTTCAGTTTTCAAAATTTCGTTGTATTATATTTGCTGATGAAGTTGAATAAAAAGGAGACTATTCGTATTGCTGTTTTAGATCTCTATGCAGGCCGCGAGAACCAGGGCATGAGATGTATAAGAGACATAGTGGCCGGATTCGGTATGATAAACGATTTTAATATTATCTCCACGGAGTTTGATGTGCGACAAGACAACAAATTACCGGATACAGATTTTGATATTTATATTAGCACCGGGGGGCCAGGAAATCCTGTAGAGAGTGAGGGACAGGAATGGGATACGCTTTATTTTGAGTGGCTCAAAAAAATGGGAAAATGGAATGCTGATCCTGCTAACACCAGGAAAAAATTTATATTCTTTATTTGTCATTCCTTCCAGCTTGCCTGTCGTCATTTTAAAATTGCAGATCTTACCAAACGAAAATCATCTTCCTTCGGAGTATTTCCTGTGCATCTTTTACAAGATGGTAAAAATGAACTTATTTTTGATGGAATGGCAGATCCTTTTTACGCGGTAGATAGCCGCGATTACCAGGCAGTTCGTCCTGATCATTCAATTATCCAGGAAATGGGCGCCAAAATTTTATGCATAGAAAAAGAAAGGCCACACTTGCCATATGAAAGAGCAATAATGGGTGTTCGCTTCAATGAGTATTTCATTGGTACACAGTTTCATCCTGAAGCTGATGCGGTAGGGATGCGCCTACGCTTACAGACAGATGAAAAGAAGAAAACTGTAATTGAAAATCATGGCTTTCCAAAGTGGGAATCAATGATTAACCAGTTAAATGACCCCGAAAAGATCTTATGGACGCACGATCACATACTCCCTAATTTTTTAAAAATAGCGGCCGATAGCTTGAAATAGATAATAGACAATAGGCAAAAAGCAAAAGGCTTTCTACAACGTTGCATTCAGCACCGTAGGCCAGACAGCGGATAGTTTACAAAAAACAGGCAAAGTGGTAAAGGCCTCCCCGTAGCCATCGCTATATGTAAAGCAAAGGATGGCAGGCAATAGGGTAAATATTAATTAACTTCCCCAAACAAATTGTCTATCATATTAATAAACCCTGGTCTATTGTAACCATTCAACTAAATATAATGATACCTGAATTAAGAGAAAAATACAACTATAATTTTACAAATCAGAAATACCAGGATTTTTTGAATGATCTGGATAGCAGGTATCCGGGAGCGATTTCATTTCGGGTTGCTGAAACACCGGTTTTTATACCCAAAGATTTTACAAATAAGATGATAAACGCATGCGAAAGTATCATCGATATTATTGTTAAGCCTGGATTTAAAGATCTAACGCAGCGCGCTATACCAAAAGAGGAGAATGTGCCTAACGAGAATGAGCACACCGACTTTATAGTTTTTGATTTCGGCATTTGTGAAAACGAAGATGGAGAATTGGAGCCTCAACTGGTAGAGATGCAGGGATTTGCAAGCCTGTTTGCCTTTCAGGTCCATTATTCTGAGACAGTTAAAAATCATTTCGATATTCCTGCAAATTTTTCAAATTATCTAAATGGCTACGATAAAGCAACTTATCTCCAACTTTTTAAAGAAATAGTTTTAGGAAATCAGAATCCGGAAAGTGTGATCCTTCTTGAAATAAAACCTAACGAACAAAAAACAAAAATAGATTTTTATTGTACGCAGGATTATTTGAAGATTCCTGTTGTTTGTCTTACGGAACTGATCCGTGAAGGAGATAAATTATTTTATAAAAAAGATGGAAAAGTAATACAGGTTAAGAGGATCTATAACCGCATTATTTTTGATGAACTATCCCAATTAAAAAAGGAGCTGGGCAATGTAGTGGATATAACACAGCGGTTAGATGTAGAATGGGCGCCACATCCTAACTGGTTTTACCGCATCAGCAAATTTACGTTACCACTAATAAGGCATCCTTATGTGCCTAAAACTTTTTACTTGAATGAAGTAACACAAATTCCGTCTGACCTTGACAACTATGTATTAAAACCACTTTTTTCTTTTGCAGGCCAGGGGGTAATAATAGATGTCACCCGGGAAGATATTCAGAACGTGAAAGATCCTGAAAATTGGATTTTGCAACGCAAAGTAAAATATGCTGATATAATCAAAACGCCTGACATCCCTGCCAAGGCGGAGCTGAGAATTTTTTATTTTTGGCCAAAGGGCGAGGCAAGGCCTGTTGCGGTTACCAACCTTGCACGGTTAAGCAAGGGTAAGATGATTGGGGTAAGGTATAATGCCGATAAAGATTGGGTAGGAGGAAGCGGAGCTTTTTTTGAGAAATGAGGATAATCATTCCGACTGAATTCTTTACTCGCTATTAATAATTATATTTGTGTTTTTCAACTGAATAAATAATGGAAGCAATAACCATACACCCAAAAAATAAAGAACAGCTCGATGCCATAGAAGCGGTACTTAAAGTGTTGAAAGTGCCTTTTCAGAAGAGTCAAAAAGAAAACATGTATAATCCTGAGTTCGTGGCAAAGATTAAAAAAAGTCAAAAGAATTTTTCAGAAGGAAAATATACAACTATAAAAGTTGAGGATTTATGGAAGTAGCTTTTGATGAATTAGCATTGAAGGATATTCAATTTTGGAAGGAGTTCGGAAATGTAGCGATTCAAAAGAAAATTCAAAAACTAATTCTGAATATACAGGAATCCCCTTATTTGGGTATTGAAAAGCCTGAACTATTAAAATATGACCTTGCGGGGATCTGGTGAAGATGGATTAATAAAGAACATCGTATAATTTATAGCGTAAATAAAAATGTCATACAAGTACATTCGCTTAAGGGACATTATAAATTTTAAATAGGGAAATAAAACTGTTTGATATTGATCTATTCATTTATATGGTTTATAATATCAATTTTGCTTCTTCTAACAAAAGGAATACGCCTAATCTTTATCCGGTTCCTTACATCCCAAAATTTTATTTCTTATAAATGTATAAAGGGAAAAAAATTGTTGTAGTTCTTCCCGCATACAACGCGGCCTTAACGATGGAAAAGACCATTGCTGAAATTCCAATGGATATAGTGGATGAAATCGTATTAGTAGATGACAATAGTACCGACAATTCAATAGAGGTGGCACAGCAATTGGGAATCAACCATATTGTGCGTCATAGCCAGAATAAAGGATATGGTGGTAATCAGAAAAGTTGTTATGACAAGGCGCTTGAACTAAATGCGGATATCATCATTATGCTTCATCCTGATTACCAATATACTCCCAAGCTGTTGCTGGCAATGGTCTCAATAATTGGCAACGACCTTTATAAAGTGGTTTTTGGGAGTAGAATATTAGGGAAGGGAGCTTTAAAAGGAGGTATGCCTTTGTATAAATATATTGCAAATCGCATACTTACTTTGTTTCAAAATACATTGATGAATCAAAAGCTTTCTGAATACCATACCGGGTACCGCGCGTATCACAGAGATGTATTGGAGTCCATTAATTATCAGCAAAATTCTGACGATTTTATTTTTGATAATGAAATGATCGCACAGATATTTTACAATGGTTTTGAAATTGCTGAAGTGACCTGCCCAACCAAATATTTTGAAGAGGCTTCTTCTATTAATTTAAATAGAAGTATCACTTACGGAATGGGAGTAGTAAAAGTTTCTATTCTTTATTTTCTTACAAAAATTAAGGTTTACAAATGGAAGCTGTTAATGCCATAACTAAAAGACAAAGCAATTTATACCTCACCATAATTATTTTATCGGGAATAGTTTTTTTTATTCCGTTCCTGGGACGAGTGCATCTTTTTGACTGGGATGAAATCAATTTTGCAGAGTCTGCCAGGGAGATGATCGTCACGGGAAATTATCATCGTGTGCAAATTAATTTCCAGCCTTTTTGGGAAAAGCCTCCCTTCTTTTTTTGGTTACAGGTGGGTGCAATGAAATTATTTGGCGTCAATGAATTTGCTGCAAGATTTCCCAACGCTGTTTTTGGAGTCATCACGCTGGTTACTTTTTTTCTTATTGGAAAAAAATATAAATCGGCACGATTTGGATTCATCTGGGCGATAAGCTACTTGGGTACTTTTTTGCCACATTTATATTTTAAGTCAGGCATTATTGACCCTGTTTTTAACTACTTTATTTTTCTGGGTATTTATTTTATGTACATGGACGTATCTGGCCGGGTTTTTAAACATAAACTAATGTATCCTTCATTGGCAGGAATTTTCATGGGATTAGCCACTTTAACGAAAGGACCTGTCGGGTTACTTATTTTGCTTATTGCATTTTTTATTTATTTTATTTTTACGAGGTTCAGGAACTTTCCCGGCTTAAAGAAAATTCTCCTTTTTGTTGCCTTTTTTACAGTTATTTGTTTACTGTGGTTCGGGGAGGAGATAGTTGAACATGGTTTTTGGTTTCTGAAAGAATTTCTTGCCTACCAGGCAGAGCTGTTCCTGCATCCTGTTGCCAGCCATGGAGAGCCTTTTTATTACCATTTCGTAGTAGTGTTTATAGGGTGTTTTCCAATTTCAGTCATTGCTTTGCCCGTCTTGTTTGGAAGAAAAATGGATCGTAATAAAAATTTTCTAAGGTTAATGAAAATTCTTTTCTGGACAGTATTGATCCTTTTTAGCATTACCACTACCAAAATTGTTCATTATTCTTCTTTTACTTATATGCCGCTTGCGTTTATGGCTACCTGTTACGTAGATTCATTAATAAGCAGGCAGCAAAGAATGAGCAGTCCTTTGTTGGTTTTAATTGCAGCTATGGGTTCTGTTTTTTCTTTTCTGTTGGCAGCACTACCCTATGTGGCTAATCATCATGAGCTATTATTGCCTTATTTGAAGGACCCTTATGCGGTTGCAAGCCTTAATGTAAATGTTCATTGGAGTGGTTTCGAGAGCCTTATTGGAATTGCCTATTTTATTGCGGTGATCTTTGCTGTTATTTTGTTGAATAAAAAGCAAAACTGGCGTGGAATATTATTTCTGTTTTATTCAACAGCCGTTTGCCTCTTTATATATTTGCTTACGGTAGTACCAAAAATTGAAAAGTACTCTCAGGGTCCTACTATAAGTTTTTATGAGAGTCTTAAAGGTAAAGATGTGTATGTATGGCCCATAGGATTTAAAAGTTATGCCCAGTACTTTTATGCAGACAAGCCTGCGACTCCGGTATATGGTGATGCTGATGAAAAATTTCTATTAAGAGGGAATATCACTATGCCCGCTTACTTTGTTGTAAAGGTCACTAACGCTAATTTTGAAAACACTTGTGATGATTGTAAGCTTATAAAACAGGAAGGTGGCTTTAAGTTTTACAGGCGTGAAGCTGTATCGCAATAAGTTTTACAAAATCCGGAATATTTGAGACAGCCAATACATCCATTTCAACAGACTATGCACAAAAAGAATCTAAAATAATTTTTTGAAAAGAGCTATGATAACGGTAAGGATTACACTAAAAATAATCATAGTGGTTATTGGAAAATAAAACCGGAAATTTTCTTTCTCCACCCTTATATCTCCGGGAAGCCTTCCTACCCATTTTAAATAATCGTGGAAAAAATAGATCACAACGCCGGCAACTACTATACACAAGCCTGCTATCAATATATATTTTCCGGTTTGCTGGTCCATTGGCTAAGTTATTTTTTTATTCTTTCTATGTGTCCTGTGAATGAAATAGCATCCTTATGAGTACTGGTCACATTAAGACTGGCTGTGCCGTTACCGAAGATATTAAACCGCATTTCCTGCACATCATTATTGTCTTTAGGACTGATAACTACATCCCATTGATCGCCGCCACCTGCTCCTTTTACGGTGTATAAAAAATCAGAAGAGGTGAATTGGATACCGCCCTTTGAAGGATCCATCGGCGCCTGGTAAGCACGCCCAAAATAGGGCAGGAACGATTCAACAGAATCCTTTTTCACTGTTACATCATAGCTGGAGGTCAGGTAGCGGGTTCTTCCACGTAAAGGATTAACTCTTTCTGCGTTAAATACAAAACGTGAAGAGTCAATCATACTTTTTATGTCCCCAGACGTTAATTTTTCTATCTTCTTTGTGGCTGTACATTGAACCAAGAAGAAGGAAACTAATAATCCAAGAAAAAATCTTATAAGACTGCGAATTTTTTTTGTTTTCATTTTGTGTTTTTTTTTACTACCATCAAAAATTGCACCTTACTTTATTTACCTAATGGTTATTTAAGCTATTATTTGTATAAAAATTTTACAGAACATTTCTGGCTTGTAGCACAATATAATTTTTCGAGGTTCGTGGAGTGATTCCTGACCAGTACAGAATTGGCATAATTATTTATTGGTTTATCATAAAATTTAAATTCTATTATTATGAGCGAGAATAAAAACCTGAAAAATGAAGAAGCGATTGAGAAAATTAAAGAACTGGTAAAAGATATTGGTACTTGTATGTTTTGTACAAATGTGGCTGAAATGCCATTTAGAACAAGACCTATGGCGACGATAGAGGTAGATGATGCCGGTAACCTCTGGTTCTTTAGCAATGCTTCCAGTGATAAAAACGATGAAATAAAAAATGACGATATAGTGCAGTTGATTTATGCGAAAAATTCCAGCAGTCATTTCCTCACGATTACCGGTAAAGCCCAGCTAATAAAAGATAAGAATAAAATAGAAGAACTCTGGACACCAATTGCGAAGGCCTGGTTTACCGAAGGAAAGGATGATCCTGATATCAGCGTTATAAAAATAACTCCACAGGATGCCTACTATTGGGATACAGCGCATGGAAAAATGATAACGCTTTTGAAAATTGCCACTTCAGTAGTAACCGGAAAAAGGCTGGATGAAGGGGTGCAAGGGACACTAAAAGTGTAAGTTGTCTCTATATGAGCCACTAAGGAAAATCAGAAAATTATTTCAAAATAGATTTAATTTAAACGGACTGTCTATTCTCTGGACAGCCCGTTTAGTATTTGATAAGCATGTTTACCCAAATGTGATTTTGAAACAGCTATCGATTTGTATCAGTAGATCTGCTTATTTGGCCGTGCGTTTTAAAGTGGAGTGCATGATCATTTCTTTATAGTAGATAGTTAGGCTAATTGAGTCTCCATCGCTGTAATATTTTCCCTTATTTATGGCATCTTCTCCATTTACAGCAATAGCAAATGAAACGCTATCACCATTTACATGGCCATTGGTGAAGTCAATACTACCTCTTTGAGAGCTTGCCGTACCGGTAAGTGTTTCTCCCTGGATTTTGAAATTGTAATTAAGCGGATACTGCTGGCCATCCGGAACGGTCAATGTTCCTGTCCATGTTCCATTAAGATCAGCTATAACGGCGGCAATGCATATCAGAAATCCAAATACTAATATGCTAGTGGTAAAAAATTTTCTTCTCATGTTAATAAAGATTGAGTTTGAAACAATATTGTTGATTTATTCAGATATTAAATGTAGCACTTATTGGGATAGTTCACTTTTATTTAAAATCCGCAAGTTTTAAAATAGATGAAAAATCTACCTTAACTTTTGCAGATCCTTTGCAAAAATTTTTGAAAGATGACTGAAATGTGGTTTTCAGTAGATAATTACCTGGATATTTAACACACACATATTATGCATTGAAATAATAACATTACTTGTTATATAGCTTCAAGGTATTGTGCCGACTCAATTGGAGTCCATACATATTAGAAAAAATATTTTCTTCTTATCACTCATTTTTATATACTTTTGGCTCTCGGTAGGCTATTAAAGCTACCTGTCTAATCCTTCGAAACACCTACGGTTACTTCAATATCCCGTATTACATCAGTATCATTCTCTAAGAAAGATCCGTCTTTATTTATTATATTTTGGATCATAAATCAATCTACAATGAAGCAATTATTTACACTGTCTGTTTTACTTTTCAGTTTCTTTCAGATCGCCTTCTCGCAGCAAATTCTGCTCGATCCTTCTTTTGGTGATAACGGCATAGTTAAAACAGATATGGGGTCACCCTTCAATTACTCTAATATAGGTAAACAGGTATTGGTGCAATCCGATGGAAGTATCTATATGGTATTTGAAGGCAATGGACCGTCAGGTTTTGGTATTTCGTATCCAACGATGATAGCTAAAATACTTTCTAACGGAGCTGCAGATTTATCCTATGGACATAATGGATTTTCTGTCCCATTGCCCATATTTAGTTCTCATGCCGCAATGCAAGCAGATGGCAAAATAATTGTCGCGGGATCTGTGAGTAATCCTGATCAATACTATAATGAAACTGATTTTGCGGTAGCGCGTTTAAATACGGATGGAAGCCTGGATAATTCCTTTGGTGAAAACGGTATACAAATAGTGGATATGAAACAATATGACAATATTACTTCAGTGGCAATTCAAAGTGATGGAAAGATAGTGGTGGCTGGCAATACTAATACTAATACTTCCACTGCTCCTACTTACGACCCAAGTCAAAGGATACCCATAGTACTTTTCCGTTTTACACAGGACGGAAGCCTGGACAATACTTTTAATGGTAATAGGATAATAGCTTACACTAATGGTAGTGCCTATTCGATAGCAATCGGTGGGGACGGAAAAATTGTTGTTGCGGGGAGAGTGGGGGATAAAGCATCTGTAATTCGCTATAACCAGGATGGCAGCTTCGACCCTGGCTTTGATGGGTCAGGGCTTTCAATAATGGGTTTTACTTCATCTGATGAAATTAACTCCATTGCTATTCAAAACGATGGAAAAATTGTTGCGGCAGGTTACAAAAAGAATGGCAATACTTATGATTTTGCAGTTGTACGTTTTACTTCTGATGGCAGCCCTGATGCTACTTTTAATGAGAACGGGCGTCAATTAACTGATTTTGGGGGCGCTAACGACACGTCAATCTGTGTTGCTATTCAAAGCGATGGCAAGATAGTATTAGCTGGCTATAGTTCATCTGGGGGTAATACTAATTTTGCTATTTGCCGTTACAATTCAGATGGTAGTTTGGATAACACATTTAATACAAATGGTAAACAAACTACGGATTTCGGATCTGCCAGCGGTTATGCCAATTCATTGGGTGTTCAGGCTGATGGAAAATTAGTAGTGCTCGGATATAAAAATGATGGTGTCAAAAGTGAGGTAGCCGCAGCCCGTTACAGTGCTGAT
>JBDTJI010000133.1:0-7610 GCA_039935935.1 Ginsengibacter sp. | reverse complement strand
GCATTCGTTAAGGTGCTGGGTGAAGCATGCACTTTGGCACCCCAGGTATTCATCATAATTTTTCGGTAGGGCTTTCCGTCATAGCTGACTTTCACCATAAACACTTCACATTCAATATTAAATAATTTACAGGCAAAACTCAAAGCGCTTCCCCATTGTCCGGCACCGGTTTCTGTTGCAATTTTTTTAACACCTTCTTTCATGTTGTAATAAGCCTGCGGAACTGCCGTATTAGGTTTATGTGAGCCTGCAGGGCTTACTCCTTCGTATTTATAATAGATTTTAGATTTCGTACCTAAAGCTTTTTCCAATTCCAATGCTCTAAACATCGGCGTTGGGCGCCAAATGGAATACAACCGTCTTACTTCATCAGGTATCTCGATCCACCTTTCAGTACTTACTTCTTGTTTTATTAATTCCATAGGAAAAAGAGGCGCCAAATCATCAGGCCCCACGGGTTGTTTGGTTCCCGGATGGAGTGGTGGTAAGGGTTTGTTCGGCATATCTGCCATAATATTGTACCAATGGGTAGGTATCTCTGATTCCTCTAAAGTAATTTTTCTCTGTAGTGACATGTATTTAACGTTTTGTAAAAAGTTTTGTGTAAAAAAAATCCCGCACAAAAGATACGGGATTAGATTAAGTTTAAAAAAAAGTTTTTACGAAATGGGCGCCGCTGTAGAAGTAGATTGTACCACTTCTTTCTCTTTTTCTTTCATTCCGGCCTCAATTTCACTTTTTACATGATCTTTAGCATCATTAAATTCTCTCATTCCTTTGCCTATACCGCGCATCAGGTCTGGAATTTTTTTGCCTCCGAAAAATAATAGAACGACAAGAACAATCAGGATCCACTCAGAGCCACCCGGCATAGAGAGGAGTAAAACAGGTTTCAAAGTACTTAACATGATTTGTTTTTTGTAGTGAAGATAATTTGTTTTTTAAAAGTAATAAGAAAACATCAATGTGTAATCCTAAATTTGTTTCTATTAGTTACGAAGAAAATATTATTAAGGTTTTTTTCTTTATTAAATTCTTATAAAATTAAATATTATGAATTATTGGCTTGTGAAATCCGAACCTTTTAAATATAGTTGGCAACAACTGCTTAAAGATAAAAAAACATTCTGGGATGGTGTAAGAAATTATGCTGCAAGAAATAATCTGAGGACGATGAAAAAAGGGGACGAGGTATTTTTTTATCATAGCAATGAAGGGTTGGAAATAGTTGGAATTGCTATGGTCGTTAAAGAAGCTTATCAGGACCCTACAACGGAAGATAAAAATTGGTCGGTTGTCGATTTAAGCCCGGTAAGGCCATTAAAACAACCTGTTAACTTGGTACAAATTAAACAGGAGCCCAGGTTGCAAGAGATGGAGTTGGTTAAAAATTCAAGGCTCTCCGTGCAGAAAGTACAGGCAGATGAGTGGAAACAAATTATGAAAATGAGCGGAGGGAAATAGTATATTATCTTAATACATTTATATTATTATTTTGAAAAAAAATCTTATCGTTTTATCAGGAGCAGGTGTCAGCGCAGAAAGCGGACTAAAAACATTCCGCGACAGCGATGGTCTATGGATGGGCTACGATGTGTATGAAGTGGCTTCTCCACAAGGTTGGCAAAAAAACAAAGAGCTTGTCCTCGATTTTTATAATCAGAGACGAAAGGAAGTAGCCAAAGCTTTACCAAACGCCGCACATCAGGCCATTGCAGATCTGGAGAAAGATTTTAACGTTACCGTGATCACACAAAATATAGATGACCTTCATGAAAGAGCGGGTTCAAAAAAGGTAATACATCTGCATGGTGAAATATTTAAGATGCGAAGTGAGCAGGATGAAAATACATTTTATGATATTGACGGCGACATTCATTTAGGCGATAAAGCGCCGGATGGCTTTCAGTTAAGGCCGCATGTGGTTTGGTTCGGCGAACAGGTTCCCATGATCGAAGAAGCAGTTAAAGTATTACCATCGGCGGATATTTTTATTTTGTTGGGCACATCGCTACAGGTATATCCGGCTGCAGGATTAATTGAATATTTACCTGTTGGCATTCCTAAATATATTATCGATAACAATCCGCCGTATGTATCACCGCATCATAATTTTACTATCATAAAAGAAACCGCTACTGCAGGAATGGAAGAGGTGAAAAAAAGATTGATGGAATCTGTGGACAGCCATTAGCTATTGATAATTGGAAAAATTGATTTAGCCGTGACCAATCTTCAAACTAAAAGTGGCACCTTAGAGCTGTTAAAATGGTTTCACGCCACCAGGCATTACGCCCTCGTTTGTTTTACTCTCAGCAGTTTGCCACCCCGCGCGGCTATATCAGTCCTTTGTAAGTTGTTCCGTTTGATGCTAGGCATCAAAGGAATTTTGACTTTGTCGGTCTGATACCTTATTCATTAAAAAAGTAACTTGCCATTTATTAAAGAGTAACAGTTTTTTCATTAGTAAATAAATCTTAAATGAAATTTTCTTCCGGTTTGAAACTTTTTTCTTCTCCTTTATTTTTCCTCTGTCTTGGTGCTTGTTTTCAGCTCGGTTGCAGTACAAATGACAAGGATAGCTATTATTCTATTGACGACTACTCCGGAGTAAAGAAGATAGATGTACATACTCATGCAATCACTACCCGGCCTGATTTTGTTCAGCAAGCCAAGGCAGATAATTTTACATTGATAAGCTTAAATACTGAAGTTCCGTATTATCCTCCCATTGACAGTCAACAATTTATTACCCAGGTGCTCCATCGGGAATTTCCAAAAGACCTATATTATATTACCACCTTTTCAACAGAAAATATCAATGAGCCGGGATGGAGCGATCAGCAGTTGGCCTATCTAAAAAATTCATTTGACAGTGGAGCGTTGGGAATCAAAGTTTGGAAGAATATTGGTATGACGGTTAAAAATAAAGACAGCAATTTCATTATGATCGATGATCCCGTATTCGATCCGATCTTTAATTACTTAGAACAAAATAATATTCCTGTTATCGGGCATATAGGAGAACCAAAAAACTGTTGGCTTCCGTTAGACCAGATGACCACCAATAATGACCGGAATTATTTTAAACAACATCCTGATTACCATATGTACCTGCATCCTGAGTATCCTTCTTACGATACCATCATGCAGGCAAGGGATCATTTGCTTGAAAAACACCCAAAATTGAGGTTCATTGGCGCACATTTGACCTCATTGGACTGGAGTGTAGACGAAATCGCCGGAAGATTAGAAAAGTTTCCAAACATGGCAGTAGAGCCTGCTCAGCGCTTAGGACAATTGCAATACCAGTCTATTGAAAATTGGCAAAAAGTTCGTGATTTTTTTATTAAATATCAGGATCGGATTATGTACGGGACAGATATGGAAGACAACAGCTCAATGACTACAGCGGAAGTAAGAAGCCGGGCTCATGAACTTTGGCTGAGAGACTGGAGGTATTTTACTACAGGTGATAGCTTACAATCACCCTATGTAAATAAGAAATTTAAAGGATTACATCTTCCCAAATCAGTAATAGATAAGATCTATTACGACAACGCAGATAAATGGTACTTCCGTAAAAATTAGTCGGGATAAGTGACAAACCTTTACCATATCGCACGTTTTGGAGGAATATCAGAATTGATCGGCACAAAGTATCCTTTCTTCAGAAAAATATAGATCACCTATAATTATATCGCTCGTTACGAATGAAATAGAAAGTGTAATCCATTTTGTGGTATCACAATAAAAATACCTATAACTTATTTTTCATGTTATGTCGATCACTGAATTGCGACGAGTTACATGGTGGTCCATTTGCAAATAATGCTGTGCTTATCTATCTTCCTTATGCCTCTCCTCCAAAACTTCAATTACATCATCTAATGTTTTATTTTTTGCCTGTAACAAAACCAAATAATGAAACATTAGATCTGCAGCTTCATTCAAAAAAAGTTTCTGATTATTATCCATGGCTTCTATAACTATTTCTATGGCTTCTTCTCCTACTTTTTGTGCCATTTTATTGATGCCGCTCTTAAATAGAGTAGAAGTGTAGGATCCTGAAACAGGTCGTTTCTTTCTTCCTTCAATAATTTTTTCAAGATTCCTTAAAAAATCCTTTCCGGAATTTTCTTCATTGAAGCAGGTCTCTGCACCTGTATGGCACACATTGCCATCTGGCTTGGCTTTTATCAAAAGAGTGTCAGCATCGCAATCTGTTTTTATATCTACTACATGCAAATAGTTTTTACTGGTTTCACCTTTCACCCACAAACGATTTTTACTGCGGCTGTAAAAAGTTACCATCCCGGAGTCTATCGTTTCGAGTAAGGCCTCCTGCGTCATATAGCCAAGCATTAAAACTACATTGGTAGATGCATCCTGTATAACGGCAGGAACTGTCCAGGAAGACGATTTTGCGAAATCAACACGTTTTACCAAATCTGAGTAATCCTTTTTCATGATCTTACATTTATATTTTGTCTTACTAAATCTTTTTTAAGGCCACGATCCGATAGCTATCGGATTTCTAATAAAGCACGTCCTTCTCCTTCGGGGAAGGGTTGGGATGGGGCTTCTTTGTACCGAGGTTTGTTTCCTCACAAACCATTTGAGCAGCGATAATTTGAAATGTATCCATTTTTTCTGTTCTCTTTTTAAACTCTTACCTCTATATTTTGTTCTGATAAAAATGCTTTCAATTCCGGAATTTTAATTTCCCCAAAGTGAAAAACACTTGCTGCTAAAGCCGCATCTGCGTTAGCATTTATAAAAACATCTGCGAAATGCTGCCTAGTTCCTGCCCCGCCCGAAGCAATTACCGGCACAGAGAATGTACGGCAAAACAAAGATGTAATATCCTCCGCAAAACCATCTTTCGTGCCATCATTATTCATCGAGGTCAATAATATTTCACCAGCGCCCAATTCAATTGCCTCCTTTGCCCAATCATAAGCCAACCGATCAGTTTTCAATCTTCCACCATTCAAATACACATACCATTTCCCGTCACTTTCTTTTTTAGTATCTATTGCTACAACTACACACTGGCTTCCAAACTCTGTAGCCATTAAACGGATCAAAGCCGGGTTTTGAAAGGCGGCAGTGTTCACAGAAATTTTGTCAGCACCGTTTTGTAACAGTTCAAATGCATTTTCCACTGAAGTGATTCCGCCACCAACGGTAAAGGGAATGTTGATGTTTTCTGCAATTCTTTTCACCAACTCTACCAGTGTCTTTCTCTTTTCGACTGTTGCGGTAATATCAAGAAAGACCAGTTCATCGGCGCCCTGTTGCGAGTAGTACATAGCGAGCTCAACAGGATCTCCGGCATCACGGATGTTTTCAAAATTAACTCCCTTTACGGTTCTGCCGTCCCTGATATCAAGACACGGTATAATTCTTTTTGCAAGCATTATTTGTTTTTAATAAAGTCTTCAATCTGTTCCAAACTAATTTTTAGTTCATAAATGGCCTTGCCTACAATAGCTCCACTACAACCCGCATCCTGTAATGAAAGCAAATCTTCAAAACACGAAATACCACCACTGGCGATGAGGTTGATGCCGGGAAACGCTACCAATATTTCTTTATATAGATCTGTGGCTGGCCCCTGCATCATTCCATCTTTTGAAATGTCGGTACAAAATAGTTGGCTAATTCCTAAGCCTGTTATTTTTTTTATGAAATCAAAAACATCAACACCTGTATCCTCTTTCCAACCGTGAATTTTAATTTTCTTATCGAGAACATCTGCACCGGGTAAAAACTTTTCTGCACCAAAATCTGCTATCCATTGAGCAAACAAATCGGGATCTTTTATAGTAACGCTTCCTACACTCACCATAGCAGCACCGGCATCAAAAACCGATTGCAAATTTTCCGTGGTTTTTAGCCCGCCACCAAAATCAATAACCAATGACGTATTTTTTGATACTCTTTCAAGTGTATTGATATTCTTTAATGGCTGCCCTTTGGCGCCATCCAAATCTACAATGTGCAATCTTTCTATCCCCACGGCTTCAAAGCTTTTTGCTACTTCCACCGGATCATCACGATAAATAATCTTTTTTTCAAAATCACCTTTCTCTAATCTCACACATTTGCCGTCAATAACATCTATCGCAGGAACTATTTCCATTTATTCAAAGTTTAAGAAATTTGATAAAATTTTCTCTCCTGTACCGGCAGATTTTTCTGTGTGAAATTGTACTCCATAGAAATTGTCTTTCTGCATTGCTGCACTAAACGGGTTAATATAATTAGTGGTAGCAATCGTTTGAGGAGAAAGTTCTGCATAATAACTGTGAACAAAATAAACATAAGAACTTTCATCAATCCTATTCATCAATGGTGAAGAAAGGTCATAGATAGTATTCCATCCCATGTGGGGGATTTTGTAGGGAATTAAATTTATATCCTTAAAAACTGATTCATCAAATTTCTTCACGCCTGCATCGAAAAGTCCCATGCATGCGGTATTTCCTTCCTCGCTGTAGTTGCACATCAGTTGCAGGCCAAGGCAAATTCCAAGAACAGGCTGTTTTAAAGAAATGATCAATTGATCCAATTTTCTTTCTTTTAAATATTGCATCGCTGAAGAAGCGTTTCCCACACCCGGGAAGATCACCTTGTCTGCGGCCATTATTTTTTCATGATCGTCCGTAACAATTGCGTTGATGCCTAAACGTTGCAATGCATATAAAACACTTTGTACATTACCGGCATTATATTTTACAATAGCAACATTCATAATAATCCTTTAGTGGTTGGCAAAGAACTATTGAGAGGATCTCTGCGAATAGCCATTTTGATTGATTTGGCAAAAGCCTTGAAAATGGCTTCAATTTTATGATGCTCATTAGTTCCTTCCGCTTTTATATTAAGGTTAGATTTAGAAGCATCCGAAAATGATTTGAAAAAGTGATAGAACATCTCTGTTGGCATCTCACCGATCTTTTCTCTTTTAAATTCTACATCCCACACCAGCCAGTTTCTGCCGCCAAAGTCAATAGCTACCTGCGCGAGGCAATCATCCATCGGTAATAAGAATCCATATCTTTCTATTCCACGCTTATCGCCCAAAGCCGATAAAACAGCCTCACCCAACGCCAGGGCAACATCCTCAATAGTGTGATGCTCATCAATGTGGAGGTCACCATCGCAATGAATTTTCAGGTCCATTCCTGAATGCCTTGCTACCTGATCTAACATGTGGTCAAAAAATCCTAACCCGGTTTTTATATCGCCCTTGCCGCTTCCGTCAAGATTTAATTCAACGTCTATTTTTGTTTCATTCGTATTTCTTGAATGAACTATTTTTCGTTGCGGTTGTTTTAAAAATGTGTAAATGTCTTTCCAGTCTTGCGTTTCAAGAACGATTACTTCTTTCAAATCGTCATGAGATACTGTTATTTCAGAAGTGCCTAACTGTTGGAAGTTATTTATGAAGACTGCATGGCAACCGAGATTTTTTGCAAGCTCTACGTCGGTAAGCCTGTCGCCTATTACTAACGAATTAGCGAGGTCATATTTTTCTTTATCGAAATAGTGTGTCAACATTCCTACTCCAGGTTTCCTGGTTGATTTATTTTCATGAGGAA
>JBDTJI010000132.1:0-8402 GCA_039935935.1 Ginsengibacter sp. | reverse complement strand
AAAAACCAAGAATAAAACAAATGGTATAAAATGCAGGTAGGCTGATATCGCGCATCAGAAAATAGGCTGAAACAGATAGGATAGTTAACGTAAGAAAAACATATACCACCTTGATCCTGCTCTTCAGATATTGACTAAGCAATCCACTGACGATATCGCCTAACACGAGCCCGGCATAACAATAAGCTACTGCCGCTCCCGCATTGACATCACCTTTGACGCCAAGCACATTACCAAATTCAGGGGATAATGTTATCAGGATGCCAACTACAAACCAAAGCGGGATACCAATAACGATGCATCGCATGTATTTTAAAAATCTTTTCCGGTTGGTAAACAAAGATAGAAAGTCACCACGCTTGTCGTGTTTTTGCTTTGCTTCTCCAAACATACCCGATTCAACCACTCCTATTCGCAAAATTAAAAGGGATAACCCAAGGCCGCCACCGATAAAAAAGGAGGTACGCCATTCAAAAAGTTCAGCTACCAAAAAGCCAACTACAGCCCCGCTTACCCCTACGGAGGCAACAATAGTAGTAGCATAACCACGTTTTTCTTTTGGCATGATCTCAGAAACCAAAGTAATTCCGGCACCTAATTCGCCTGCCAAACCAAAGCCAGCTATAAAGCGCCATACTGCATAACTTTCCATTGAGTGAACAAAACCATTGGCAATATTAGCAATAGAATACAAAAAAATAGATCCGAATAAAACGTACAACCTTCCTTTCTTGTCTCCCAGTATTCCCCAGAATATTCCACCTGTCAATAGTCCCAGCATTTGGATATTCAATAAAAAAATGCCATTATCCGTTAACACCTGTCCACTGAACCCCAACGATTTTAAACTAGGTACCCTAACAATGCTGAATAATAGTAAATCATAAATGTCAACAAAGTAACCCATAGCTGCTACCAATACTGCCGCGTTTAATAGATAGTTTTTTTTATGCAGTTTATTATTGAGAAGAGACTCAGAAGTAACCAGCTTTTTGGATTTCCTGTTCATGATTTAATAAAATTGATTGGGGCACTTCAGTTGTAAATATTTTGAGTCACAATATTATTTTATTTTTTAAAAAATGAGAGATATTTTTTAGTATTGGCCTGCTTTAAAATTTTTCTCTAAAATCAATTCTTGATTTTTGTTAAGCAAGATTTGTGCTTTAGGCTAATCTGATAACGAAGAACAGGCTGTCATTAATAACGAATAATGAATATTTTGATGTGGTTATAGCATATTTTGACGATGAGGTACAGGACGATGTTCTAAAAGAAAATTCATTTGGAACAGAAAGCTCCGTAGTAGCGGTATATTAGTAGAAGTGCAAAAAGAATGTAGTAGTACAGAAAGCTCCGTAGGAGTGGCATGTAATAAAAATCGGGAGTGTCAAAATTTGCATTCATTCATTCAATCAATTTGCTTTTTGTCTAAATTATTATTTTATTACAGAGGGTTTGAATATGCCGTTCCTACGGAGCTAAAAGAAAACGGCAACGTTTATTTTGTGCTACTGGCATATCGCTCCAGCGGAGCTAAAAAAAAATTGACGCCGACAATTTCACCAATAAAATATTTCATTCGGAATCCACGTGAAATGTTGTACGAGTGACAATATTACCGAATCTTGCTTGCTGGCAAGTAAGATCCGGTAATTACCTTATGAGAAGTTACCGGCAAAAGCTTAAGCCGATTAGCGATAGTTTATTATTCGCTTGTATTAATTTCTATGTCAAAGTATTGTTTTGTCTTTAAATTAATTTTCAATCTGTAATAGCAACTGCCGCCGTCATCAACAAAAATCAACCTATGTCGCCAATCTTTGTCAGGGTCACAAATAGCGTTAATCCACAGATATACCCGTCCTTGATTATTAATTGCACTTACAATTTGAAAAGAATGCTTTAATGTGTCAACTATTCCTGTGTTCACATTTGTTGAAGTGTTTAAAAAGTGTAGTGAGTCCGAAACTTCTTTGATAATGGATTGGACGATGTCAAGTTGATCTTTTGTCAATTTAACTGGTCTATAATATTTACTATAAAAGGCTAAATCATTATTAGTCTGAGAAGTAAATAATGCATACCTGAAAGGAAATTGTCTTCGAGATTCATTATTCACTACGTTCCACATGTGTTTTGTCCAAATTGCCGCTACCTGTTAGCTTTTTAGTGGCTGCCCAACCGGAATAGCACAGTCGTGACCCGGCTGTCCATGCGGAGGATTTATGGTAACCGATCCGCCTGTATTAGCAGGAATGCCGGGCATAAGTTGACGGGAAGGAGCAGGTTGCAGTTGCTGTGCAGGTGAATTAAGAGGAGCACCTACAGCTATATCACATCTGTGACCAGGCTGCCCATGCTCAGGATTGAGTGCAAATCCGCTTCTTCCTGCAACATCAGATGGTACTATAGCGGGTGATGGCAGTTGCTGAATATTTGCATCATTTAATCCGGAAGAATTAATAGCATCGGGAGAAGCCGGAGGTTGAGGCATTTCAATAGAGGTGTCATAATCGACACCCTGCTCATTACAGGAGTTTAAAAGAAATATGCATATAAGAAAGGTGAATAGTAACCTGTTTTTCGTAGGCATACCAAAATATTTTTGTAGTTTTTTCATTTCTGTGAGGTTTTAAGCAAGTATCCTTCAAAAATACCGTCTGACGCCGAAAAACCTACTTTTCGTCCTATAGTTTTTGTTAAAAAATATATAACCTGGAATTTATTCTATTTCATTCAGAGGTATTCCCATCACCTTAATGGTTTCCGGCATGTGCTTATTGATCATTGATTTTTTTGTTAGCTGCCAATAACTATTGTCTTTTTCTACTAACAACTGAGTCGTTATCATCCAGCTTTGGATCCATCCGGTGAGGGTGGACCAGGCACCCCAGCCCGCATCGGCATTTGAAGCCCAATAATCCCATCGGTTATAATCGAAAGCGCGAAACCAGCCTCCATCCAAATCTTTATGCTTGCTACTCTTTATTTGAATGCGCGTGAGAAAGTCTGATAATTTATGAACTGCATTCATATATTTTTTATTTCCTGTAGCATGTGCAGCTTCATTCAAACTAAAAAAAGCAAAGTTGCTTGTGTACAGCATGTCTGCTACCGGATCACCATTTTCAAAGATCAGCGGTGCTTCACGCAATCCATAAGCTTTGTTGGAGGCGGTACGTCCATATGACCCTCCGGCTCCACCCAACTCTTCCCTGATAGCTCCACATTCCATTTGGTTTAAGAGTAGTCTTTCAACTACCTGGTCAAGCCAATGGCGATGTTCAGGAGTATCCTCGACGCGTACAAGCCATGCGAGCGGAAGAATCATTCTTGCCCGTTCCTGCTGGATTCCGTTCGTCCACTTCCATTTATCAGGATAGGCTTCCATGGTAAGGCGAACGGCTTCCTTTGCTTTTTGCAACAGCGGCTTATAACCGGTTTTATCATATAGCCAAAGATAACATGCCCACAGCCATGACTCAAAATGAGGATGAGGATTAATGATCTCCCTGTTCTCAAAATGTTTCCAGCCTTCTTTTAAAATATCTCCTTCGCTTAAGCGGGATCCTCTAAACCCTTCTTTGCCTGTAGTTCGAAAGTTGGCAAGTATTGCCTCTAAAATTTTAGTATCCCATTCACTGGTATTCATATAAGCCGAAGCACCAATCAAACCTAAAATGCATCTTGCATTATCATCACCATAAAATACTCCAGGATGAGTAACCGACCATCCGATCAATCCATAAGCAGGACTGTTTGGATCATTTTTATTCCCGCTTCTGAGATTGGAATGATAGAAAATATTATCTGCAAGGTTATTGGCTACTTTAAAGTAGTCACCTTTATGAAGAAGATTTCCGGCTGCCGCTAAAGCATAAGCTACTTCGCCCTGTACATCAGCGCGTACCCAATAACGGTATTGCTGGGTGCCATCATAATTGATATTGGAAACATGACCTTCTAAAATTCCAAGCGATCCATCTCCATTAGGCATTTGCTGACTTACGGCCGGCCCAACCGGGTTGAGCCCATCACCCTGGTATTCTAACCAAAGTTCTTTCCAGGAAGGCGCTATAAAAAAGTGAGCATTAAAAAACCATTCAGCACCCTTTGCAATTGAATTCCTGATAGCATCTCCAGGTAGTTTGGTATTCTCAGCATACATAGGATCCACATAAGAAAGCCAATGACTGAAACTAAAATTTTTATCCCGGGACACCCATGATATGATATAATTCCACACCTGTTTCCATGATTGTTCAGGCCCATAGCGGCCCGTAGCAAAATCACTCAATTTAGTAGTAGCCACCAACATATTATCCTTTTGAAATAGCAACGGATGAGTCTTAATATCATTGATGCCGTATTCTGCTTTATCAAAGCCCGCGACCTTTCCTAAAACTATTATAGGATTTGATACATTCACAGGAATGAGATGACATCCGTTAATTCCAAGAATGCTCATCTGTTTTAGTTTTTTTCCAAACACGTCAGACGTAACTACACCTCTTTCCAGCGTAGCTTTAAAAATGGAATCCTTTTTATCAGATTGGGTGAATGAAGAAGAATATTCTATGTATAATCTTAATCCTTTCTTTTTCGCTTTTTCTAATGCGCTGGGTTTTATGTCTGGAGATATTTTAGGATAGGAATCCGATACAAATAAAATTCCTGTGCCTTTGGAAGCCTGATTAATTGCAGCTTCGGGCGAGTCAAATCTTTTCAGTTTAAGATTCTCTTTGCTTAGTAGCACATATAGATCATTCGAAGCACTTCCGCAAAAATTCAACGTTGTCTTTTGAGAATAGGTTGCGATACTAAAACAAAAAAAAGACACCACGCTAAGAATAAAATATTTTGTATTCATAAAGATTATTAAAAGATTGAAAGAGAACTTTGTCTAAAGTTCTTAAGGCTATTTAATTATCCGGCATAAAGTTCTCATCTGTTGACAGAGCCTTAGCCCCTGCGTTTTTGCCGGGAGTTATAATATATTCTCCGTTACCAGACTGAAAAAATATTGTATTTTCCCCTGCTATCACTTTAGCATTAAAGTTCACTTTGCCGTCTTTGCTTTTCACATTCCAAAAGCCGGGTTTTATTCCGGCCAAAACCACCTGATATTTATCTCCCGCAGGAATCTTTAATGTAAATCCATCGGAGATAAAATCGGAGCCTTTGCTCATGCTCACCACCCTGTCAGCAAGAGTGACCACATAGCTTACAGGAGTTTCATAATAATTTACAGGAAGAGGTTTCGTATCGCCATCCACCATTTGGAAGACTGTAAGAAAATGATCATGGTTATTGGCTTTCTTAGGCGAAATCAAGATGCGGTGCCCGTTAGCTTCAGGCAGATCCGGCAATGGCGGTTCATATTTGAATTGAAACACAGTGTTGGCATCACTTCCACTTAAAATATCTATCTGGCGATCTGCTGCGGACGGGACCAGCATGTCTACATAAGTTTTACCTATAAGCCCTTCGCGTTGGTTTTGCAGAACAACACCATTTTTTGTCTTCTCAGGCATATTGTATGCATTGATCTGCCAGTATTTTTTGAATTCCGGATTAGTAGTGGTCATATCATCAGTTAAGATGATCGCAGCCGGAATATCTTTCCTATCCAGGTTTAGGAAACAAAATCCACGGGTATAGGCACTCATCTTTTCAGACCAATACGCTTTGGTGAGATCAACTTTAAAATAACTGAAAAAAGGACGCAACTTAGACGGTCCAAAGTTGGCAGACAATACTTTGCCATTATTAAACTGCGGATCCGTTTGTGCTTCCTCTGGAGTCTTCGGGTTCTGCCGGTTATACCGTGTGCCACCATCATTCGATTCGATATTCCCAAATTTTTCATTTGGATCTACAGCCAGCATCATACTGTGTGCAATGGAACGCTTATTAAAATTCAGATCGTACGGTGTTCCATAAAATTTATATTCGCCTATGTCACCAAACTGGAAACCACGGTAGTAGAGTTGAATGGCCCCGGCATCGGAATGTTGGTGATTACCGAAGTGATAGCCTCCTCCTTTGATCTCAGCGACCACATCATTGCTGTTCATCCCGATATGCCAACCTGTGCGGGCTACCATCGAACCAAGAATAGGCCCGAAGTTCTTAGTTAGTGGCAGCGACTCCATACTCTCTTCAGCTTTCAATCCGGGATCATTCAATAATAAAAATAATACAGGGTTGTCTGGCAAACCGCCCTGGCGCTCAAATTCTGCTTTTAAAAGCGGATCAGAAGAATAGGCATAGTTCAAAAGCATTGTTTGTGGAGATTTCCAGTAGTAAAATTTACCGACTGGCCCGGAATTAAAACCATCTCCATCGCGAAGCATTTGTCCATCAGGAAGGCGCATGTACTGCCAGAATTCACGAACACCTTTGATGTTATCATCGAAAACGGGCTGACCAGTCATTCTATAAAACAACCAGGCCGAATGCATGTCCCATCCGAAACGATACGCACCGTAATTAACGCCTTGGTTGTGCCTTGAAGACTGGTATTCGAATTTGCGCATCGGCACTAACTGTTCTAAAATGATATAAGATGTATATTGATAAGGCAAAGGATTCTCATCATAGATGGCGATACTCATTGAAAGCAGATCACGGTTAATTTGAGCTTCATTACCATGGCCATTGATAATACTCTGTTTAAAAGGAGGCCAGCCACATTCCATATCATCAGCCAGTCGCATCAGATTATTATAAAGAATCTGTTTATTCTTCTTATCGAGAAGATCATAACACCAGTCATACACTTCCGATGCTGAATAAATAGCCCTTCCCATTTCCCGGGTGATGTCCAATATATTTCCAAATTCAACATGCGACAAGTAATCCACCATTAATTGAATTGCTTCATTACCTACTTTTTCATCTCCGGTCATAAGATAAAAAAATGCCTTGGTTTCTGCAGCCTTTTCAAGGCTGGCGTTATAGGTCATTTCTGCATTGGGATTAAATTTAAAATCGAACGGAGTAAGAGCAGACTCTTCTACCTTTTTCCAGGCTGCGAGGTTTTCTGCTGTTTTCAATCGTGCTTTTATCCCTGGTAATGATTGCTGATTTAACCAAAGACGTGGCCGGGTAGCCGGAGGTACAATTTTGGGCTGGTAATTCTGAGCGGCTACAGGTACGGGTGGTGGCACGTAGGCAGCAAATTCAACATATTCCAACAATACTCCCCGTGGCAACCAAATTTTTAGCTGCTGATCTTCACCACTTAATTCGAATTTACCTGACTCCTGCCGCGCAATATCCCAGGGAACATATACCACGCGTTTGGTGGGACGTTGATTGTCTATTTGAATTTTAATATATAAGGATTCAAATTTACTTTTCGCCTTTTTCATAAGTTCAGCGCCTTCTGAATTTGTAACAGCATAAGTGCTCATCATGTACCTGCCTGCCTTCGGCGCTCGTATGTTAAAGGAAATATCAGGTTTAGTACGGCCGCTATCGATTGCAGCGGGAACGCCGGATTTCAAAACGATTCCTTTATTATTACTCAATCGTTTGTCAGCCACAATCTCAATAGATTGATCGTTGATTTTTGCTTTTGCTGCATCAATTCGATAAACTTTATTTTCTGTGAATTGCCCGCCTGTTTTCACCTGGGCAGATACCGGAATTGTTATGGAGTATAATAAAATACCTGCAAGGAAATAGATTCTCATTTTGTGATGTTTTTTAAATTTAATCGTTCTGTAATATTAAAATTACAAGAATATAATATAGCATTATAAAAAGTAAATGGATGACTGATGAATCCACAAAAACGGTTTCTAAAAAAGAGTGTTGATAATGCATTATCAGGTACGATTGTGATAGGCTAATGAGTAGATCTTTCCCTCAATGATTTTGTAAAATCATAAAAGGAAGTGATAAAATATAAGTGATATTAGTAATCACCTATTTGATGATGACAGTGCCTAATGCAATGATGAAATTTCTGCTGTAAACGGCTTAATAAAAAGCGTTTAAGCCTACCATATAGAATAGGTAAGCGATTGTGAACCAAAACCAAATTTTACATTAGCCGCCTGGAAACAAACTAACGCTTCTTCTCTCTTCACGGGTTATATAACAATTTTGGTCTGTGATCTTCACGTAAATATTTTTTGCCGCTATCAGGTTTTAGGACACATTTAGCTACATTTTATAAGCTGAGTTGATGTTTTTTTATAAACATCTTTATTTTATGCTTAGTTTAACTCAAGTCTGTGTAATAATTGTAATCCTAATTCTGTAAACAGGTTTCCATTTACCATCCTGGGTTTTGAACCAATAAAGGATTTGCAAGGATCTCTGATTGCGGTATGGGCATACGATACATTTTTTCTTCAAAGTATCTGGTGTCAATTGTTTTGATCTGG
>JBDTJI010000131.1:0-22437 GCA_039935935.1 Ginsengibacter sp. | reverse complement strand
TTTTAGGAAGTGTAGCCATCGAAATAATTGACAATATCAATAATATAGTAGTTGCAATGCCGGAAGAAATTTCCAATTTTTCACACGACAAAATATTTGTGGCAGTAACTGAAAAGCATCCGTTAAACATTTTAGCGCTTAACAACTTTTTCAGTTTTTTAGATAAACAAGCGACAACCATTACTTTTTTCTATTTAGCCAAACCAAACGAAACGACAATAGAGATTGAAAAGCAGCTTAGAGATTTATCAAAACTATTTGCCGATAGGTTTACAACAACATTTGCTATTTATGAAGGAAATAATTCTTTTGAAGAAATCAGGAAAGTAATCAATAATAAAATTGATGAATTGCTCATTGTTCAAAAAGGCTCACGTCTTTTGACGGATCAGCTTTTCAGGAAATTTCTGATAAACGAATTGGTTTATGAAGGACAAACTCCATTAATAGTTTTGCCTTAGTCCCTTCGACTATTCTACTTGGAGTTGTTCCTGTCCCAACAAAATGCAAATAAAGAATTCAATGAAAAATAGACAAAGACGATCCGATAACAATTTTAAAAAAATACAGGAATAATTAATACCTAAACCCTCCAAAATCTTCTATCATATACTCTGTAATTCAGGTTTCAATTTTTACAATAAAAAACTTCCGCAAAAATTATTTACAGAAGTTCTTTTAAAAAATTTAATCCCGGAGGTACCACTTATCATTCGGGAAAAAATTTGTTCGGCCATTTTTGCTTGGTTTTCACGGGAAAAATATCTTTACGAGTATTGGTTCAATGTTTATTTCGGAAAAAAAGTGATGAGTTGGCTGATATTGGAATTCTCAATTTGATCTTTTCGATTTAAATGTTCTGATAGCTCTACATTAAAGTATCTGGATATTTGCCAACATACATTAACTTCTGAAACAAAGGTAACAATCATATATAGCCATATTAAGCGAATTAATACGCTATCTTATACAGGTAATTTTACTGAATGAAAAGTAAATAAACGGTGAAAAATATTAGTATGAACAACCTCTTTATGCGTATAAATATCATCTTAATTTATGATCACCACCTTGTCTATTAGTTCCATTTAGTTGAACCGTAATACAAGAAGCAAACGATAGCAACTAAACCAATAATTACTCTACTTTTGCGAGTATTATTAATGCGAACAATAAACATGGTAAATAGAAATGTACTAACGCTTGACGAATTCACAATAAGAGAGATGCGTGCTTTTCCTAAAGCTACAGGCGAACTTGCAGGACTTCTTAGAGACATAGGGTTGGCTGCCAAGCGAATTAACGTAGATGTCAACAAAGCCGGTTTAGTAGATATTCTTGGAAATACAGGTACGATGAATGTGCAGGGAGAGGAAGTAAAAAAATTAGATGAATTCGCTAATAATGAACTTACCGGTGTACTGCGTCATGGCATTAGTTGTGCAGGTATTGCAAGTGAGGAATTAGACGATGTGGTAATTTTTGATGATGCTGTCAGCAGAAACTCCAAGTATATCTGTATGTACGACCCATTGGATGGCAGCACCAATATTGATGTAAATGTTTCTATCGGCACTATTTTCAGCGTTTACCGCCGGGTCACGGAAAAAGGTAGTCCTGTTTCTATTAAAGATTTTTTGCAGGCGGGTGTAAGGCAGGTAGCAGCCGGATATATTATTTATGGCTCCTCAACTATCCTGGTATATGCAACAAAAAGAGGGGTAAATGGCTTTACCTTAGACCAATCTATAGGTGAATTCTGCTTGAGCCATCCTATTATTATGTGCCCGGAAATAGGAAAAATCTATTCAGTGAATCATGGTAATTTTTTTAGTTACAGCGAGCCGGTGAAAAAATACATTGACATTTGTCAGAAAAAAAATAAAACCAACGGAGGTCCCTACACACAACGATATATTGGCAGCATGGTGAGTGATGTTCATAGAAACTTAATTAAAGGAGGTATTTTCCTCTATCCCTCGACTTTAGAAAAACCCAATGGAAAATTGAGACTACTATATGAATGCAATCCTCTTGCTTATATGATGGAAAAAGCCGGGGGAAAAGCGACAGACGGGCGCCAGAGAATACTCGATATTGTCCCATCTGAGTTGCACCAGAGAACCCCTTTTTTTATTGGCAGCGTAAAAATGATGGAAGAGTTGGAGAATTGTCTTGCAGGCAATTAGCAATAATCAACCAGCAATGAGCGATAATAAGCAAAGTGGTCGGTACCGACGGTCAGACCGCGGGCAAAGAGCAATCAGCAATCAGCAGTGAACAACTCACAACTCACACGGTCACAAATAATGTCAAAAAACAAATAGGAGAAATTAAAAAATGAGAACAATTATTTCAGTAAAAGATCTTGTAAAAAATTATGGCAAATTTGAAGCGGTGAAAGGAATTTCATTTGAAGTAAACGAGGGGGAAATATTTGGCCTGCTTGGCCCCAATGGTGCAGGAAAATCAACCACGCTTGAGATAATAGAAACGCTTAGGGATAAAACCTCAGGCACCATCATAGTGGATGGTTTTGACCTGGATAAAGATGCGGGCAAAATCAAAAAAATTATTGGTGTTCAGTTGCAAGCGTCAGGTTTTTACCCTGGACTTAACCTGCTCGAACTGATTGATCTTTTTTGCGGATTATACAATACGCGTGTAGATTCCGATAAACTGCTCGATATGGTTAATCTTCGCGATAAGGCAAGGAACAAATATAAAGAAATGAGTGGCGGACAAAAACAACGATTTTCCATAGCTACTACCATAATAAATAAACCGAGGATTATTTTTCTGGATGAACCTACAACAGGCCTTGATCCGCAGGCCCGGCGGAACTTATGGAAACTAATACGGCAGATCAGAGAAGAAGGTACCACTGTCATCATCACTACCCATTATATGGATGAGGCAGAATATTTATGCGATCGTGTTGCCATTATGGATGAAGGAAAAATTATTGCGATGCAATCTCCCGATAAGTTGATAGACGATCTTGTAGCCTCCGGATTTGAAAGGCCCAAAGAAACCAAGGCTGCTAATCTCGAAGATGTTTTTATCAATTTAACGGGGAAAGATTTGAGAGAAGATTAAGTTATATTTGCGCCCAATATTTTTAATAAAACAATCCATAAAAAACTTATGAAAAGAATTTTTTTTATTTTACCGTTTATTATAACAGCGGCGTATTCACAAACAAAGAAACCAGTGCACAAGACAACTACAACTCCGGTTAAGAAAATTGTCGCGATGACATCTATTGATAGTCTAAGTTATTCAATAGGGGTGCAGGTTGCAGAATACTACAAAATGCAGGGAGTAGAAAAAATAAACAACGAATATCTGAACAAAGCATTTAACGATGTATTTAATGACAAAAAATTATTAATAACAGAAGAAGAAAGCAATATGAAAATTCAACAGAAATTAAAGGAATTTATGACTAAGAAAACGAGCGCTGCCAAAGAAGTAGGAACTAAATTCTTAGAGGAAAACAAGAAAAGAACGGATGTTGTTACTTTACCGAGCGGTTTGCAGTATCAAATAATCACAAAGGGCACGGGACCGGTACCGAAAGCGACAGACACCGTTAAGGCTCAATATATCGGCAGCTTGATAGACGGTACTGAATTTGACAATTCTTACAAAAGAGGTGAACCGCTTACTATTCCCGTGTCAGGAGTGATAAAAGGCTGGATAGAAGCTTTACAGCTTATGCCGGTAGGAAGCAAATGGAAATTATTTATTCCTTCAGACCTTGCTTATGGAGACAGGGGTGCAGGCGGAGCTATACCTGGTGGATCAGCACTGATATTTGAAATTGAATTATTAAGCATTGTGAATCAATAATGTCTATGTTCCTTAATGATGAACTGCGTTTTCCGATTGGAAAAGAAGAAGATCAGGAAGGTTACGACGAGAGTTTTAATGAACCATTAAAAACCCGTTTAATTGAAGACATAAAAATATTGCCTGTTTCTTTAGAATATGCGATTCAAAATCTTGATGCGGCTCAATTGGATATTCCATATCGAAGCGATGGATGGACGGTAAATCAATTAATACACCATATTGCAGACAGCCATATTAATGCTTATGTAAGGTTTAAACTTGGTTTAACTGAGTTTAACCCCGTTATAAAACTCTATGACCAGGATAAGTGGGCAGGCCTGCCAGATACCGAAATAGTACCGGTAAATATTTCAATAACACTTTTGCATGCGCTTCACTCCCGATGGTGCCGATGCATGGAAGCTTTGGATGAAACTCAATGGCAGAGACAAATTTATCATCCGGAGCAAAAAACAGAAATCACCTTGTGGCAAATTTTAAAGTCATATGCGTGGCATGGAAAACATCACACAGCACACATTCTAAAGCTTCGTGAAAGAATGAAATGGAATTAGCTAACATAAAAAATACACTGATGGAAAACGATATGAAATGGAAGGTATTATCCACCGAATATTTAAGCAGACATCCATATTTTACTGCGCGTAAGGACAAATGTGAAACTCCAGAGGGAAAAATTATCGAAGAATATTTTGTAGTTGAATTGCCGGCTACTGTTTGTGCGGTAGCCATCACTGACAACAACGAAGTATTAATGGTACGGCAGTACAGGCATCCACTTAAGGAAACCCTTTTAGAGATTCCCGGAGGATTCGTTGACGAAGGTGAAACTCCTGAAGCAGCCATACAAAGAGAATTAAAAGAAGAAACAGGCTATGAATTTTCTTCGATCACTCCTGTAGGAAGAGTTTCCGCAAATCCGGGCGTGCTTGAAAACTATACGTATCTTTTTTTAGCCAAAGGCGGTAAAAAAACTGCTGAACAAAAATTAGATCAAAATGAAGAACTGGAATTAGAAAAAATTCCGGTTGAAAAATTAAAAAATCTTTTTCTTGAAAATAAAATAGTACAGTCCCTTCATACATGCTGTGTGTACTATGCTCTGAAAGCGATGGGCGAAATATGATCCTAAAAGTCTACTTCCGCAATTACAAATACACTTCCGCACACAACTATTAAATCTCTTTCCGAAGCATTATTCATCGCCTGATTAAGAGCCAGGTTCACATCTGCAAAAGCATTCCCATGGAGTCCATGATTGATACCTTTTTGCTGTAGTTCATGTTCCGGCAAAGCCCTTGGATTTTGAGCTTTGGTGAAATAATAGGTTGCATGTTTTGGAAGTTGAACCAAAACTTTTTCAATATCCTTATCCTTTACCATTCCAAATACAATATGAAGTTGCTGAAATTTTGATAGGTTAATTTGATGGATAAGTTGCATTATTCCATCCTCGTTATGAGCTACATCGAGAGCCACAGTTGGGTTTTCATGAATAACTTCCCATCTGCCATATAGACCCGTTAATTTTTTTACATTTGAAAGCGCGTTCTTCACCTTCCCCTGGTTTAAGGAAAAAGCATCTTTTAATAAATCAACAGCACTGAGAACTGGCAGTATGTTTTTCTGCTGATAAAGTCCATTAAGATCAAGACGATAAAGACATATTTTTTTCAGCTTTTTATTCAGCACTTCTAAATCCAGATATTTTACATCGTACTTTGCTGATACAATTTTATATTTCTCCTGTGCAAAAAAGATAGGGGAATGAGAATCCGTTGCCTTCTTTTCAAAAACCTTTTTTGTTACAGTTTGATACTCGCCAATAATTACAGGAACATTTGGTTTAATAATGCCTGCCTTTTCATAAGCAATTTTATCAAGCGTTTCTCCCAATATATCCGTATGATCATAACTTATATTAGTAATGATAGATAAGAGTGGTGTAATTACATTTGTACTATCCAGTCTGCCCCCAAGTCCTGTTTCAATAATTGCAATATCTACTTCCTGGTTTGCAAAATAGTCAAGAGCCATTACAAAAGTCAGTTCGAAAAAAGACGGATTTATTTCTTCAGAAATAGCTTTTGTTTTCTTTACAAATCCGGCAAGGAAAGCTTTTTGCATCATCCTGCCGTTTAGTTTTATTCTTTCACGAAAATCCTTGAGATGAGGTGATGTATATAGGCCCGTCTTATATCCATTCTCCTGGAAAATAGCGGCAAGCATGTGGCTTACCGAACCTTTACCATTGGTTCCGGCAATGTGTAGGGTCTTTATTCTGTCCTGAGGATTTTTTAAAAAGTTGCAAAGCGTGATCGTATTCTTCAGGTCTGCCTTATAAGCCTTTGCACCACTACGGCTAAACATGGGAAGCTTATTGTACAGATAGTGAATGGATTCTTCGTAAGTCAAGGAAAATAATAATTGATGAGTTATAAAACAGTCCACAATTTACGGCTAAACGAGGGAGAACAGACTAGCGCCGATTCGTTAAATATTTTCTGAAATATGATTATAAATATATTTTGCATTCTTATTACCAAAATGCTTGCCTCTGAAACTTTTTACCCATCGCAACTGCTGAATAGCATTGGTTAAAAAAATTTCATCTGCATCCATAATGTCTTCAACGGCCATATTTTTTTCTATAACAGCATATTTTTTTAAGGAAAATTTTTCCAGCATCCATCGACGCATGGTTCCGGCTACACACCCTTCCGACAAAGGAGGCGTACTGATAATAGTTCCTTTTATGGTAAACAGATTGGCAATCGCGGTTTCAGAAACTCTTCCGGCTGTGTTTAGCACAATGGCATCATCCAGGTTATGTTTTTGTGCAAATAAACCCGCCATAACAGAAAGGAGATAATTATTAGATTTTATATTAGAAAAATGATCACAGCTTTTTCTCGCGTCTGTAAAAACTTCAATTGTTAGTCCTTCTTGATTCAATATTTTAAGATTTTCAATAGATACTGATTCTATGATATAATGAGGTCTACTATTTGTCGAATCGAAGATTCCCCCGTTACTGCGAAAGGCCATCAGCCTTATCCTGGCATTTTTACTAATTGCATTTTTATTTAATAGTACATGAATTTTTTCGACAAAAAAAGTCGGTGAAAAATGGGCTGGGATCTCAAATTTTAAAATCATCAACCCTTTGAAAAAACGCTCAAAATGAAAATCCAGATTGATCATTCTTCCTTCATGCAGTCTTATAGTTTCAAATAAGCCATCGCCATATTTAAAGGAGCGATTTTCAGGTCCCATTACAGGTTGTCCCTTAATAAAAAAATTGTCGTTATAGATAAAAAATTGCTCATTCATAAATTTAAAAATGAATGAGCAAAAATAGCTTTATGAATTGACTATAGCTTTTAATTCTCCTGATCTATCAAATTATTTTTTACAGCAAACATAATAAGTCCGGCGGTACTTTTTGTACCTGTTTTTATTTTGAGCTTATCGCGAATAGCCTCTATAGTCCGGGGACTAAGCTCAACCGATTCGGCAATTTCACGAGTGCTTTTTTCGTCGCACATCAAGCGGAGGATAGTAATTTCCTTGTCGGTAAGTGCGCTATCTTCATGGTGCATTTTAAACGCAGAAACAGTGTTCCTTTCACGCAGATTATTTAATAGCGCTTTATTGGTTAAGGCATTAAAATAATATTCCTGCTCATGGCATGTTATAATTGCTTCATAGATCACCTCAGCATCTGAAGTTTTTACCAGGTAACTATTAGCGCCCAATTCCATTAGACGGGTAATTACACTTTGATCATCAAGTAGAGTAAGCATAATGACCCTAATATGAGGGTAAAGCCTCTTTAATTCCGGCAACACAGTTATTCCATCCATAATCGGCATTTGAATATCAAGCAATATGACATCAGGTTGTAATACTTTCAGCGTATCAAGAAGATGAGCGCCGTTATCTGCTTCTGCTATAATTTTTATATCTTTTTTTGAGGAAAGAGCAGCCTTGACTCCTGCCCGATAAAGTACATGATCATCAACAACCATCACCTTAACCGGGTCATCAGTTTCGTGTTTCATAGAAAATAATATTTTGAGCTCTTAATAATATCCACAAAAGTCGGACTTAATTATGTAGAATCTTACAGCGTAAATACTCGTTTTTAAGTAACGTAATATTACGTATAATTTAAGTAAAAAGACCTGCAATACTCTTACAATCTGAAATATAAAAACTCAACAACCACCTTCTCAGAAGGTGGGCTGAAATGCATCGGGCGTAGCCCTCTTTACTAAACAACCTATTAAAAATTCTTTTTAAATTTTCTCGATCACATCATCTTGAAAAATTCAGGTAAAGCGCACAGAACATGACCACCGCCAAAGGCGGTGGATTTTTAAGTTCCATTAAAAAATTTGAGTCTACTTTCGATCTTGGACAACAATAGCCGTATCCATCAAAATTTGACTTTATGTAATGTGTACTTATCTTAAATGCGATGTGATATGCTAATCAATTTTTTGGTTAACTGAAAGGAGTCATAACAACTTTTTCTATGCAGAAAAGGATTTAAGAAATGAAGTATAAGTATATTTTTTACAGTTTTATTTTTTCTTTTGACTCTTAGGTGCAAAGATGGCAAACATCCGTTTGCCCTCTAATTTGGGCATACTTTCCAAGGTGCCTACGTCCACAAGTCTTTCAGCAAATTTTAATAATAATAATTCGCCTCTTTCCTTAAACATGATGGCCCTTCCTTTGAATTGCACATAAGCCTTTACTTTATTGCCATCTTTTAAAAAGTTTTCTGCATGCTTGGATTTAAAATCAAAATCGTGATCATCGGTATTGGGCGTAAAGCGGATTTCCTTTACTTCAGACACTTTGCTTTTCGCCTTCATGTCTTTTTCACGCTTCTTTTTTTCATAAAGAAACTTATTATAATCTATTACTTTACAAACCGGGGGATCTGCCTGTGGTGAAATCTCTACAAGGTCAAGGCCCTGATCATTTGCGATTCTTTGTGCTTCTACGGTGGGATGAATTCCAATCTCAACATTATCTCCAACTAATCTTACGTTGGGGACTTTTATCATGTGATTGGTACGATGTTCCTGCTGTTGTTCTTTTTTAAAACGGGGGTTAAATGCGCCTCTCGGCCGGGGTGGAAATGCCATTAATTGATTTTAGATTAAAATTGTTTTGTTATTTGATTAAAAATAATTTAATTACTGCAAAAAATATTCCGACTACTGTTAATACACTACCGAAAGCCCTTATTATATTATTGTAGACTCTTTTCGATATCTATTCGAAGCTTTAATATTTCTTCTTTCAAAACTACACCATCCTTCTTCGTAAACAAGACGGATGATTTGTTTCAATTCTCGTTTCTATTGTTTGTTCAATCTTCGTTTTATTTTTCAAAAAACAATTTTGCAATCAAGATCATCAAACTGCCTCCTGCCAAAAAAGTAGCAACAATCCAGATCACCAATTTATTAATTTCTGATTTTATTTCACTTTTGGTTTCGGCAAGGGCCGTTTTCACTTCCTCCCTTAATAGCTGAAAATCTTTTCTTAGTAATTCTATTTCATTTAATCGTATAAGTTTTATCATCTTTATCCGCTTCTTCTTCCAGAGCTATGTCCAGTTCATTTACAAACGCTTTCGCATCTGCATCATTTTTAAAATGCTTTAAAAATAAATCATATAACCTTAGAGATTGTGTTGCGGTCATTAACTTCTTTATTTATTATTCTCTATTTCTTATCCCTTATTTAATATTTCTATATCTTATTTCATACTCTTCACTTCTTCTTTAATATTTTCTATCACTTCATTCAAAGTTTTAGTTCCTTCATCACCTTTGCCCTGACGCCTCAAAGAAACTTTTTCATCATTCACTTCTTTCTCCCCAATAATAAGCATTAATGGGATTTTTGCCAATTCTGTATCACGAATTTTTTTACCAATTTTCTCGCTCCTGTCATCAATTTCTGCACGAATATCATTATTTTTTAATTGACTTAAAACATTTTCTGCATAAGACATAAACTTATCACTAATCGGTAAAATTTTTACCTGGATAGGTACCAGCCACATCGGAAATTTGCCGGCACAATGTTCAATAAGCACAGCCACAAACCTTTCAAGGCTTCCAAATGGTGCCCGATGTATCATTACAGGTGTGTGTTTTGCATTATCCTCACCAATATACGTAAGTTCAAATCGTTCCGGCATATTATAATCAACCTGTATGGTACCTAACTGCCATTTCCTTCCAATCGCATCACGCACCATAAAATCAAGTTTTGGTCCATAAAATGCAGCTTCGCCATATTCTATTACCACGTTCTTCAATCCTTTTTCTTCAACTGCTTCCATAATACCTTTTTCGGCAAGCTCCCAATTCTCGTCACTGCCTATATATTTTGATTTATCTTCCTGGTCTCTTAAAGAAATCTGTGCGGTGTAATCTGTAAATCCGAGGGAATTAAACACAAACAACACAAGGTCAATTACTTTCTTAAATTCATCTTTCACCTGTTGGGGCATACAAAACAGATGCGCATCATCCTGGGTAAATCCTCTCACACGTGTAAGGCCATGCAATTCCCCCGATTGCTCATATCGATATACTGTCCCGAACTCTGAGAGCCTGAGTGGCAGGTCTTTGTAGCTTCTTGGTGAAGACTTATAGATCTCGCAGTGATGAGGACAGTTCATGGGTTTGAGCAAAAATTCTTCAACTTCAACCGGTGTTTTTATGGGCTGAAAACTATCTTTCCCATATTTTTCATAATGGCCGCTGGTAACATATAAATTTTTAGAGCCTATATGAGGAGTAATAACAGGCAAATATCCTGCTTCCATTTGTGCCTTTTGTAAAAACTGTTGCAACCTCTCACGAAGTAAAGCTCCTTTGGGCAGCCAAAGCGGCAAGCCCGCCCCTACTCTTTCTGAGAATGTAAACAATTCCAATTCCTTGCCTATTTTTCTGTGATCGCGTTTTTTTGCTTCCTCTAAAAAAACAAGATATTCATCCAGTTCTTTTTGATTAGGAAAAGTAACTCCATAGATACGGGTAAGCATCTTATTTTTTTCGTCACCTTTCCAATATGCTCCTGCAATATTAGTCAGTTTTATTGCCTTAACTAATCCGGTAGATGGGATATGCGGGCCACGGCACAGATCAGTAAATTGCCCTTGTGTATAAAATGTAATCTTACCATCTTCCAATCCTGACAGCAAATCCAATTTGTATCCATCTCCTTTCTCTTCAAAGTATTGTATTGCATCTGCTTTCGAAATTTCTTTTCTCGAAAAGAGATTATTCTGCTTTGCCAGTTCTTTCATTTTCTTTTCGATCTTTTCTAAATCTGAATCAGCAATAACATTCTCGCCAAGATCCATGTCATAATAAAATCCCTTTTCCAACGGTGGGCCCACCCAGAATTGTACTCCGGGAAAAATATCTTCAACCGCTTCAGCCATCAAGTGTGCAGAGGAATGCCAGAAAGTTGCCTTACCCTTTGCTTCTTCCCAGGTCAAAAATTTTATAGTTGCATCATTATTAACAGGGCGAGAAAGATCCCAAACTTCGTTATTAACTTCGGCTGCTAATATTTTACGGGCTAATCCTTCACTGATTGATTTCGCAATGTCTAATGATGTCGTGCCTTGTTCGTATTGTCTTACAGCACCATCAGGAAATGTTATGTTTATCATTCTAATTACTCAAAAAATGTTTTATACTAAATCTTGAAGGGCAAATTTAACGAAGTATTAGACAAACATTCGAACTCTATTAAGGGATATAACTTTAATAACAATTAATTTTGAGTGAATCAATAAACAGCATGGTGAAACAAATATTTACTTTTTCATTTTTGCTGATGGTGGGTTTCGGGATAAATGCTCAAAATGCTTTTTCACAAAATTTTTCTTCCCAAAAGAGAACCTCTCATCATAAAAATAATAGCGCGATTAATTTAAATGGGCAATGGAAAGGAGGTTTCCAGGAAAACAGTTTCGGTCTGCCGGGCTACGCAGACAATGGAATTAAATATGTTTTAGAACTTAGCGTTGACGGCTCAAAAGTGTCAGGGTATTCATATACCTATTTCGAGGAAGGAATGAAAAGATATTACACCATTTGCAGACTAACGGGCACCTTCGATAATGATAGCAAGGATTTAGTGGTGACTGAAATTGAAAGAACGAAATTTAATACCCCACCCGATTTCCAGAATTGTTTTCAAACCCATCGTTTGCATTATGAAAGAAATAGCGATGAAATGGAAGTATTAAAAGGTACATGGCTACCGGCTCCCAACCAGGGAAGAGGATGCGGTACCGGCACAACGGTTTTATCAAGAAGAATAGTTAACAATTTGCCCACCGGATTTATGCCTCACGAGAATAAGCAGATAGCAAAGGCTGCTACTAAGAAACCAACAACGCCACAAAAGTCAATTGCTGAAGCACCTGCAAAATCAACTACTCCAGCCAAAAAGATACCGGAACAAAATGCAAAAATTGAAAACCCTGAACCATTGAACAACGTTGTTCCGGCGCCAAACACCACTATTACAAAGTCTGATATTACTAATCAGAGCGCTATCAATCCATCGGCACCGTCACTAAAGGGATTTGAAACACGTAAGAAAAATATCATTAAAACGATTTCTATTACTCAACCTACCTTTCATCTTTCTTTTTACGACAATGGAGAAATTGATGGTGATTCCATCACCGTATTTTACAATGGAAAAGCAGTACTCTCCCATCAAAGATTATCGGATAAACCTGTTTCGCTTACACTTACGTTAGATCAAAACGTAAAGGAAAATATTGTGACGATGTATGCTGATAATTTAGGCACGATACCTCCAAACACCGCATTGATGATAGTAACAGATGGAACGAAGAGATACGAGGTGAGAATTGAATCTGATACTGAAAAAAGTGGTAGCGTGGTTTTTACGCATGAATAAAAAAAACAAGATTATTTATAAAATCAGGAAATCACTTTACGGGCTATGATAATCATTCTTGGAGATTCATTTAAATTATAATCTGCCAAATAATAGTCACCAAACACCTCTTGTATTTGCACATTTTGACAAGTCAGCATTTCTGTAAAATCTCCCAACGAAAATTTTGCTACCCGTTCGCGAAATACTAACACATCATTTAACCTTTTATCTTTTACAATAATTTTTTTATGAAAATGTGTTTCGTCAAACCATTTTGTGATATGATAAGCAACATCATTTATTTCCATTTCAGTTTTAGTAACTAAATATTTTTCCTCATAATGAACGTTCAAATAATCTATTACAACTATGCCATTAGGTTTTAAAGATTGTGCAATGGTCCTGATTGCATTATCATGTTCCCGTCTTGTATCAAAATATCCAAAACTTGTAAAAAGATTGAACGCATAATTAAAATAATTGATCCAGAATGGCAGACGCATATCGTGGTTAAAAAAATGCAAATGGTCATTCTCGCTTTCTTTCGCTTTTAGAATATTATTTTCTGACAGGTCGATTCCTGTAACATCAAAATCCATCTGTGCAAGTTGTATTGAATGCCGTCCTCTTCCACAGGCGATATCTAACATAAGTGAACCTGGAGCAGGTTTTAAATAATCTATAAGATGACTGATAAAACCAGCAGCTTCAGCATTATCTCTTTTAATATATAGCTTATGATAATAAGACGAATTAAACCATTCTTTATACCACGACCGTGCTTGTTCCATATACGTAAATACAAGTTGTTGTTTAATTTATAAAATCATAGATACTCTTTGCCGCATTTTTAGACGCATCACCTCCTTTAGAAAGCAATTGCTTTAATTGTGAATAATCTTCTTTTAATCTTTCTACTTTCGAAGTATCAAATAATATCTTCTTTAATTCCGAAGTGATCTTCTCCGGCGTAAGATCTTGCTGAATCAACTCTTTAACCACTTCTTTATTCATGATCAGGTTGACAAGACAGATGAATTTTAACTTCACCAGCCTCTTGGCAATCTGGTAAGAAATAGTGCCGGCTTTATAACAGACGATTTCCGGAACTCCAAACAATGCAGTTTCTAAAGTAGCCGTGCCCGAAGTTACTAAAGCCGCTACAGACTTCATTAGTAGCGGATAGGTACCGTTGGTAACCAACTTCACGTTTTTATGATCCAGCATAAAGGATTCATAAAATTCGTCCTCAATCGACGGCGCTTGAGCAATAACGAATTGCTGATCCGGAAAATTCTCCGAAGCATCAAGCATTACAGGAAGCTTTGTTTTTATTTCCTGTTTGCGGCTGCCGGGCAGCAAAGCAATTGTATTTGGAGATATAGCTATTTCAGGATGATCTCTTTTAAAATTATCAATCACCTCTACCAACGGATGCCCCACATATTGTACCTCATAATTCCGTTTTTTATAAAACTCTTTTTCAAAAGGAAGAATAACGATCATTTTGTCAATGTCCCGCTTTACGTTTTTTACCCTGCTTTCCTTCCATGCCCACACTTGTGGTGAAATATAAAAAACAGTTTTGTAATTGCTTTCTTTAGCCCATTTAGCCATTCGTAAATTAAAGCCCGGATAATCTATAAAAATTATTACATCTGGCTGAAAAGCCGCAATATCTGTTTTGCAGAATTTGAAATTCTTTAAAATAGCCGGAAGGTTTTTAACCACTTCAATAAATCCCATAAAGGCAAGCTCTTTGTAATGCTTTACCAGCGTAGCTCCTGTGTCGTGCATTTTATCACCGCCCCAGCAGCGAATGTCGCTCTCCGCATCGAGTTGCTGAAGTTCTTTTATCAGATTGCTGCCATGTAGATCGCCGGATGCTTCCCCGGCAATAATGTAGTATTTCATACACGCGCAATGTACGATGCAAAAGGGTGCATTTCAAGCAGAATATATAAACAGTTTAAGTATGCATTTCAATTTTCACTTCGATTTCGGTCCGCAAACGTGCGGTACCGAGGCTGGACGGTGGTTTGTGCCTGCCTGTCCGGTAGGTCTACACAAACCACTTGTGCTGCGACAATTTGAAATGCAGAATATAATAAAGGTTTTAAAAGGTTTTAAAATAGAAAATTTATTCTTGTAATTGCAAAAGACCTATAAATTCATTAGAGAAATTAAAATTTCACTGCTTCTAAGTTCTACCGGTATCAGATCAACGTTTACATATAATCTTAAAATTTAGTAACCGAAAATCTTGGAAACACCTTACTTTATCCCGGGAACGTTGTTTATTATAAAAGAAAGCTAATCATCAATCCAGTGTCGTTCATAATATCTATGGAAATTAGTTACTTATTGGCGTTTCCGTTTTTTGCCTTGCTGCAAACGCTGCCAACTACTATTTATCCAATTCAGATAATGACGCTAACATTAGAACTCATCCATCCTCTGTATGGAAATCATTTTTTGAATTAAATTATAAAGCCTTTATCCTATAATCATATTAAACAAAAGCGGGAGTAAAAAAGCCACATCGTACTTTTTTATGAGGTAGGTGCGAATAAATTTCTGAGCTTCTACAATGTGATTATTAACAGTATGCCTCGATAGATTGAGCTGAACGGCTATTTGATCGTGCGTCATATCTTCCTCTCTGCTCAATTGATATATTCTCTTTTTTTGAGGAGACAGGAGAGAAACGGCTTCTCTCAATTTAGCTTCATATTCACGAGCTAAGACGGTAGAATCAGCGCATGCATTATTTGATATTTGGATCTGCTCCCATAAAAGATCCTGGAACTTAGGATCTCTTGCAACCGATCTTAAAAAATCAATAGATTTATTATGAGCCACACGAAAAATGAACGCATTGAATTTTTCAATGCGGGGAACAATTTCCTTACCCAACCATATCTTTAAAAACACATCCATTACCAGTTCTTCCGCTACCTGCCTTGATTTTACAATGGATAAAACAAAATTGAATAGCTTTTCGTAATAGCTTGTAAATAGTGACTTAAAGGCTTTTTCATCACCTTCCGATATTAAAGTCAACAGTTCTTTTTCAGTATTAGGCTCTCGAAACAACAATTAGATAGTATGATTAAAATTCAATAAAAGTAAAGATGAAAAGATATTACTAAAATTTAACTCAAACAAATAAATTGAATAAATCAATCTCACAGAAATGTCAAATGAATACTAATTGGAAGAGCAGTCAAAGACGCAAAAATCTAAGTAATACTTCGATATAAAAACTTATTGAAATCATTCGGATATATTTAAATTATCCGTAACTTTCTATTGATACATATTTTTCAAAACGCTTTTCATTTCCATTACTGATGATGATCTGTTTTCAGTAGAATTAGAAAACAGACTTTTTGTGTCATCATCATTTCCATAAAAAGACTTGTTGGCCTTCCCATCTATTGCAATGGCAGAACCACTTAAACTAATTCCTGCGAATAAACCTTTGCTTCTGGAATAAGAATACACTTCTGCCTCCAGTTTATAATCGGTGCTTGCAGAAGAGCTTCGTCCCACGGGTCCCGCAGTAACTGAGATATCTCCTCCTAAGGTAAAGCTACCTTTTCCAATGTCTTGAAGGGTCTTCCGGCTCTTAAATATTAATACCAGGTCAATAGATTGAATACCAGCCTGAAAACCAACGCTGCCACCGGTTATGGTTACAAATACCAGGTTGCTCCATGAGCCATTTTCCAGTTTTACCATGGCTGTTCCCTTGCCTCTTTTACCTGCAAGTACAAAACCCGCATTAATTAATTTGGGGACAATTATGATGCCTTCGGTTATTTTTAAAAGTTCTGCGGGAATGTTTTCCTTCATGTCGCTGAAATCTTTTAAAACTCTTGTAGAAGCTTCAATCTTTTCCGCCTGTTTGTCCTGAGATTTTGCAGTTATAAAAATTGAACACATTGTAAACAATAGCAATGTGGATAAAACCCAGGATTTCTTCATGCTGTGCGAAAATTTTTAAGTGAAGTGATTACGGGTATATTTGATGGCCCGTTAATTATTACGCAAGATTAATACCCTTTATGTAAGTAAAAATTAATCTACCTGATTTTTATAATTATTTTATGAGATAAAATTCGGTTATTTTTTTGTATCAATTTTTTTGAAAACATCAATTATTTTTTTGATGGTATGCTTTCGGATTATACAATACATGTATAAGAACAAAAAAAACCGCCCCGATATGAGACAGTTTTTAAAGCTTTATATAATCTTTCCTGATTTAAATGATTATTCAGTTGCAGTTTCCACATCACCTGAATCTGGCTTAATAGTGGCCTCCTGGGCAACCTTCTCCACAGGTTTAGGTGCTTCTACTCTTTTTACAAACGCAGGACGGGTAGCCGCCTTTGCTCTCTTATGTGTTTCCTGGCGCTTTGCAAATTCAGCATCATGTTCGCTGCTCCATTTGGTAAATTTTTCCATTGCGACAGCTTCATCAAACAGGCCAAGAGACACACCACGTAGTAAGTGTTTCAGGTATAGAACACCTTTAAAGCTTAAAATACGGCGTACAGTATCAGTAGGCTGAGCACCTTTGTGCAACCATTCCAATGCTTTTTGACGGTCAACCTGAATACTTGCGGGTACTGTTAGTGGGTTGTAAGAACCGAGTTTCTGAATAAATTTGCCATCGCGTGGGCTACGGGAATCTGCAACTACTATAAAGTAAAATGGTCTCTTCTTGGATCCATGACGTTGCAATCTCATTTTTACAGCCATAAAAAATAGAAATTTTTTTGGGTAGTTATTAAATTGGGTTTCTAAAAGGACTGCGAAGATACAGTGTGAAAATCAGAATTACAAACCTATCGGAAAAGTTTTTCAAATAAATTACCATTTGCTGATAATTTATTTTTTACCTAAACCAGCCAGTTTACCCATCGGCATCTTATTCATGGTCTTCATCATAGCCTTCATCTGGTCGAATTGTTTGATAAACTGATTCAGTTCTGCAATATCTTTTCCGCTTCCTTTTGCAATACGCATTTTACGGCTGGGACTGATAAGATCAGGATTACGGCGCTCCTCTACAGTCATTGAATTGATCAACGCTTCAATACCTTTAAAAGCATCATCGTTAATATCTACATCCTTGATCTGTTTACCCACGCCTGGTATCATGCCCATCAGGTCTTTGAGATTTCCCATCTTTTTTATTTGCTGAAGCTGGCTTTTGAAATCTTCAAAATCAAATTGATTTTTCCTGATCTTCTTTTCCAGCTTCGCCGCCTGCACTTCATCAAATTGTTCCTGTGCTTTTTCTACCAGGCTCACTATATCTCCCATACCCAGTATGCGTTGCGCCATACGTTCAGGATAAAATACATCTAACGCTTCCATTTTTTCACCACTACTTACAAACTTAATTGGCTTGTTCACAGTGTATTTAATAGAAATGGCAGCACCGCCGCGTGTATCCCCATCTAACTTGGTAAGAACCACCCCGGTATAGTTTAGCCGTTGATTAAATGCCGCAGCTGTATTTACAGCATCCTGTCCCGTCATGCTATCTACGACAAATAAAATCTCTTTAGGATTTAGTGCATTCTTAATGTCAGCTACTTCTGTCATCATCACCTCATCTATAGCAAGACGACCGGCAGTATCTATAATTACTACGTTTTTATTTTTTGACTTTGCTTCACTGATCGCGTTTTGCGCAATCTCTACTACGTTTTTATTTTCAGGCTCGCTATAAATCTCTACATTGATCTGGCCTGCCAAAACAGTTAACTGCTCAATAGCTGCAGGACGGTAAACGTCTCCTGCTACCAGTAAGGGCGATTTCCCTTTTTTAGTTTTGAGATAATTCGCCAGCTTACCACAGAAAGTAGTTTTACCGCTTCCCTGCAAGCCAGCGATAAGAATTACTGCCGGATTGCCACTCAGGTCTAGATCGGTTTCTACGCCGCCCATCAGATCGGTCAGTTCATCTTTCACGATCTTAACCATCAGTTGCCCAGGACTTACTGCATTGATTACTTTTTCGCCGGTAGCCTTATCCTTTATGGAATCCGTAAATTCTTTGGCGATCTTATAATTAACATCGGCATCTACGAGCGCACGGCGGATGTCTTTAATCGTTGAGGCAATATTGAGTTCTGTAATTCTCCCCTGTCCCTTTAAGTTCTTAAAAGCAAGATCGAGCCGGTCACTTAATGAGTCAAACATATTTGAATAATTATTATAGTTGAAATTAAAATTTAAATGAATGCAAATTTAATAAACTTGGTTGAATGCTGAAGGCCCACAATTTAAAGCTGAATGCATGCTTTACAGAAACTATTATTTACCTTGCCAAAAATCCAATAAATGAGTTTGGTAGAAAAAGTGCCTAATCCTGCACCAGCAAGTATCTCCGACAACAAATGTTTTTTTCCATAAACGCGAAGCATACCAACATCTGTTGCCACCTGGTAACTTCTATAGCTCCATGCCAGGTGTGTCTTCTTCAGCTCCTGGTATCCGAGCTCAGCGCCCCGGAAAATATTGGCTGTGTGCTCCGAAGGAAATTTGGTGCCACTGGTTTTATATGATTTTGTATTGCTGGATATGAGCCTCATTCCATAACCTATGCCACTTGTGATGATTACAGAACCTGCCTCTGTGATAAGATGTTCGCGGAAATTATGCGCCGTCTTTACATTAAGAGCATCCATGTCATACACTTAGGCAGAAGGTACCCACATGGCAAAATCGGAAGTATAAGTACGATAACCTGGATAGTTTTGCTGCATGTTGTTCATGGTGTTATTATCCATTTGGGGATTACGTTGATAACAGGCTTTAAAGCTCCATAAAGTAATAAGGCGCCGGGTAAGATGAGAGCAGGTAATTTTAGATAAGAAAGTTTTAAGTCTGAATTTCGACTCAGGGTAATACCAATAATACATTCAACGAGCAGGTAATAAATGTTACCAGTAAAATGAAAATTCTCTTAATTATCTGCAACGTTTGCATTCAAAAATAATGGCAGAATTTGATTTTTAAAACAGTTGCGTTGAGAAAATATTTTTAAACAAGAGGTAGTAGTATTACCTTATTGAAGTAACTAACAGCCTGGGGCCGCATAACCGGACTATCGTAAAATAAATAAACAAAACATAACAATATGGGCTGAATATCTCTACGCATCAACGATGGGATAGTGAAAGTTGTAAAAGTGAAGTGTGCGGATTCTAAGCACTAACCTCTATTGGCCTGCTCACCATTTTTGAAAGCATGACACGCCAGTATTCTGCTTTGGCTTTCAAAAAAATAAATTCTTTGGTGGATTTAATCAGATCGTTACAAAAAACAATGGAGGCTGGTTGTGATTTGTTATTGAATTCAAATAAAAGCTCCAGGGTAGTGCCATCGTGGCATTTTCCATTTACCGTTTTTTTACGATTGAACTCATTCACAAAACACGGTTTGGTTATAACCTGGCAATCATGAACCTCATCAAGCGATATGGTAGAACAATGATAGTTGTTCTTTGTTTTTTCGAGGATCATTATTTTTCTGTGTATGCCATCAATACCTATTGCCTTATTTTGAAGAATCTCCTGGCCACAAAAGATAAGATTACTAGAAGCGCCCTCCCGGCATAATCTTTTTAAAAGATGTGCTTTTGCGTGCCTGTGCTGATTTACGTGAAATGACAAAAAGCTTTTCAAAAGAAAACTCACTGCCAATAAGGTTAAAATAAAGACGATTGGATTCATATACAGGATATTACTTTGTCAGAATAAACGATGTTTGTAGAGAACTTAAATAGTACAACGACTTATTTTGCGAGTTATTGTAATATTTATTTTTTTTCTGAGATTTTAGTAAAAAAGAGTATAAAGGATGATTAACCGATTCAATATTTTTTCATTCGGCCAATTAATAAATTGGCGATCATCGTAAAGCCTTTGTCGGATGGATGAAGGCCGTCATAAGTAATGTTCATGGCATCCGGGGGGTAGGGATATTCGTCAGTCTGAGGATTAAAAGGAATGGTTACATAAGCGGGATAATTATAATTTTTGTAGGATCCGGTCTGCGGATCTTTTAGTCGTTTGTACTTAACCAGTTGCTTAAGTCCCATGCCTTTTTTGTGATAAAGGTCTATCACATCGAAGTGCTCGTAAACAGCAATTGCCTTAACCGCAGATGCAAAAGCTTCTAATGACTGGCCTTTCTTGTCCTTGTAAGAGCCCCAGGCATTATTTGTCATATCGTTAATATAGACAAAATCGGCCCGCTGCATGGGGGTAATGAGGATAATTTTAGCATCCTTGTTAAGGGTACGGAGTTTATTAACGATAATTCGAAAAGAGCCATACACCGTATTATTGCCGGTATTGTTCCTGTAATCTGCAAAATCCCCAATCGGCCGGCCCTGCCACCAGTCGTTAGTTCCTAAAAATACAGAATATATATCTGCCTTAACTAATCCCAGATTTTCAATTTCTTTAGCTATGCCACCGGAAGTCCATCCGTTGTGCCCCTGGTTGACGTAATCAATATAAGGCAATTTTTCTTTTACTCTCGTCATATATCCTTTTGTAACCCTGTGGCCTGTTTCATCCGTATGTTCATTCAGGTAAGTGATTGAATCTCCAATGGCGATCCAGCTGGTTTTTGGATGCGTAAAAGACAATATGATTGATGCGACAGCGATCAACAAAATAAGTTTTTTCATTTTAATTTTATTTAATGCTATGGTACTATTAGATTGACAAACTTAGATAAAGAATCCGGGAATAGAATTTTGACCAATGCCTCCTGAAATTGTTATTTATAAACGGGCATTGGAAAAACCTCTCAATGATAGTCGGGAAATCTTACTTATTTCCATATATTCCATCTTTGGGACAGTTATTGTGTAATAACAGTACGATCAAATTTTCACTTATGAACGAAACGATTATAAACAAACGCGGCGATAAGAAAAATCCCGGGATGATCAAAGACAAAAGCAGGTCACGTAGCGGGTATTTGATAAGCGGTTATGCTATTACCGCTGCCAGCTTTCTCGTCCTTCATTTTTTAATAGAGCTAAAGTTGTTTGACCTTATAGAAGAATACAAGCCGCTGGTGAGAAAAATAACCATGACATTTTTCTTTATTTTTTTAATTCTCCTGTTAGGTAAATTGGTAGAAAGGTTGGTAAACAGGCACAGCCAATCAAAGGGGAACCGGTATAATCTGGTACGAATAACCCGATTTCTGACTAAATTATTTGTACTGATTGTAATAGTGTCTTTCCTTTTTCAAAATTGGTATACTGCGGCAGTTTCATTTGGATTATTGTCATTGATTTTAGGATTCGCGCTACAGGTACCTATTTCATCTTTTATTGCATGGTTGTACATCATATTCAGGACGCCCTACAGGGTGGGCGACCGAATCGAGATTAATGGGTTTAAAGGCGATGTGGTTGGGATTGACTATTTGGATACCACTTTGCTTGAATTTAGTGGCAATTATCTGACGAATGATCGGCGGAGTGGGAGAGTAATCCGTTTTCCAAATAGCATGGTATTGCGGTTAGAAGTGTTTAATTATTCAGGGCCACAGGTACCTTTTATC
>JBDTJI010000130.1:0-5887 GCA_039935935.1 Ginsengibacter sp. | reverse complement strand
TTAACAGGGCCGATGAATTGCTCGTAACATTGAATGATAAAAATGATTACAAAGCCAAAGTCATTGGTACAGACCCAAGCTCTGACCTGGCTGTGATAAAAATTGAAGGCAGCAATTTTCCACATCTCACTTTTGCCAATTCTGATGACGTAAGAGTAGGCCAATGGATATTAGCCATCGGATATCCTTTAAATCTTGAAACTACCGTCACCTCAGGAATTGTGAGCGCCAAAGCAAGAAGCCTCGGCATCAATAATCGCAATAGCCGTGCACCAATAGAATCTTTTATTCAAACTGACGCAGCAGTCAATCCCGGCAATAGTGGCGGGGCTCTCGTAAACACTGATGGTAATCTAATTGGTATCAACAGCGCCATAGCTTCGCCCACAGGTTCTTTTGCAGGTTACTCTTATGCCATACCTTCTAATTTGGTGGCAAGAGTTTCCAGTGACATCATTAAATTCGGAAGTGCTAAAAGAGCCTATCTCGGCATCATGTTTGGCAATGACCAGATGAGCGGGGCAGATCGTCGGAAAAATAATATTCCTGATGGGAATGGCGTGTATGTGATGGATGTGGCCAAAGGCAGTGCAGCAGATGAAGCCGGCATACAGAAGGGAGACTTCATTACTAAGTTAAACGGAAACACGATCAACACCGGTACCGAGTTGGTTGGCAAAATCTCAGCGTTCCGTCCGGGGGATAAAGTAAATATCACTTATGTTCGCAAGGGTAGTGACAATACCACTTCAGCTACTCTTAAAGGGTCAGCAGGAACTTATCCGGATCAGCAGGATGCTAATCAATAATTGTGTAATGAAGAATAAAATTCATTTTAAAATGTATTCCAATTTTGAAAAACGTTTTATAAAAATAACTATTTCTATGAAAGTCTTTGCCCGCCCTTTTAAAAAGGCGGGTTTTTTATTATGATTATTTAGTACATTTTTGTTAAGTACATTGTAATAATTAAAGTCAGATTTATACCATGAAAATTTTGATTATAGAAGATGAACAGGCATTGCAGGAATCTATTGTAAAATACCTGGGCCACCAGGGTTTTATTTGTGAAGCGGTGAGTGATTTTCTACAGGGCAAAGAAAAGGTAGCACAATTTGATTATGATTGTATTGTGGTGGACATCGGACTGCCTTATGGAAGTGGGTTGGATATTGTGAAGGAGCTCAAATACATGGAGTCTAAAGCAGGCATTATTATTATTTCTGCAAAGAATGCTTTGGAAGATAAACTACAGGGGCTTGATCTCGGTGCGGATGATTATCTTGTAAAGCCATTTTATTTGTCTGAACTAACGGCCCGCATTAATGCGATTATCCGGCGCAGGACTTTTGAGGGAAATAAGGCTATTACATTTCAAGAGATCGTGCTGGATGCTGACGCGCAAAGAGTATTAGTAAAAGGCAAAACGGTAGATCTCACTGATAAGGAATACCAGTTACTTGAATATTTTATCGTTAACCAGCGCAGGCTTCTTACCAAGGGTGCCATTGCAGAACATATATGGGGCGATGAGTACCTTCATGTAAGTAATTTTGATTTTATATACTCCCACATAAAAAATTTAAGAAAAAAATTGATTGATGCCGGGAGCGAAGATTATATAAAAACAGAGTACCGCTCAGGGTACCGATTCACAGACAGGTAAACAGTTTGCAGCATTATGAAGCTTCTTACAAAAACAACGTTGTATTTTTTAATTACTTTGATCCCTCTGCTGGCGGTTGCAGGGTTCTATTTGTTTAATCAATTCAGTAAAGAAATAAACTACCGCAGCGACAAAGAATTGATAAGTAACGAAATAGCCTGGGTACAATACCTGGAATCAGAAGTCAGTAATGGCACTACTTTTATTTTAAGAACGCCGGACCTTGCTATTTTTCCAACCCAGTCGGCTATTGCCGAGCACCCTACTATTATTAATACCAGCGGATATGAGAAAAACGAAAAGGGCATTCCTTACCGGCAATTATCTCAGGTGGTTTCTATAAGTGGTATTGCCTACCAGATTACTATCCGGAAATCGCAGGAGCAAAAAGCAGCGCTGGTAACGGATGTAACCCGAATCATGTTATTTGTTTTTATTGGCCTGTTTGCAGCCACTTTGATTTTTAACTGGGCCATAAGCAAAAAGTTATGGATGCCGTTCAGGCGGTCGCTTAATAAAATAAGAAGTGTAGAATTGCAAAAAATGGAAAATGTTCATTTTGAAGAAACCAACATTAAAGAATTCAACGAGCTCAATGCTTCTTTAAATTACATGAAAAACAGGATCTACAAAGATTATGTGAATATGAAAGAATTTACAGAGAATGCTGCCCATGAAATGCAAACGCCGGTGGCTGTTGTATTAAGCAAATTGGAATTACTAATGCAGGACAGCAATTTAAAGGATGAGCAGATACAAGCGATTTTGCAGTCAACAGATGCTTTGAGGCAATTGGGCAAATTAAATGAAAGTTTATTATTACTGGCTAAAATTGAGAACAACCAATTTGAAACCACAACTGAAGTGAGTTTATCCGATGTAACTCAAAAATACATACGCCTGTTCGATGAATTTATAAAAGAAAAACAGCTCACTGTTCAAACGATTTTTAATGATTCTTTTACCATCCAACTTCATCCGCTACTTGCTGACTCGCTGATAATAAACCTGCTTGGCAACGCTATTAAATATAACTATAATGGTGGAAACATAGTAATAGCAATTGATGAAAACAAATTCCGTATCAGCAATACAAGTGCTCTTAGCCCTATACCGCCTGACAAGTTATTCAAGCGACTGAGTACATCTAACACCAACAAGGAAATATCACATGGACTCGGCCTTGCTATTGTGAAAAAAATCACAGACGAAAATCATCTGAATATTGAATACCATGTAGCAAACAATGTACACAACTTTGTGATCACTAAACCCTGATATCTTTTTTTGACGATTTTGAGACTATGGCTTGTGTCCGCAAACCACTTGAGCAGTGACAGCCGATGGCTATTTAATACCTGGATTATTACTATTAAGAACCAATTTCCACTCACCTGTACTTTCTTTTTTCCAAACATTAATGTAGGTTCCTTTAAAAGTAGTATCCGGAAATGTGAGCGTATAAATTCCGTAAGTGTATCCCAGGTCTTGTGATTTGGATATTTGGGCTCTCGATGGCTGCCAGGTAAGCGTATAAGAAGTATCATTTAAAAGACTAAGGTAATCAATCGCATCTGCGCCTGTTATAGGGAGATGGTCGGGTCTTAGTAATACGCCTTCATTATCTATATATTGTAAAAATGCTTTTTTCATTCCCACCTGTCGGCTCATTTCGGAAAATTCAATATCTGCATTTTGAATTTCTTCAGTGGAAGATCGGGAAGTTGTATTTTGAAGATCACAGGAAATAAAAACGGATGCAGCGATTAAAAATAGAACCCCAACCGCACTTATCTTCTTTTGATCTATCATGTTGTTAGTTTAAAAAAAAGGCGAAAGTACTTTTCAATACCTCCGCCCGTGTGCAGGAAATATCACCTGCAAAATAGGCTGTTACGCCTTGAAAAATTATACATGCAATTTATCCTTTTTTGCTAACAATTCCTCCACTGTTTCCTGGTATAGTTCATCAGGTACACAACAGTCCACCGGGCAAACAGCAGCGCATTGCGGTTCCTCATGAAATCCCTGGCACTCAGTACACTTATTCGGAACAATAAAATAGATATCAGTTGCGATGGGTGGGTTTCGCTGTTCGGATTCCATTAAGGTTCCATCCATTAGTGTAACAGTACCTTTGACTGTTGTGCCGTCTTCTATAGCCCACTCTACGCCCCCTTCATAAATTGCATTGTTAGGACATTCTGGTTCACAAGCTCCGCAGTTGATACATTCATCTGTTATTTTAATAGCCATAATAAATAAAGTAGTTTAAGCAATTTTCGCAGACATGAATTATTTACGAATTTTGCCCGTTCATAATTATTACAAATATAAAGAGATAATTTTACCCCGATGAATCTTGAAGAAAAAATTACTTTATTAGCAAAGCTGAAGGATTACTTACAATCAGAAAGTGATCAATTAAATAACATAAAGCGTAAAGCCTTTGAAAAAAATAAATGGTTCATTGAGGATTTCGTCAACTTCTCTTTCAACAGCATTGTTAACGACTACCTTGACTCTCCCAGATTAAATGAATGGATAAGTCACTACCACATAGATGATAATATTGAGGCAAAAAAAATCGGAATTGTCATGGCAGGTAATATTCCTCTTGTTGGTTTTCACGACTTTTTGTGCGCTTTTATTACGGGTCACCATCAATTTATTAAACTTTCTGATAAAGATGATCTAATACTAAAGCACCTGATTGACAAGCTTTGTGAATGGAATCCAAAAGTGGGCGGTGTAGTAAATACGAGAGAGAAACTGAAAGGCTGTGATGCATATATTGCAACAGGAAGCAATAATTCCGAAAGATATTTTAAATATTATTTTGGCAAATACCCTTCAGTGATAAGACATAATAAAACCTCTGTTGCTATACTATCCGGCAATGAGACTTATGGTGAGCTTACTTCTTTAGCAGATGATGTATATGCCTACTTCGGACTCGGATGCAGAAACGTAACCAAACTTTTTGTACCGCGGGGATATGACTTCGTTATGCTTCTCAATGCCTTTAAGAAATATGATTATCTTTCTGAAATTACAAAATATAAAAACAACTATGATTATAACCTCGCATTACTTATAATGAATAATAAATATTACATGTCTAATGAAAGCATTGTGTTATCAGAAAATGATAGTGTATTTTCTCCGGTGAGTATGCTTCACTATTCCTATTATGACGACAGAAATACATTAGCGAGTGATCTGGAAACTAATGGAGATATCCAATGCATCGTTAGCGATAATTACATAGCATTTGGAAATACACAAAAGCCCGGACTTTATGATTATGCAGATGGAATTGATACCATGCAGTTTTTATTAGCGTTATAATTTTTTTTGCCTAAATATGACTATCTTTTTAATTTATTGTTAAAGGTAAACGAGCGATAAAAAATATAATTGCTGATAGTTTAATTTTAATTCTGGGGCATGTATTTTGATGGATCAATCCGAAAATTATATTAATAAGTCAATATTGAACTTTTTTACAATAAAAATTACCATAGATGAAAACAAAAAACATTCTTTTTACGGTGCTGGTGAGCGCAATAACTACCCTCGCTGTTATTTTTGGTTATAATCAATTCCAGCATAATAATAACAATCCCAATTTCCAGGCTACAAATGTTCCGGCCAATTACAAGTATGCCGGTTTTCTTGATAGTGGCAACAGTCCCGGAGCCGGACCTATTGACTTTACACAAGCCGCTGCTGCAGCGGTTCCTACAGTAGTGCATATTAAAACAAAAACCAATGCTAAGGTGGTTAACAACAATCTTCCTCAGCAAAAAAATCCTTTTTCCGATTTATTCGGAGATGATCTTTTGGATCAACTCTTTGGAAATCGGGGTGGAGGAGGCGGTCAACGTAGTTTGCCTGAAAGGGCTTCAGGTTCGGGTGTAATTATCAGCGATGATGGCTACATCGTCACTAACAATCACGTGGTGGCAGGATCGGATGAAGTGACAGTAACATTAAGTGACAGAAAGACCTATACGGCAAAAGTGATAGCTGCTGATCCCTCTTACGATCTGGCAGTAATAAAAATTGAGGGGAAAAAATTACCATTCATGCTTTACGGAAATTCAACCGACGTGCAAATCGGTCAGTGGGTCTTAGCAATTGGTTATCCGCTCTATTTAGATGCCACTGTTACGGCAGGCATCATTAGCGCAAAAGCCAGGTCACTTGGCTTGAACA
>JBDTJI010000129.1:0-23813 GCA_039935935.1 Ginsengibacter sp. | reverse complement strand
GAACATAAAGCGGGCAAATTCAAATTTGCTGCTTCTGTTAAGGAATTAAAAAAAATGCTGTAATGGAAATTTAATTCAGCTCAACTTTTGAAAAGGATTTTGCAAAAAGAATAGAAAATACCACTTCCGAAGATGAATTTTGGGTTCGAATTGAAATATTTATAGATGACCCCTTCAATCCAAAACTAAAAACACATAAACTTTCAGGCAGGCTTAAAGGTTTGTGGAGTTTTCAATAGAACAAAACTTAAGAGTAATTTTTTATTTCACAAAAGAGAAACCCCGGAAAGCAATATTTGTAGATATTGGCACCCATAACCAGGTGTATTGAAATAAGCGAGTCATGCTTACGCTTCCTACCTGCCGTTGAAATCATTTTAAGCTTATACCGTTGAATACTCATAATTGCGATAACTCCTTTAAAAAATCGTCTTTTCGTCTTGTAGAAACTTCAATCTCTGTCCCATCGGATAATATCACTGAGCCGCCCTTTCCTTTGTGGTAGCTCTTTACAGACGATAGGTTTACCAGGTGAGAATTGTGTATTCTGAAAAAATGATATTCCGAAAGCATATCTCCAAATTCTTTTAAGGTTTTCGCCACGAGTATTTTTTTGCTTTCTTTTAAAAAAATAGTGGTGTAATTAATTTGGCTTTCGCAGCGTATGATGTCGACAACATCCAAAAACTCAAATCCTGTATTGGTTGGCACAATGATTTTTTTAAGCCATTATTTTTTCTTTCCGGGTTATGGAGGAGTGTATCCATTTTTGCAACGGTTATTTTTTTAGAAACCTCGCCTGAATGCTTGCTTATTGCAATTTCCAGTTCCTCTTTATTAATGGGTTTCAGCGGGTAATCCAGCGCGCTGAACTTTATGGCCTGAATCGCATATTTATCATAAGCCGTTGTAAAGATCACTTCAAAGTTGATTTCATTTATTTGGCGCAAAAGGTCAAATCCTGTTTTATCCCTGATTGGTACATCTAGAAAAACAAGACCCGGTTGTGAAACAGAAATTAGTTGCACGCCTTCGTTCACTGTTTTGGCGGTGCCTGTTAAGTCAATTTTTGAGGAAAATTCATCACACAATAAACTACTAAGTCATTCAATGCAATGTGGTTCATCATCGATTATTGCCTGTATCATAGTAGAAATTAGAAACTTAACTCAAAGGGTAGATTCACGCGTACTCTCATACCTTTTGCCATATCAAATAATTCAACGGTTCCTTCCGAACTTTTTGTTTTATTGATAATATCAATCCGCGCTTTTGTTATTTTCATTCCCAGGGAAAGATGCTCCTTGTTGTTATCGGTTTATTCCATTTTTTTGCGACCTACTCCGTCATCATCTATAATACAATGCAGCATTTGACCACTTCTGCTTATATCTATAAAAATACTTCCTTTGCCCTCCTTATTCGATATGCCGTGCCAGATGCTGTTTTCAACAAAGGGCTGAAGGATCATTGGAGGCACAAGCGTGTTTTCCTTATCTATATCATCCGCGACTTGTATGGTGTAATTAAATTTGTCATCAAGCCTTTTTGATTCCAGCGCTTTAGGATAATTGGATAAATAATTATAATCCACGCCAATCGTTCTGCATTTTGTGGCAATGCGCTCCGGATCGTTCAGGTCCACAAAAATTTTTAACGCCCTTTGATGAAGCTTTAAAGCTTTTAAATTATCTGACCTTGATATACAATTCCGGTATTATGCAGCCAGGTTGGCGGTTTCCAGCTTTTTATTTGTTTGTTCATAAAGCAGCAAAGCCATGTTGTAAAAATGCAGAGCCATTGAATCATTTTCTTTTAATTCATAAGCTGTTCCCTTATAATTGTAAGCCGCTGCCAGCATAGCGTTTCTATTTAATTTGCTAGCTAATATTCTGAAACAAAAATCAGCATCGCTGTTTATCCCAATCCGGCCAAGGACTATTTCAGCCTTATTTCATCTAGCCCGGAAGATCTAAAAGGAGCGGAAATTTCAGTTGTTTATCTGTCGGGACAGATGTTAATAAGGCAATCTTTACAGGCCAATGCCAATCAAAAGATTTCCATTTCCTCTTTGGCCAAAGGCATGTATATCATAAAAATTGTGAAAACAAATGGAGTTACTACACGAAAATTGTTAAAAGAGTAGCACTGATAAATCTTATTCCCAATGATCGTGCGCTACCGGAGCTTTCCCGTTAGCGCTTTTTTAGTTTTTCTCATAGGCTATCAGAAAGCTTGAGGAATTGTGGAGTCGTTGGCAGCCATTATCAGATGTATTTAAAACTGAGCATATCTTTTCAGAATTTTATATACAACCATTAACCCCATCTTCAACGACTTCTTATTTCTTTTCACTTCTTACTGCTTTCACTTCATTCGCAGTAATAGCAGAAGCCTTATTTCCAAAGCTGTTCCTTACAAAAGTAAGCACATCGGCTATTTGCTGGTCTTTTAATACTGAGCCTAACGCCGGCATCGGATTGGCAAAAACTTCATCATCTATTTCAACTTCTTCATTAAGTCCGTTGAGTATTATTTTAATCAATTTTTCTTTATCACCCATAACATAGGTTGTGTTAATTAATGGCGGATTCAAATTGGGAACTCCGCTACCATCTGCCTGGTGACAGGAGATACAATATTTCTTAAAAACTTTTTCTCCTGCAATTATTGATTTTTTAATATCCGGCTGTAAACGCCGATTTTCATTTAAAGAATTATTTTTCATTCCCATTAATAATAACATAATGAAAGAAAAGAAAACTGCAATTATGATAACTTTCTTCAACGCTTACTATTTTTATAGATGATCTTGTAAATATTCCCCTTCACATCATCTGAAACATAGAGTGAACCATCGGGCCCCTGTGCCAGGCCACATGGGCGATGTTTCGCATCTCTTGGAGAAGCAATTTCTTTTGTACCTGCAAATCCATCGGCGAAAACTTCCCACTTACCTGTTAGCTTACCATTCTCAAAGGGAACGAATACTACAAAATATCCGGCCTGTGGTTCAGGGGTCCTGTTCCATGAGCCATGAAAAGCAATGAAAGCGCCATTTTTATATTTTGCGGGAAATTGATTGCCGGTATAGAATAATAAATCATTCGGCGCAAGGTGGCCTGGAAAAGCCATTACAGGGTCTAAGTATTTTTTATCAGCAGCCTTTTTACCATCGCCACCATATTCCGGCATCAGTATTTGTTTCTTTTGAATTTCATCGTAATAAATGTACGGCCAACCTGCATTGTCGCCTTTGTGAATTTCATACATACATTCAGCAGGAAGAATAGACGACGTTTTTGCATCATAAAATTGCGGAAACAAGTCATGCAATTGATCGCGGCCATGCTGCATTACAAAAAGTGCGTTGTCCTGCTGGTTCCAATCTAATCCTACTACATTGCGCAACCCGGTTGCATAGTGAACGCCATCGCCATAATGTTGGTTTTCTTTATCAGCTTTAAATTGCCAGATTCCACCGGCAGAATCTAAAATGGGGCAGCCTGGTCTTCCCATTGAGCCCGGGGTACGATCTTTTTCCTGGCATGAATTACTGTAAGCGCCGATATTTACATAAATATTTCCTGCATCATCAAATGTTACCGATTTAGAATTATGCTCTCCGCGGTCAATTAATCCCGTAACTATTTTTTCAGGATTGGTAGGGTCTGTTACTTCATCTTTGTCATTCAGTTTATAACGATACACATCTGTGTTAGATGAGGCATAAAGGTAGCCATCATGGATCCGCATACCGGTTCCTCCGTAATCTCCAAAGCCTGTTTGATCTTCCAGGCTTCCGTTTTTATTTTTCAGGAAGAGAATACCTTTCCCATTTTTTGCGCGTCCGAGCTTTGCATACATATCTCCTTCTTTAGTAACAGCGATATGCCTAACCTCGCCAAGATTTTCCGCGACAATAGAAGCGGTGAAACCGGACGGCAGTGTTAATCCGGAGTTGCCAGCGACAGGTTTGATTTGCTGGTTTACTTCGTAAGGGGATGAAATTTTTGTAAAAGAAAAAATGCTGAAAATTATTGCTGTGATAAGCAAAAGTGGAACCACGTTATTCTTTTTCATTTGAGAGATTATTTATGATGATAACTATATGAGGATAACAACTATATGAAGGTAACAAATCACGTTAAACATTATCAAAGATAATTAATGATTTTCAAAGCGAAATCGCAATGATTATGCCAGTCCGTGGGATGGGAAACGCAAAATGGGATGAGCTCACTAACGACGGGACAGGTTGTGAGTTTATTTTAGCATTTTTTAGTTTTTGTTCTCATTGGCCATAAGAGAAGGCAATCGGGACGGGCAGACTTCACCACATGAGTTTAAAAATCAATTTTGATACCTTTCATATATTTTATAGAGTTAGTAGAAAACAAACTTTCAATGCTATTGAAGTATAATATGGCTATCTATGAAGTGGCGCTCACTATTTTTAATCATCAAATGCGCATTTTTATTTTTCAGGTAATTATTTCTTTGTTACCTTTGCCGTCCGAAAAAAAGGACTATTTTAAATAGAATATTATGGCCAGAGTTTGTCAGGTAACAGGAAAAAGACCGATTACAGGTAACACTGTTTCACATTCCAATATAAAAACACGCAGAAGATTTTTACCGAACCTTCAGAAAAAAAGATATTTTCTGGCAGAAGAAGATAAATGGATTACATTAAAATTATCTTCTGAAGCTATTCGTACTATTAATAAAAATGGCCTTTATACCGTGGTGAAAGAATTGAGGGCAAAAGGCGTTAAGATATAATTAATCCCGATAGTCCTGCCTGCGGGAGGCAAGTATCAGAACAAACTTTTAAAATTTACAAATTTACAGAGATGGCAAAGAAAGGAAATAGGGTTCAGGTAATTTTGGAATGTACTGAGCATAAGGCTTCCGGACTTCCGGGTACCAGCCGTTACATCACTAAAAAGAATAAAAAAAATACTCCTGAGCGTCTGGAATTGAAAAAATTTAACCCTATATTAAAAAAAGTAACGGTTCATAAAGAAATTAAATAGACTATTCAATTTGAAAGTGGCTCTATGGCTTAATGCAATCATGGCTATGAATTTTCAAATTTTCAAATTTATATTATGGCAAAAGCAGCAAAAACAGCGATAAAAACCAAAGATCAAAAGTCAGCAGCAGAGGCTAAAAACTGGACGAAAGTAGTTCGTACCGTTCGCAACCCTAAATCCGGTTCTTATACTTTTAAAGAATCTATTGTCCATAAAGACAAGATTAAAGAACATTTGGGACACTGATTACTGACGCAAATCTCTTTTATTAAAGCTATCCTGCACAATATGCGGATAGCTTTATTTATTTTTACCCTTTAACAAAGTTTTTACTATGGGGATTTTTGATAAAATTTTCGGTAAGAAAGAACAAAAAGAAAGCCTCGACCAGGGTTTGCAGAAAACCAAAGAAGGTTTTTTCAATAAGATAACCAAGGCCATTGCAGGCAAGAGCACAGTAGATGAAGACGTGTTGGATGACCTTGAAGATGCTTTAGTAAGCGCAGACGTAGGTGTAGATACCACTATTAAAATCATTGACGGTATTGAAAAAAGAGTTGCAAGAGACAAATATGTTAACACGGGAGAACTTAACAGGATTTTAAAAGAAGAAATTCAATCTATTTTAGTAGATGCTCCGCAAGACACGTCTTACATTAACTACGAGCTTCCTTCAGGCCACAAGCCGCACGTCATTCTTGTAGTAGGTGTAAATGGTGCAGGAAAAACAACCACTATAGGAAAGCTTGCTCATAATTTTTCGCTTGCAGGGAAATCAGTTTTACTAGGTGCAGCCGATACTTTTCGGGCAGCAGCAGTTGACCAGTTAAATATTTGGAGCCAGCGCACCAATGTGCCGATTGTGAAACATGCCATGGGGTCTGATCCGAGCGCTGTCGCTTTTGACGCGGTTCAAAGCGGCATTGCTAAAAATGTGGATGTCGTCATCATCGACACAGCCGGGCGGTTGCATAATAAAATTCATTTGATGGATGAACTAAATAAAATAAAGAGATCTATCAATAAAGTATTGCCTAGTGCTCCCCATGAAGTAATGCTGGTATTAGATGGAAGTACAGGTCAAAACGCCTTGGAACAGGCAAGGCATTTCACCGCGACAACAGAAGTTAGCGCTTTGACGATTACAAAATTAGATGGAACGGCAAAGGGGGGCGTGGTATTGGCAATTGCTGACCAGTTTAAAATTCCGGTAAAGTTCATCGGTGTTGGGGAGAAGGCTACAGATTTGTTAGTCTTTGATAAAAAAGAGTTTGTAGATAGTTTGTTTGGAAGCCCTTAAAAGCCCCATCCCAACCCTTCCCCGAAGGGGAAAGACACGCTTTATTAGAAATTCGTGAAAATTGTGTAACGTGTACCAGGTATTCATAATGAAAAACAATTCGTGGAAATTCGTGTAATTAGTGGCTCAATTGGTTCAAGAATCCATGAAATAAAGCCCCATCCCAACCCTTCACCAAAGGGGAAGGACAAGGTTTATTAGAAATTCGCGTAATTCGTGGCAAAAAAAATCCGTGAAAATTCCTGTCTAAATGGCTTTAGCGAGGCAGGCGTGTAATTAGTGGCAAAAAATGAAAACAAAAAATAAAAAAGACAAAGTAAATATCATCACCCTCGGCTGTAGCAAAAATATGGTGGACAGCGAAGTGTTGAGCGGCCAATTAGCTGCTGCAGATATTAATGTATTGCACGAAAGCAAAAAGCACGATCATAATATCGTGGTAATAAATACCTGTGGATTTATTGATCTTGCCAAAGAGGAAAGTATTAACACTATTTTGGAACAGGTCGAATTAAAAAAGCGGGGAAAGCTCGACAAAGTATATGTTACAGGATGTTTAAGCGAAAGATACAAGCAAAATCTTGAAGAAGAAATACCCGAGGTGGACGCCTATTTCGGTACCATGGAACTGCCGTTTTTATTGAGAAAGTTTGACGTGGATTACAAGGCAGAATTAGTTGGCGAAAGATTATTAAGTACACCTAACCATTATGCTTACCTGAAAGTAAGCGAAGGCTGTAACCGCACATGTGCCTTTTGCGCCATCCCGTTAATGCGTGGCAAACACATAAGTCGCCCAATAGAATCCCTGGTGGCCGAAGCAGAAAAATTAGTATCCCGTGGTGTAAAGGAAATTATGCTGATAGCCCAGGAGCTTACTTATTACGGCCTGGATATTTATAAGAAGAGAGAATTACCTAAACTACTTCATGCATTAGCAGACATCCCGGGACTTGAGTGGATCAGATTACATTATGCATACCCTTCAAAATTTCCGATAGATATTATTGATGCCATGAAAGCGCGGGAAAATATTTGTAACTATCTCGATATGCCTTTGCAACATGCCAGCAATAGGATGCTCAAAGCAATGAGGAGACAGATTACAAGAGAAGAAATGGAAGATATTATCGGTGAAATAAAATATAAAATTCCCGGTATCTGTATGAGAACTACGCTCATAGCGGGTTTCCCCGGAGAGACGCAGGATGACGTGGAAGAATTAAAAACCTTCTTAAAGCAAATCGAATTTGATCGTGTAGGAATATTTACTTATTCGCATGAAGAAAATACATCCGCTTATAGTTTGGTAAATGATGTGCCGGAGGAAGAAAAAGAGCGCCGTGCACAGGAAGTCATGGAAGTGCAACAGGAAATTTCTTATCAAAAGAATGAAGAAAAAATTGGCAAAATTTTTAAAGTAATCATTGACAGGAAAGAAGCCGGAAAATATTTGGGCCGTACGGAATTTGACAGTGTAGAGGTAGATAATGAAGTGATCATTGACTCCTCTGTGAAATTAAATCCGGGAGATTTTGTGAATGTGAAAATTACGAGGGCTTATGATTACGATATAGGAGGGGTGGTGGTTTAAGTACCGCATTTTCTTTTAATCTGCAAAATTTTATTTCTTCTAACTGAAGGATTTCTCTGGCTAAATATCCCTATTTTTAACATGCCCTTACTCCTATCTCTATTATATTTGTTGTATTCAAAATAAATTCTTCTTTATGAAGCTACTTAGACTGTTTGTGTTTTTTTTATTTGCAGCGTCTCCATCGCTTTCAGCACAACAAAACCTAAATGATAAATTACCCGTAGATCCGAATATAAAAACCGGAAAACTCAGTAATGGCCTTACTTATTATATCCGTCAAAATAAAAAGCCGGAACAAAAGGTTGAGTTACGATTAGCAGTAAACGCAGGATCTATTCTTGAAGATGACAATCAGCAAGGCCTGGCCCATTTAACCGAACACATGGCCTTTAACGGTACCAAACATTTTAAGAAAAATGACATCGTTTCTTTTCTGCAATCCATAGGCGTAGGTTTTGGCAGTGACCTGAATGCTTATACTGGTTTTGACGAAACAGTTTATATACTTCCTATACCTACGGATAAACCTGGAAATATTGAAAAAGGTTTTCAGATTTTGGAAGACTGGGCACATAATGTTACGGACAGCGCGGATGATATTGACGGCGAACGCCCTATTGTACTCGAAGAAAGCAGGTTGGGAAAAGGGGCACGCGATAGGATCAATAAGAAAATTTATCCCCTTCTGTATGCGGGATCCAAATATGCTCACCGCCTTCCTATAGGAATTGACAGTATTGTAAGAGATGCACCTTACGATGTGATCAGGAAATTTTATACAGACTGGTACCGGCCAGATTTGATGGCGGTAATCGTAGTTGGTGATATTGATCCTGCTAAAGCTGAAAGTTTAGTAAGAAAATATTTTAGCAATATAAAAAATCCGGCTAATCAAAGGCCACGTGAATATGCTGAAGTACCATCTTATCAAAAGAGCAGGGCAGAAGTAGTTACTGATAAGGAAGCAACGAGTTACTCGTTCCAGGTTCATTATTCGGCACAAAAAATAAATCCCAGTGTAACTCTTGGAGATTATAAAAATGATTTGATCAAACATATTTTTTCAAGTCTTTTAAATCAGCGACTTAGAGAACTTACTCAAAAAGAAAATCCACCATTCGTATATGCATCATCCGGGTTCGGATCCGATGCAAGAGGCTATGAGTCTTTCCAGGCCTACATTGGCACAGGTAACAGCGATAGCCTCACCGGTTTAAAAGCATTTGAAGAAGAATTGGAAAGAGTTAAGAAATATGGATTTACCACAGCAGAATTAGCAAGAGTGAAAGCAGATATGCTTAATTTTATTGAACAGGCATTTAATGAAAAAAACAAAACAGAATCCTCTGAGTATGCGGAAGAATATATCCGTAATTTTTTGACGGAAGAGCCTATACCTGGTATTGCCAATGAAGTTGCCTATTATAAAGAATTATTGCCGCAGATCACCGTGGATGATGTGAATGCCATTGGGAAAGGCCTTAATCAGAACAGTAATGTATTCGTCGCTCTCACCGGGCCGGAACCTAAAGACACTACGGCACTACCCACTGCTGATGAAATTCTTGCAGTGAGAGATGAAGTGAAGAAAATGGACATACAACCTTATGAAGAAAAAGCAATCGCGACTTCTTTGTTAACCAAAAACCCGGCAGAGGGAAAAGTTGTTTCAACTAAAAAGAATCTAATTTTAGGTACCATAGATTTTAAATTAAGCAATGGCGTAACGGTTACTTTAAAACATACGGATTTTAAAAATGACCAAATATTGATGAGCGCTGTAAGGCCCGGAGGGAAAAATAACTATGGCGTTAGTGATAAATACAATGCAGAGTACATGATACCCGTTATCACCGGTATGGGAGTAGGAGAATTTTCTCCGTTAGATTTAAAGAAAGTGCTCAGTGGAAAAACAGTAAGTGTTAGCCCGTCTTTAGGAAGATACACAGATGGATTCAGTGGCAGCAGCTCGGTAAAGGACGTAGAGTCAATGATGCAATTAATTTATTTATACGGCACATCACCCCGTAAAGACACTGCATTATTTCGATCTTTTGTACAAAAAAACAAGGCACAACTTACGTTCCTCAGCGCTAATCCCCAGGTGGTATTTGTTGACAGTTTTTATAACACGCTCTACCATCACAGCCCACTGGCTCCCATTGCAGTTCCTAAGGCCAGCTATTTTGATGATCTGAATCTTGACAGGATCATGCAGATCTATAAAGAACGTTTTGAAGATGCCAATGGAATGCATTTTACATTTGTAGGCAGTATAGATGACAATGAATTGAAACCTCTTTTAGAAAAGTATATTGCAAGCCTGCCCACTACTTCTAAGAAATTTAATTACATAGACAACAAACTGCGTCCGATACAAGGGAAAGTAACTGTAGATGTACATAAAGGTTCAGAACCTAAAGCACTGATATTAGCCGTTTACAGTGGCGAAATTCCTTACAGCGATGAGCTGGCTCTCAAGGCAGATGCTATCAGTGAAATTTTGAATATACGAATCATCGAAAATTTAAGAGAAAAGATCCAGGGTATTTATGGAGGTGGAACGCAATTTCAATTCGAAAAGATTCCTTACTCTCATTATTCCTTCTTTTTGCAGATACCCTGCGGTCCTGAAAAGCTGGATACGCTTCTCCAGGCTGCCCGTGCAGAGATTCAAAGCCTGATTACTGACGGACCTTCCAAAGAGAATCTTGAAAAAGTAAAAAAGCAATGGCATGAACAACACAAAGTGAACGTGAAAGAAAATGGAACCTGGTTGTCTAAGCTTCAAAGTTTTTATTTTCCTGGAGATAACCCTGACTATTTTATCCAATATGATAAGTATGTAAATGCACTAACAACCAAAGACATACAAGATGCAGCCAAATTATTGCTGTCAGGGAAAAATGTGGTAACAGGAATATTACTTCCGGAAAAAGAAAGCAAATAGGAATCAATATTATTCAGACAATGGTAGAAATAAAATGAAAAGTTGATTATTTATGAATGCTGAAGAACTACGAGACTATGCTTTATCCTTAAAAAATGTTACAGAAAGTTTCCCTTTTGGAGAGGATGCTCTTGTGTTTAAGATAAATGATAAAATGTTTTTGTTGGTCTCATTAAGTTCAACGCCACTGCAGTTTAATGTTAAGTGCGATCCTGATGTCGCAATAGAATTAAGAGAACAGTACCCATGCGTATTACCGGGATATCACATGAATAAAAAGCATTGGAACTCCATCCTAATTGACGGAACGATCGCCAGGAGCGAGATAGAGAAGTTTATCCTGGACTCCTATTTATTGGTCGCGAAGAAAAAAAAGGCTAAATAGCTTATTAAAATTTTTGAGGTGATATGAAAATTCTTGACTGGTTTATAGTAAAAAAATTTTTTGTTACTTTTTTCTTTTGCATTTTAGCATTAACAGTGATTGTTGTGATTGTGGACCTCAGTGAAAAAACAGACGATTTTGCAAAAACCGGCTTACCCTTAAAAACGATTATCACTGAATACTATTTTGGATTTATTCCAAGAATAGACGCGATGCTCTTTCCCCTTTTTATTTTTATTGCGGTTATATTTTTCACCTCTATCATGGCCAACCGTTCTGAGATCATCGCGATTCTCAGCAGTGGTGTCAGCTTTGGTCGGTTCCTCCGCCCTTATCTTGTTGTTGGTTTTTTATTTACGGCATTTCTATGGTGGTGCAATCAATATGTCCTGCCGCCGGCTAATCAGAAATGGGCCGCCTTCAATGCTAAGTATATTGATTTTAATTATGGGGGATATGTTAACACTTCCACTATAAGCAATAAGTATTTCAAGCTTGATTCGTTCTCGTATGCCGGTGTCCGTTATTATGATACGACTAACCGTACCGGTAATAATTTTTTTATTCAGCGCTTTGATACTACCCGTCTTGTTTACAATTTAAGAGCTATGACGATTACCTGGGACACTGCAACAAAAAAATGGCGGCTCAATAACGTTGTGGAAAGAAAAATAAACGGACTTCACCAGAAGATTACAGAGACTGCAGACATGCACATGAATTTCAATTTTAAGCCGCGCGATTTACAAAGAGACGAGTACATGAAAGATAAGCTGACCACGCCTGAGCTCAATGAATTTATAAAACTGGAAAAATTACGGGGATCAGGAGATGTAAATGCCTTGAAACTGGAAAAAAACAATCGCAATGCCAACCCTGTTTCGGTTTTTATACTTACTATAATTGGGGCCTGCATTGCATCACAAAAAATACGGGGTGGCAGTGGATTTCATTTGGCTCTTGGCTTTTTAATTTGCATTGTATATATTTTGGTTGGTAGATTTGCATCCGTTTTCGCCTTGAAAGGAAATTTTAATCCTATCATAGCCGCGTGGCTGCCTAACGCTGCTTTCGCAATACTTGCGTGGTATTTGTACAAACGGGCTTCAAGGTGATTAAAAAAAAGGAATTTGGTTTGGAAATATTCTTTTGTTAGAAACACTTCAATAGTTAACTTTAGCGCAATTTAAAAATCACCGAGGATTATCTCAATCAAGTAAAATATTATTCTATTATGGGTATAGTTAAAGATAAATTTAAAGCTAAGGCAGATATAGTTTATGCAGAAGTAAAAGACATTATAAAGAATCACGGAGACAGAGTTATAGGCGAAGTGAAGTTGTCTCAAATATACCAGGGTATGCGTGGAATTACCGGGCTGGTGACTGAAACATCATTGCTTGATCCACAGGATGGCATCAGATTCCGGGGATATTCTATTCCTGAATTACAGAAAAAACTTCCTAAAGCGGAGGGAGGTAATGAACCTTTACCGGAAGGATTATTTCATTTAATGCTGGTAGGTGAATTACCTACTGATGAAGATGCACAACACATGAGTAGTGTATGGCAGAGAAGAAGTCACGTACCTAATTTTGTTTTTGATACGATCGAATCTCTGCCTGAGACGGCTCACCCAATGACGCAGTTTGTTGTTGGTATTATGGCTCTTCAAACGGAAAGTGAGTTTTCAAAAAAATATGCAGAGGGCATGAGCAAAAAAGATTACTGGTCGCCGGTTTTCGACGATGCAATGGATCTGATTGCGCGCCTTCCCCGCATTGCTGCATATATTTACCGGCGCAAATACAGAAATGGCAAACACATACAGCCCAATGGCCTGCTCGATTGGGCGGGAAATTTTGCGCACATGATGGGCTATGAAGATGAAAGTTTCAAAGAGTTAATGCGGCTTTATATGACTATCCATTCAGATCATGAAGGTGGCAACGTTTCTGCGCATACTACCCACCTCGTGGGTTCAGCATTAAGCGATCCTTATCTTGCTTTTGCAGCAGGAATGAATGGCCTTGCAGGCCCACTTCATGGATTAGCTAACCAGGAAGTGATCAAATGGATTTATGAAATGCAGAAAGAAATCGGCAGTGACTTGCCAACCAAAGAACAGATTGCCAATTACGTGAAAAGAACTTTAGCAGAAGGTAAAGTAGTACCGGGCTATGGTCATGCCGTGTTACGTAAAACTGATCCACGGTTTGAAGCACAACTGGAATTTGGTAAAAAACACATGCCCGATGATCCACTGGTGAATACCGTATGGAATATTTATGAAACTGTCCCGCCCATTTTACAATCTATTGCAAAAATAAAAAATCCCTGGCCCAACGTAGATGCTCATAGTGGCGCTTTGCTGGTTCATTATGGTATGGTAGAGTATGAATTTTATACCGTGCTATTCGGTGTAGCCAGGTCATTGGGGGTATTAGCAAGCCTTTGCTGGGACAGGGCTTTGGGCTATCCGCTTGAAAGGCCAAAATCTGTTTCTAATCGTTTGGTAAAACTATGGCTGGAAGGTAAAGAGGAAATATGGGGTGATTAAAAAATTGTTTTTTAACTAAACAATTCACCTTTATATTTGCGCACATTTTCTTAACGGGGGATTAGCTCATCTGGTAGAGCGTCCCGATAGCAATCGGGAAGGTGATCGGTTCGGGTCCGATTAATAAATAAAGGAGGATTAGTTCATCTGGTAGTAGCGTCCCGAAGGTATTCGGGAAGGTGATCGGTTCGGGTCCGATTTATAAATAAAGGGGGATTAGCTCATCTGGTAGAGCGCAAGCATGGCATGTTTGAGGTGATCGGTTCGAGTCCGATATCCTCCACAACTACTAAAGGAAAAACTAAAAAGGCTTTCCTTTTTTTATGGAATTTGATCTCCCAATGCAGTATGAGATTTTATTTATGTCGCCATTGAAAAAGCATTCTTCTCAAAACTCCTTTGCTTAAAAGATTTTACAATTACATATATTGTTGTTCTATTGTCAACGGAGCTATCATATCTCCATGTAAATATTCTGCAAAAAGTCATCTTCATAATTGACCTTTTGCCAGAAAAATTCGTAAGCATCAACTGTTCTAAAAACTTTAAAAAAGATTACTTTTAATTAGAAGCACAATTAGAAAGAAGACAACAAAATATCGCTTTTTGACTGATGATAAACCCCAAAATAAAATAGTATGGCCTCATTCCTTTCCCGCAGAAAGTTTATCGATAGAATTGCAAGAAGTAGCGCCGCTGTTTATCTGGGATTATCGCCCATCTACGCTGCCATACCAAAATCTAACACCGTTGAAAAGACTTTACCAAATTGGCCGGAATGGAATAATTATTCTGATAAAGTAAAGCATCCCTGCCTTACCATCAAAGACCAAGATCTGTTTAATGCGAGAGAAAATACAAATTTGTATGGATGGGCGAAAGACTATGTCTCTAAAGTGAACAGGAATGCTCAACATTATCATCATCTTATTAACGCAGCCTTTCTCACCAAAATGATAGAGGAAACTACTCCGGGCGATCCACTTTATACACCTTGCCCTTCCTGCCGCGATCAGGGCAAACCTGTACATCCTCATGGCTTATGGACATGGAAAGTTGAAAATCCGGATCAGTTGACATGTGACGTATGCGGCGCTATATTTCCTAATGATCGTTATCCTGAAAATATTGTATTCCATACCAAATGGGGTAAACCTCAAACGATCAGTTATTGCGGTGGCGATACCTTTACCATTTTTGGATATAAAGAAGGAAGGCCAAGTTTTACCGCTAATATCCGCGCCCGCAAAGTACAGTGGATGGCCAACTATTGCCACACGCTGGCGGAAGCCTATATCCTCACAGGTAATATCCAATATGCAGTTAGTTGTAAAGACATTTTACTAAGATTTGCTGATTGCTATCCCAACTGGTTAGTTCATGTGGGTTATGGTGAGTATGCAAATATGGATCCCCGCATTGCATCCAGCTACATTACGAATCTTCCTGAACCGGAAATTTGTCCTCCTCCTAACAAGCCCGATAAAAGTTTGTGGACTGGCTACTGGAGCTCAGGCAGGGCAAGCGGTGTAGGGCTCGAATCTGATTTCGTTCGTAAGGTGGTAGCAGCTTATGATCTTACCGTTTCTGCAAAAGATACTAAAAGCAACCTTATCTATAAGCACGAAGATCAACAGAAAATAGAACACGATCTTTTATTGGAAAGTACCATCCTCCTGGTTTGTGATGAGGCCATTAATAATAAATCAGTCAGCAATCATTCCGCAGCGGGCCTTGTAGGAATTTGTGTAGGGAATCCGGAACTGGTTCGCGATGGATTAAACAGTTTCAATAAAACTATAAATGGATGGTACCTGCCCGATGGAACCACCAGCGAGTCTCCCTTTTATGGCTTGATGACACTTGGAGGCATCTGGGATATGGCGCATGCTGTCAGGGGATACAGTGACCCCATCGGTTATACCGATAGCAATGGAAATAGAATAGACTCACTTGACCTGTATCATCATACCAACTATGGCAATGTGTTAGAAGCATTTTTTAACGGCCTGCAAGGCGACTTATATTTTCCGCCTTATGCCGATTCTTTTCGCAAGACTAGCCTTGATGTTTCTTATGTTGAATTAATGGTTGCGAACTACCCCGAACGTAGCCAATACCTTTCGCTGCTCAAAGAATTATGTGGCAACAAGCTTTCAATTCACAGCGGATCAGTAAAGGACACAGACGCTAACACTGTTGAAACATACGAAGAGCCTGTTTTGAAACTGCCTTATGACCTTACCAAGCCAGTCGGATATTCGTCATTTTCTTTTTATTATCGCAAGCCAGGAATTGAAAGAAACGCTTCACCTGAATTGAAACTTCCGGATTGGTTCCCACCGGAATTGAGAATAGGACACATGCGCACGGGGCATAATGGCCGTGAGAGCCTGTTGTTGCTGAGTGCGAGCCATTGGGCGAACCATCATGATATCGACAGCCTGACTATATATTATTGGAAAAAAGGACAGGAAATACTTTCAGATCTTGGCTATCTGTGGGATCACCCACAAAAGCCACAAAACAAACGAACCGTAGCACATAATACGGTGGTAATTGATGAAAAAGATCAGGTACAAAAAGAACGCGGCGGAGAAATCCTATTCTTTAAAACATCTGACCAGGTAAAGGTAATGGAGGTATCGTCCAACGCATACCAGGAAGCAAAACTATATCGCCGTACCTCGGCAATTATTGACCACGGAAATGGCAGAAATTATGTAGTTGATTTTTTCAGAGTTGAAGGAGGAGAAAAGCAGGATTATGTTTTTCACGCAAGCAATCGTACCTGTGAGGTACATGGTCTGGAATTACAGGCGTCAGGCAATTTAAGCCTCTACGATTTTAAGAATATACGGTCTGCTGATGCAGAAAAAACGTGGAAGGCAACGTGGAAGAATGGCGGCATGAACTGCGTAGCCTGGTCAGTCAGTAAAAAAGGGGAACAAGTATATGTAGCTGACGGATGGGGGCAGCGCGACTGGAAAAATTCAGATATTGGCGCTACCATACCTTATGTAATCAAGCGATGTAAAGGAGATGGGCCAAAACTTTTTATTTCCGTCTTCGAAGGTTATGAAGGAACTGATCCATTTGTTCGAAATGTAAAGCTAATTGATCAGAAAGGAAACATTGAGGTAGAAACAAGTATTGGTATTGACTACATAATGTCTGCAATAGACACAGACACACTCAAAACCGGAATGGGAAAAGGTAGCAAAAATCTAACAGGACATTTCGCTGTTGTCTCTTTAAAAAACAAAATACCGGTTTGGAATTTTGTGGTTTCGGATGATAAAAGATGAAATTTTTATTAGATCAGGAGTCCGTTGTATTTCATCAAAAATGCAGAAAGCCCATAACATGCAACGCGTTTATCTTTATGCTCATAATTCTATAAAGAAAAGCGAGATAATTTGTGTAATTTCTACTTTGAAAATGGAGCATGGTATTCAAAATTAATCCTGCAAGGCCAATAACGGCAACTATTCGGGTTTTTAAACTTGTCTCCAAACCAGGTCTGGTAGCGGACATAGTTTTAATCGTAATGAAAACGACACTGAATTATAAAGCATTTTTGGCTGGCCCCTTTTTTACCATCTACTTTGTACACGAGCCTATGTTCACCAGTGATCCGTCTTGACCAAAATCCTTTTAAGTCATATTTGAGTGGTTCCGGCTTACCTATTCCTTGAAAAAGTGTTCTTTTGATATCCTTAAGCAGTTCTTTGATTCTATTAACAATGTCGCTATCGGTTTCTATCCAATATTCAAATTCTTCCCAGGCATTTTGTGTAAACTCAAAATTCATCGTCAATCATTCAGATATAACAAATTTTTGAGTTTTGCCGGATTTCATTTGGTCAATTGATTCCTGTAGTCTTAGCCTGTTGGCAGTCGTTGATAATAAATGGCCTGTTTCATTAAGAGAATTATATTCTTTAATTGACATTATAACGACTGCATCATCCTCACTTGTCCTTGGAACTATAATCACCTCCAGAGATTGTGTAACCAGATCAAGATATTTCTTGAAGTTTGCCCTTAATTGTGATACCGATACAGCTTGCATATTAGTAAATTTGTACAAGCAAATGTACATAATACGGTACGAAAGGTTACTAAAATAGACGAAATTTAATATGACTTTATCAGCATTAAGAAATCCATAAAGTTATAATCCGAGAATTCTGATTCAAAGACAGCACCAACTCAGAAGAAAGCGTTTTTTTTAAAAATTGGAAGTCCGTTACCTATTTAAAAAGCCCATAAAAGTCCGAACAATTTAATCCCCAAAGCTTTTCTTTTTCCTCTGAATTCAAAAAGGACGTATTATTCTCTATGATTTCACAGACTTTCGAATACGAAGCTGACGGAAGGCATACAGGCCAGTCGCTTCCAAACATTACGCGATCAATTCCAAATATATCAAGAGTTGCAGAAATATAAGATGAGAAATCCGAAAGTTTCCAATTGTTCCAATCTGCTTCTGTTACCAACCCGGCTAATTTACAATACACATTTTCGTATTTACTGAATACTTCCAATTCCTCCTTCCATCCTTTTATGACCTGGTCTTTGATATTAGGTTTGGCAATATGGTCAATCACAAATTTCTGATCCGGAAATTTTTCGACAAATTTTATAGCATGTTTTAGATGCTGAGGATAGATAAGAATATCGTACGTGAAATTGTATTTTGAAAGCAATGAGATACCATCACAAAAATCTTTTCTTAATAAAAATTCATCTTCTTTTTCGGCCTGCACAATATGGCGGAAGCCTTTCAATGCTTTAAACCCTGAAAAGTATTCCAGGCGTTCTTTAATGTCAAGTGCCCTTAAATCAACCCATCCTACCACGCCCTTTATAATGTCATGATCCTTCGCCAGGTCTAATAAATAATGTGTCTCAATTTCAGTCTGATCTGCCTGCACAGCCACACATCCTTCGATACCATTTCCAAGCATGAAAGGTTGCACCTGGAGTGGAGAAAAATCCTGCCTGAGTACAGACATAGAATCGTTGATCCAGGAAGTATCACGGATAGCGGCATACTCCCAAAAATGTTGGTGGCTATCTATTTTCATAATAATTGTATTTCAAAATTAAAAAACCTCTATTGTCGGACTGTAACATAACCTACCGCCTGTTGGAGTGTCAACCTACCCACTCCGTTTTATTCACTACCCGATAAAACTTATTAATATAATACAGGCGCAACATTCCGGCCTTTAGTTCTAATCTTGTTTCCGGATACAGCAAAATAAAATATGAATAAATAAGAGGGCACGCAAACCAGGTAAGCAAGCTGATAAGTAGATATATCTGCCACGTAGCCAAACAACAATGGCAAAATAGCTCCACCAATAATTCCCATCACGAGTAGCGAAGATCCCGTCTTGGTAAACTTACCAAGATCAGCCAATGCCAATGGAAAAATAGCCGGCCACAATAAAGAGTTTGCGAAGCCAAGAACTGCAACCAGGTAAATGGAAACGTTTGCCGGAACCAGTACAATTGAAATAGTGGTAATAGTACCTAAAATGGCACACCACACCAACGCCGTGCTCTGACTTATTGCTTTCGGAATAAATTTCACTCCTATTAAATAACCAAGCACCATACCCAGCGATGTAAACCAAACATAGTTTTGTGGTGATGGCAATTTTAATATGGTTGCGTAATCGTTTATGGATCCCAGCGCTATGATCTCCACACCTACATCAAAGAATATGGCTACGACCCCTAACAACAAATGTGGGAATTGGAGAATACTTGTTTTAGAATTGGCCTGCGATGCAATTAAAGAATCACCGGAGGTAATTTCATCCTCATCTTCGCCAATTGCCTTAAGTTCAGGGAGCGGTGAAAAATAAGATAATATTCCTATTACTACCATTATTCCGGTAATAATATAAAAGGGAAATATCACATCGTCAAGACGAACATTAGTAAGATCCATAAATCCTGCTAAAATAAAGGATGCGCCTGCAAAGGCCAGTTTATCGCATATTCCCATTATACAAATGCGGCTGGCTGCGCTTTCATTCGGGCCCAGAATAGTTACATAAGAATTGATAGCCCCGGTCAGCAAAGTCTGCCCCATTCCCACAATAAATAATGCAACCAGGAATAAAAGAAAACTGCTAATATGCGCTGCATAGCCAATAATAAAAAAGCCTATGGCAATCATTATGAATGCTGCCGTGATACCACCTTTATAACCAATGCGCTTTATAATGGCTCCTGAAGGAACGCCGAAAACCACATAAGCAGAAAAGGTAGCAGTCATAATCAGGTAGGACATTCTTGTAGAAATATTAAATGCATCCTTGATGAATGGAATAAAAAAGGCATTGATGCCTATAGAAAAACCTAATATCACATACATCGCTCCTATTATTATAAGCGGGAGCACCAACGTCTTTTTGTTGTCATTCATAAATTAATTTTTTGAAAACGATTGATTTAATGATTTAAATTTTTAAAATTAAGGAGCAAGAAATTTTTTCATATCATCAAGAATGATGGCTTTCGCACGATTGCCATAATCCAGGGATGCAATTTTAGCGCTATTGGAATACCACTTCTCTTCTGAAAAGCGATTCATATCCACCGCCTCCGGACAAAAAGCCATCATCAGAGATGTCTCCTGCTGGCCAGCATGATCAATAGGAAATTCTGATTGTGCTTTAGCACTCATAAATGGATGAATACTGATCCAGTTAAACGGATTGGCTCCTGCTGCATGTTTTGCATAATAATCAGCAGAAGATTTATCACCCCACCATCCTTCTCCACGTTCTCTTTCCAGGAAAGCAAAAGTCTCCTGGCGGGCTGCCAGTTTAAAACTCAGGTCGGTAGGCATACCTTCGGCAAAGTTTTCACATTGGTGATGGATAAAAACATGAATATTTCTAAAGCCTATACGCAATAAATTGTAAAACAACTGACCGGCAAATGGTTGCAAAATCTTAGTGTCAACGTGCACCGTTCCGTTTCTTTCCGGAGGCTCCACAGCAAAGCTACTTGCCCCATAATAGAACGACGGAAAAATAACCATGGGCACTTCTTTTTCAAGAATATCCAAAGCACGTATTACCAGGAGCGTATCTACGCCTGGTGTCATGTGTTCGCCATGATATTCAAGAACTCCAAGTGCTATCACTGCAGGAAGATTCTTATCTATAGCATCGCGAATCTGATCGGGAAACATCATTTCATATCTCATAATCTTTATGTTTTATTGAATTAGATACTTGTATAAAATCTGAAGAATAGAGCCACGATCCAATAGCTATCGGATTACACAAATTAACACGAATTTTTTCTTTCTTTTTTACGAAGGTCATTAATACCCCTTCTATTAAACTATCAATTCGATCAAAGCTACTAATCATATTCATTCATTTTTTTTAATCCATTCCAAACTACTTTCGCAATTTCTTTTTGTCCTGCCATATTTGGATGTAATCCGTCTTTATAGTTTGGTTTTGAGACCGCATGCAATAAAGAAATAAAGCCTGTGTGCTGCACCTCTGCAAGTTCTTTATATCTCTTATCAAGTTTGTAAAGCGACTGCTTCGTGTTTTCGTTATACATCTTACCTTTATTAATTTCATTCATGGTTTTAAGGTTGATATCAGAAGGAGCAAGTATAACGATCTTAGCTTTGCTGTTTATTTTTCTTATTTCATTTATCATCCACTGCATATTATTAACACAAATATTTACCATCGAATCATTTCCGTTTTTCAAATCATTTACTCCCAAAAAAATAAGGTAATAATTCGCATCAGGATATTTTTTTAAAACAGGCAGCAACTCATCTTTATCTGCTGTTTTCCTTCCGCTCCTTCCAGCATTTACAAAGTCCGGATCTAAATGCTCCTGCGATAAAAAATAAACCCAGCTATGACCGTCACCCTGCGTAATTGAATCCCCAAAACACACTACATGTCCATGAATGTTTCTAAATCCGGTTATAACTATTGCTGTTATGCAAATAATCACTAGAGGAGTTAATTTCTTGTTCATTCGTAATTAATTCAACAGTTGATTTGGCACTATAAAAAAAATTATTTCTTCAGCATCAGCCATCCAAGGTCATTGGGGTTATCTGTTCCATGTTCCAGTCTCGATGTCATAGGTTTCAGTTCGCACCAGCCTGCCACACTATTATCCTTTGCTGTAACCTGCACATCTATCCTGATCCTTTCCGGATCTCTATCTGCTCCCATATCATTCCAGGGAATTTGAACTACCGTGAATAAAGTTCCTTTCGATTTCATTGTTCGAATTCCTTTATTTGGGGTAAACACATTAGCATTAAATTGGAATCGCTTGCCGGGCCAAAGACGGCGAGGCTGAATCCTTATTGTGATACCCGATACCAGGGAAGTGATGTTTGCCTTTTTTTCTGTCCCCTTTACTATGATATACAAATTATTTTTATCATAGTCAGAAGCCCATTGAAGTTGTTTGCTATTGCTGCCATTATTGAAAGGCTGCCAGCTAAGGCCTGAGGGTAGCCTCATTTGGCTTTTACTTGCTTCTTCTTTAGTGGAAATGCTTTCCGCAACAAGGCCGGTAGGCTTTTCGCCTGTGTATTCCGGAAACAGTATTTTGCCATCCCGAATCTGCTGTTCTATTTCCGGCAAATCTTTAGAAAGTACTTTATGTAATTGTTCCATACGCCACCTGATCTTTGCAGGATAATACTTGTATCCTTCCGCTTCGGGATGATAACCAAGCCGGCTATCGCGCCTGGATAATAAGAGAAGTTCATCATCTAATTCTAACTCTTCATAAATAATTTCTTTAAGCTCTTTAAGTATATTCAACCGCTCCATTCCTTTCATTCTTATCATTCTTTCACGAAGCATATAAAAACGTAAAATGTTATATCCACTACGGAATTGTATTCCGATAGCTTTGGCAACACCAATATCGAGAATACGATCCGGCTCATTGCTATAATTTGGTTGTAATCCGTTCAGTATTGCAACTCCGCTGTCCCAGCCGGCACTCATTTTTTGGCAAAGAGTCACTACTTCCTGTAGTGTCAGCAAATCAGTGAATGAGTCGCCAACTCTATCACCACTGGGCGGCCATAGAGTTTGCGTGCTTGTGGAACCTAATAGCCAGGTGGGAGATAAAGGTGCATCCACCGGTTTAAGAAGTAATGGCCAAACAGGCCCATCATGCATCGGTCCATAATATTGAAATCTATTAGTTAACGGATAATTTTCATAGCCATCTTCAAAGTATTTCCATGCTTCCACTACTTTAGGCACATCAGAAGGTTTCCAATACACAGAAGCAAGCTGTTGTAAAAAAACTTCTTCCTTTTCCAGAGAATCAAAAGACAACAGATCAACCGCCTTTATCATAAGACTTGGCGCGTTGCCAAAGTACCAAGTCAACATCGTATGTGAAACTCCCAGTCGCCTCATCGCTGCAAATTTCTTATACAAGGCAGATGGCACAGGCACATAAGGAACCGTCGTAATTTCATGAGAAGTGCCCGTTTGTATTTTTGCCGACATCTCGGTACTATTCTCACGTGCAGTCTTTGCTATTCGTTCAAACCTGGAACTTGGCCCCGCCGGTACCAGCCAATAGTCGCCTCCAATCAATTTCTTTCCAAAAACGGTTCTCTCTACGCCGGATGTAAAGTTAAATTGAAGTACCACACCTTTCGGTGTATGAGCAGGAATGTCATAAACCCAACTGGCTAAAGTATCGGCTGAGGTTGAGGATTGTGATTGTGGCTGAGGCATATAGAGCCAACTGATCAGCTCAGCATCAGGAGATGCCTCATGAATGCCTTTTTCCATAGCAGAGAGTGAATTGTATAGTATTTTCCAGGGTGGTAATTTAGAGCAACGGGGACATTCAATATAGCCTTGCCCGGTAGCACTCAGAGAGCTCAGACAAGTAGTATAACGTTCTCCGTGAGAAATGTTGATCAATC
>JBDTJI010000128.1:0-8134 GCA_039935935.1 Ginsengibacter sp. | reverse complement strand
TTAGATAAAATTTTTAACTAAATTTGCTCTCCTCAAAACGGTGGTTGTAGCTCAGTTGGTTAGAGCATCAGATTGTGATTCTGAGGGTCGTGGGTTCGAGCCCCATCATCCACCCTGAAAGCCCACTTACAGTGGGTTTTTTTATTTTGGCCAGATAAAATTTTTTATGACAAAATCCAGCATTGTTTATACAAAACCTTTGTTAATTCAACTCTTCTCATTTAAAGTACAAATCTAATTTCTGTTACTTTTACTTATGAACCCAATAATCAGTTTTATTATGAGCAAAAAATTTATCCCTGTACTTATTGTCTTGATATTAAGCGGCTTGTTTATAGGCTATGGTGTGATGGGGAAAAGTGATAAACAAAATGACGATCCAAAGGCAAAGTATCAGAAAATCCTCCGCAACGTCGGGATCGTATTGGAGCAGGGGCACTATAATCCCAAAAAAATAGATGATAAATTTTCACAAGATGTCTTAAAAAAATTTGTTGAAGGCCTTGATCCCGATAAATACATCTTTTTGCAGAAAGACATTGATTACTTTGACCAATATAAAGATAAGATAGATGACGAAATACATGGATCTCCTCTAAAATCATTCTATGCGATAGCCGATGTGTATTTGAAAAGAATTGGCGAGGTAGCAGACAGCTACAAAGAAATCCTAAAAACTTCTTTTAATTTTTCAGAGAATGAATCGCTCCAAACTGATGGCGATAAAAGAAAATATCCAGCAACCATTTCTGAGAGAACTGATTATGGAAGGAAACGCCTGAAATACCTGGTGCTTGGAAGATTCGTAGATCTGCAGGAGGAGAGAGAGGCCAATATTAAGAAAGATTCCGCTTACAAACCAGATTCCACGCTTCAGAGAGAAGCTAAAGATATCATCTCACGCCAAATGAACCGCTATTTTGAAACATTAAAAAATCATAATTCTACTGACGACTTATTCAGTGGTTTTGTGAATGCCATTACAGGCTGTATGGATCCTCATACTACTTATTTTGCTCCCATAGATAAAAGAAGTTTCGATGAAATGCTTAGTGGTACTTTCTATGGCATTGGCGCACAGTTGCAGGAAAAGGACGGAAAAATTACCATTGCAAGCCTAATTACGGGTATGCCTGCATGGAAGTCCGGCGAGATAACACCGGAAGATGAAATTCTAAAAGTGGGTGAAGGTGCTGCCACACCTGTAGATGTTACTGGCTACTCGCTCACTGATGCTGTAAAGTTAATAAGAGGTGAAAAGAGAGGTTCCGAAGTAAGGCTTACTCTTAAAAAAGCTGACGGTAGTATAAAAGTTGTATCGCTCATAAGAGATAAAATTTCCCTGGAAGATACCTTTGCCAGAAGTGCGATCATAAACGATGGCTCTCACAAGATTGGATATATCTATCTGCCTGAGTTTTATGCAGATTTTGAAGATCCTTCGGCAAGAAGATCTGCAACTGATGTTGCCAAAGAAGTGGAAAAATTAAAGGCAGCAAAGGTAGAAGGTATTGTTATTGATCTGCGGGGTAATGGTGGGGGTTCTCTTACAGATGTAGTGGATATGGTAGGATTGTTTATTAAAGATGGCCCGGTGGTGCAGGTTAAAGGACGTGATGGGGCAGCCAGTGTTTTGTCAGATAAAAGCAAACAGGTGGTATATTCGGGGCCTCTTGCCGTATTGGTTGATGAGTTGAGCGCATCAGCATCCGAAATATTTGCCGCCGCCATTCAGGATTATCACCGCGGAATAATTATAGGTAGTTCATCTACTTATGGTAAAGGTACCGTTCAAAGAAGTATCTCTCTTGATCCACAATCGGAAAATCCATTCTTTAACCGGTCATCAGAAGGCCTTGGAGATGTAAAGCTCACTTTCAGAAAGTTTTACCGGATCAATGGTGGCGCTACCCAACTGAGAGGTGTGGTGCCTGATATCGTTATTCCCGACAGGCTTGAAAATGTAAAATTGCGTGAAAAAGATAATCCTGACGCACTTCACTGGGATGAAATTCCAAAAGCGAATTATAACTTATGGAACCCAGGCTACAGCTATTCATCCGTGGTGACCATCATTAATGAAGATGTAAGCAAAAATGCCGATTTTAAAGGAATACAGACTGAAGTGAATATGCTTGATAAGTACAGAAATGAAGAAACTCCTCTAAACATCAACAAATACAAGGAGATGCAGAAAAATATCAAAGAAGCCTCAAAAAAATTAGATAGTTTTTCAAAACTCTCTGTACCGTTAAGCACGCAGAGTCTTTATAAAGATTCTTTGTCCATAGTAGGAGACACGGCTAAAGTAGCCAGGCAAAAACAATTTTTAAAATCCATTGGTACTGATATTTATGTAAATGAAACCGTGAAGGCTTTACAAAAAATAATAGGTGAAGCTGAGTTGGCACAAAGCAAATAGTACTCAGCTATTTTTAATCTGTATTAATTTTTCGCAAATTGAATACTATCGGTTTTATAATCTTTAATTTTATTACTTTTGTTCGAAATAGTAATTAATGAACATGATGGCAGGCAATCACAGAGGAATTAAAACAAAATACCGCGTGTGAACTCCCTGCCGTTATCCGGTCAGGCGGGTACCCTTCCATTAAAAAAAAATTTTTCAGATGAAAATCAATAAGCAAATAGTTGTTAGTTTTATTTTATTAATCGTCATTGCATCATTATATAGAATCATGCCAGGCCGTCCTTATGGCTTCGCACCACAAATTGCGATGGCCATTTTCGGTGGAGCTATCATCAAAAATAAAAAGTTTGCATTTTTGTTGCCCATTGCTGCGATGTTCTTTTCAGATGCATTGTATGAATTATTATATGTCAATGGTGTCGGTGCGATTCCCGGATTTTATGGCGGCCAGCTCACTAATTATATTTTATTTGCAGGGCTCACCGTCTTTGGCTTCTTCATTAAGAACTTTAATGTAAAAAGTATTGCATTGGCATCGCTGTCTGCTCCTACAGCCTACTTTCTGATTTCTAATTTTTTAGTGTGGGCCAGCGCTTCTCCTTTAGCAGGTTTGTCCAGGCCAAAAACTTTTAGCGGGCTTATGATGTGTTATGGAGATGGATTACCCTTTTATCCATGGAGCCTTGCTGCAACGTTTGTTTTTTCTGCAATATTATTCGGAAGTTATTATCTGGTGAACAGGCCATCCTCAAATGTATTTACAGTTAGAAAATAAATTTTTGCAATTTGCATCTAAATGTCTGTTTCCTTCCTATTAAGAAAGAAGTGCTGATAATCTCAATCCAATTATTTAGCAATTGATACCGCTTATTTTTTTTGGATTTAAAGAAACACCAATTGGCATAGATGAATTTAAAGTAAAATGCCCATCTTGTGAAGGAAATAGCCTGGCTGATGTAGTGGTTGTTATCAAATATTTTCATTTTTTTGGAGCACCTTTTTTCCCGACTGAGAAAGATGCAAATGTTATTTGTAAAACTTGCGGACTAAAAAAATATGGAATGATTTTTAACCAGAGCTTAATTAACAACTATAATGAAGTAACAGGTAATTTATAAGCATCCCTGGTTTACTTACATTGGTATAACAATCTTTATTTTAAGTTTTGTTGGAATTATTCTAGCTTCAATATTTTGACCTACTCAGGTTTAGCATCTGATCTCTTATACCTGATCATAATTTATGGCTCGTCACAATCATACCGGTTTCCTTGGTGAGAAGATGGCTGGTGAATATCTTTTAGAAAAAGGGTTTGCTATTCTTTATCAAAACTGGCGGCACAGTCATTGGGAAGTTGACTTTATCGCTTCGTTAAACGGCAGGTTACATTTTATCGAAGTAAAAACGAGAAGGACAAAAAAATTTGGTTATCCCGAGGAAGATGTTACTAAAAAGAAAATGAGAAATCTGATCAATGCGTCAGAAGAATTTATTTACTTATATCCTGAATGGAAACAAATTCAATTTGATATCTTGTCGATAAGCATGCCTGCAAATAAATCCCCTGAATTCTTTTTTATTGAGGATGTTTATTTCAACAAATAACGCCTTATTATCCATTATTTAAAAGCAAGTCCGCCAAAACCATTGCTGTTACTGCTTCCAACACCACCGGAACTCTTAATGCAATGCAAAGATCGTGTCTTCCTTTTACAGAAAATGGTTCAACATTTCCACTGGTCACGTTAAGAGTATTTTGTTCTTTAGGAGTAGAAGAAGTCGGTTTTACCACGATACGAAATATCAATTCATTTCCATTGGTAATTCCGCCTACGATGCCACCGGCATTATTGGTAGCCGTGGTTCCGTCGGGGTTGATAATTGCATCATTGTGCCGACTTCCAAACATTTTGGCCGCAGCAAACCCTGCTCCAAACTCGATGCCCTTAACAGCCGGAATTGAAAATACTGCATGGCTTATTAAAGATTCTACCGAATTAAAAAAAGGGTCACCCAGCCCGATAGGCAGATTAGTAACCTTACATTCTACAATACCTCCTACGGAATCTTTTGCGTCAACCGCATTTTGCAAACCTTTTTCCAAATCTTTTTCTCCACCAATTTCAAGAATGCTTGCGTTAACTTCTATTTTTTTATCTGCTGAAAATGACGCCAATATCTTCTTTGCTATTACTCCAGCTGCCACTAATGCTACTGTGAGCCTGCCACTAAAATGACCGCCGCCTCTGTAATCTTCAAAACCTTTGAATTTCTTGTGAGCTACAAAATCTGCATGACCAGGCCTGGGTACTGCACGTAGCTTTTCATAATCGGCGCTCCGGGTATTATTATTTTTAAACAAAATAGTAATCGGAGCCCCGGAGCTTTTATCATTAAAAACACCACTGATAATTTCGGGAATGTCATCTTCTTTACGGGGAGTAGTTCCTCTGGCACCCGGTTTTCTCCTTTCAATATCTTCTTTAAAATCATCAGGCGTAATGCCGGTACCAGGCGGGCATCCGTCAATTACGATACCCACATATTCGCCGTGCGACTGACCAAAAATCTGTACTCTCAATTTTGTTCCAAACGAATTCATTCCTCTATATTTAATTTTATGATAAATGCCAAAACTATAGCTCAATCAGACGGGGATCGTCAGATTTCTTATCTAGGTCAGACGGAAACCGTCAGACAGAGGTGCTCTCCGTCAATATCCATATTCACGTAAATAGATTTCATTGTCACGCCACCTGGGCCTTACTTTTACAAACAATTCCAGGAAAACTTTTCTTCCTATAAATGCTTCTATATCTTTACGTGCTAATGTACCCAATTGTTTAATCATTTTCCCACCCTCGCCTAATACAATCCCTTTTTGCGTTTCTCTCTGCAATATAATATCTGCTGTTATTTTAGTAAGGGTATGTTTTTCTTTAAACTCCTGAACCAGTACCGTAGCATGGTAGGGAATCTCGTCCTGATAAAGAAAAAATATTTTTTCTCTAATCAATTCACCCACAAAAAATTTCATAGGAAGATCGCTTAGATTATCGTCTTCGTAAAAAGGCTCTCCAACGGGAAGCATTGAAATAATCGTATCCAGCAATTCTTTAATTCCATTATTTTTTAAAGCAGATATTTCAACCACCTCTCTGCAATACGGTTTGGCTGAAAAAAACTCAACCGCTTCTTTAATCGTAGAACTGGTGGCAACATCAGTTTTATTAATAACCAGGATAGCAGGCACTTGTAATGAAAGAGAAGAAAATATTTCATCGGCTTCTCTGAGATCATCTTTTATATCAACTATGAGTAATGCTACGTCTGCATCTTCGAGGCTACTCTTCACCGCCTGCATCATTTTCTCATGAAGCTTATATTTAGGCTCTATTATACCTGGGGTATCAGAAAAAACAATCTGGTAATCTTTATCATTTAAAATCCCTTTAATGCGATGCCTGGTTGTCTGCACCTTCGGCGATACAATAGCCAGCTTTTCCCCCATCAATGCATTAAGTAGCGTACTTTTGCCTGCATTAGGTTTACCGAATATATTTACAAATCCTGATTTCATAATTCCTGCAAAATTAATTCATTGCTCAGCAAAATTGCCAATTCGGTTCCATCCCTCCTACGCTTTAACTCATTCCTTGCTTCTTATGTTTTATCTATTATTTCTTTCCTCTTTCAGGCGTTATAGTTCTGCTACTCTTTAACAAACCGGTGACAGACCGATACCGTGTATTATAATTTCGGTTGCTTATTCTTTAAAGTGTTTACTGCCTATGTTTATTTTCCATTGTCTTTTGCTCATTGCTTATCGCTCGCTTCCTCCACCCCCATTTTAAAAACTCGGGAAAAGCAAGCGCCCACGTACCAACGTTATGCCTGCCTCCACTTATTTGCAGGTAATGAATATCAGTTGCTGTATCATAACCCTTTTGTGATAGCTCATCAATCAGTGAAAGTGTATCATCAATAGAATCAATAATGCCATTGCCATTTCTATCTGCCGCCTCATCAAGTGTACCGGCTTCGAAGAAAAATTTCAACCAGGGATAATAGTCTCCTTTTTTTATTTCATTATGCATGATGCGGTGTACTTCGTCAGAGAATGCAGGATCGTTCTCCGACAGACTGCGCCACCACAATGAGCCGCTGAATACTCCTACCTTCGAAAATTTTTTTGGATGATTCCAGACTATGTCCAACGCACTTAAACCCCCGAGCGAAAAACCACAAAAAGATTTTTCGCTGAACGTAGTAATATTGTATGTCCTTTTGATGAAAGGAATCAATTCATTAAAAATAAAATTGGAATACAATGCAGCTTTAGCTCCCTGACCTTTGTGGTTTAAAATATTAGCGGTTCCATATTCATTCTTCCGGTCTTCTCCACAGTGGATTCCCACACAAAGCAATGGATAAATTTGTTCTTCCTGATATAACTGGCGAATGATCTTTTCAAAATTCATAGTTATCAGATCCTGGCCATCATTAATCAATAACAGTCTAACATCATTGAGATCAATTTTACCGGGTGAGAAATAAAAATCAACACAGACCTGTCTTTTTAAGAATAAAGAATCCATTGAATGTGCATCAGTATTGGTATCAGTGAGTTTTTCCATTTTTCTATAACTTCAAAAATAAGAAAATAAAAGCTTAAGCAGGGTTTTGCGGCATTTGTGGAGGAACCTGATACTCAAAGCACCTATATATGCACAAAAAAAACCGTTTCATAAGAAACGGCCCTTAGATTGCCAGTCAAATAAAAACTGTTCAGACTATAAGAATATATAGTTGTAATTATTTTTTTGTAGAATCTGCATTCGCCATCTTAGTGGTATCCTGTGCAGGAGCTGCTACTACGGCTGAATCGGAAGGAGCTGGAGTGACTATCATAGCAGAATCAGAAGGAGCTGTAGTTGTTTCAGTTGAAGTTGAACCACCACATGCTGTAAGTAATGCTGCTACTGTAAAAACAAGCAATAATTTTTTCATTTTGTTTTAATTTTAGATTTTTAAAAAAAGTTAATTTCATATTTATACCCATATTCAAAAAAAGTAACCCAATCCATCAAATTATTTTTCAAAATAATTTGGGTTACTTTTCCATTTTATAAGTATTAATAATTGCAGATTGAAAACATACGATCAGGAAGAAGAACTTTTGAAGGGTCTGGCAGCTAACAATAGTAATGCTATTGAAACTATTTATCGTGAGAATTATTTAGCTATTCAGGCCTTTATAATTAAGAATAGTGGAAATCCTGATGACGCAAGAGATATTTTTCAGGAAGCTATGATCGTTTTATTTGAAAAGGCAAAATCCGGTTCTTTCACGCTAAGTTGTCAATTGCAAACTTATATGTATTCGGTATCCAGGAGACTGTGGCTAAAAAGATTGCAAAAACAAAACCGTTTTTCGCAAGAGATAGAGACTTTACATGAGGTGGTGCCCGTAGATGATGAAATCGACACGCTAGAAAAAACAAACAGGGATTTTAATTTAATGGAAGATGCGCTACTTAAAGTTGGGGAGCCTTGCAAGAGTTTGCTGGAGGCATTTTATATCGGAAAAAAGTCTATGCCCGAAATAGCAGGCTCTTTCGGTTATACCAATGCTGATAATGCTAAAACCCAGAAGTATAAATGCCTGATGAGATTGAAAAAATTATTTTTTGCACAATATAA
>JBDTJI010000127.1:0-20952 GCA_039935935.1 Ginsengibacter sp. | reverse complement strand
TATATCAAACTCTGTAAAGATATTGGCGCTACCGGCATCAAAGTAAAGCCTAACGATCTTCCTGATGGTGTTCCCAGAGAGAAAACGATTGCACAGATCGCAGCTTCACTTAACGAAGTCGGTAAATTTGCACAAGAGTACTGCCAGCTGATACGGGTAGAAATCCACGGACACCACACTCCCGAATTGCCCAATATGAAAGCCATTTTTGACCAGGTTACTGAACCTAATGTAAAAATGTGTTGGAATAGTAATCCTCAGGACTTATTGCCTCCCGGCATTGAAGGAAACTTTAATATGGTAAGAAAATGGTTAGGTGACACTGTGCATGTGCATAACATTGGTGGCAATGAATATCCCTTTCAGCAACTTTTTGACCTGTTTGCCGGTATAAAATATAGCGGTTGGATTCTTTTGGAAGAGAGTACCAATCCACCAGACAAGATTACTGCACTAAAAGAACAACTCATTCTATTTAACAATTTGGTTGCTAATGCATACAAGAATTATTCCTATTAGAATACAACAAAACCAAAAATGAAAGTCTTTATAGTATTAACTTTTTGCCATTCACGCATAACATTGATTGAATTGGTTAAATAGTAAAATCAACTTAAAAGTAATCGAATAAATGAGTAACAGCGAATTCAGACTTTAAAAACTCATTGAAACACTTTCATCAAATGCAACAAAATAAGCCGAAACTTGATATCATCAACATGTTGCTGGAAGATTGCATCATTGCATTTCCTGTTTCCTCTTTTGTGATAAGCATTTATCAACAGTATCAGCGACGCGGATGGTTGAGTAAAAAGCAATTGCAAGGGCTGTATGATAAAGCCTCCAAGATTAGTGGAGTACTTCCCGGACGACTTGCTGCCCTGGAATCAATTATTAAAAAAATGCCCACAAGAGAGCGGTCGGAATTGCCTGAAAACAAACCCATGTTTGTAAGAAACGAAGAAGCCGGAAAGCTTATTGATGAAATTCTCGCAAAGTATCCCCAACACAAGAGGGTTTTATTTTTAAAAGCCAAATACGACAGTAATGAAATACTTCCTGATGCTGATGTTTCAGAATTAAAAAAATTTAAGCGTCTCCTCAAATAATTCTTATTTTTTTTCGTTTATTAATCAGGTTGCTTAGGTGAGCATGCATTTCCATCAATCCTGTTAATTCCATGATTATCCGGTTTTCATTTTTTAACGTATATTTTATATGATCGCATTAAATTTATTACAGACGTGAAAGTCTTATTGATATTAATTCATAAAATTGTCAACCATGAATAAAACGATACAACAGGAAATATTACTAATGACCGGAACTTCTTTTTCTTCAAGACAATGCCTGCAAAAAATTGACAGTGAAAATCAAAAATATCTAACTGAAGTAGACCAATTACAGGAAGCTTGTTGGAATGGACAACTTCCGCAGATGCTGCCTGAAATATGCGAAACCTTCACCGGAGACAATACGTTGTATCTGTGGGAAATAAAGGAGAATAAATCAAGTGTCGAAATAATTCTTGGCCAGCTTCCGGAACAGATAGAAAGAGAATATTCTATTGATCCCTATTCATTTTTAGTAGTACTGAATTAGGAAATATCAATCATCATTGCTGCTATGATTATCGTTATTTTTTTTGAACAGAGAAAACTCTGAATTGCCAAATTTATAACTAAATGTAAGACGGAAACTTCTTACGTGTCTACGGCTGTATGTTTCCTGGTAAAATATTTCAGTATCATAGATTACACCATACCGCTCAGAATTAAAAATGTCATTAACACTAAAAGTAAGGGAACCCTTATCTTTATTAAATAACTCTTTGCGTACGGCAAAATCCGCACTGTACTGCCTCAATCTTTTACCCTGTGGTATCACCCTCGGTGATTCATAATCGCCGGTTAATTGAAAACTAAGCTTATTGAAAGCCGATGATTCATTTACTAAATCTGTTTTATAATTAGCGGTGAGTTTAGAACTCCAGTAAAAGCCTTCGTTACTTAAGTTAAGAGCGCCTGCATTGGCGTTCACTTTTCGATAGCCTAAATTGGCAGATGGAGTGATGTCAAAGTTTTTAGCTATTTTTTGTTGCAAGGTTAATTCTACTCCCATCCTGTTCACGCTATTAGAATTGATGTAAGTATTTAAAATAGCATTTGGATCTACCGCAGCATTTTGTAATTGTTGAAATTGCGCTTTGCTAAGGGTATCACTATATCTGGTTATATCGCCAAGTGTATTTCGGTAATAAATTGCTCCCAGAAAATTGCTGTTATCCTTAAAAGTCTTACTGTAATTAAATTCCAGCGAGTTGGTAAATTCTGGCTTTAATTTTGGATTTCCTTGCTGAATGTTCAATGGGTCATTAATATCAATAAATGGATTTAATTGCCAGAAATTGGGCCTCCGCACTCTCCTTGAATAATTCAATTGTACCTCATCTTTTTCATTCACTTTTTTTGAAAGATACAAACTGGGAAACAGCGCATCCCATATATTCTTAATTGCTGAAGGAAATTCATAACCGAACTTTTTTGCACTGTCAATAAGCACTCCTGCAAATTTTGAATTTTCTCCCCGCAAGCCTGCTTGGTAACCAATACTTCCTACTTTGCCTGTATAAGTGATATAAGCAGCCTGAACGCTTTCAGTATATTTATAGTGGTTACTCAAGGGTAGCTTTGTCTTTAAGTTACCTTGCACGGAAAACGAATTGAAGTAACTTGTATAGTTATTGAAGTAACTGCGCAGCCCCATTTCCAATTTTTTATCATCGCCAAAAGGATTTGTAAAATCAATTTTCGAAGTTATACGGTTGTTGTCATTAGCTCCATCATTACGTACCTGGTTTGCACTTCCATACATGGTGCCATCAGGATTATAAAAATTATTGTTAATCGTTGCGTTAGACTCAACATTTCCATAGCTCGCGTTTACACTTACGTCTATCTGCTTACCTTCCTTTGGGAATTTGTGGGTGTATAATAGCTGGGAATAATCCCGGTTAAACTCAAAATAACTATCCGAGGTCCGATTGCCATAGCGGTCCAATTCTTTATCTCTGGTAAAGTATTGCTGGTTTTGATCTTCATTTGTATTAAAACGACCTTTAAAAAAGCCCTGTGTTAAAGTAATAGTATTTCTGTTATCCAAAAAATAATCTGCGCCAACTCTCATGGATGAAAACTTTCTACTCCGGTTACTTTTAGAATGTTGATCAAAATAATTGTTTACAATACCTTTAGTTTTGTTTTGCCTGGTACTGCTTCCAGTACCCTCATTATTTGAATAGTGGTAACTCCCGCTAACGAAAAAATTAAACTTCCCCTGGCGTAAGTTAAGGTTAGCATTTCCGGAATACCTTTCCGGAAGACCTCCGCTCACAGAAACGATTCCATTAATGCCGTGACGCTTGTTTTTCTTGAGAATAATATTAATGATACCGCCGGTGCTTGATGCATCATACTTTGCAGATGGGTTAGTTATTAATTCGATTCGGTCGATATCATCAGAAGCAATCTGATCCAGGGTCAGAATCGTCGGTCTTCCATCAATAAAAATAGTAGGGCTGGAATTTCTTAATTCGATATTGCCATCTACGTCTACTGATACAGATGGAATATTCTTCATTACATCCACTGCAGTACCTCCTTTGGCACTGAGGCTTTTGTCTACATCGAAAATCTTTTTATCAATGCCCATTCTCATGGCAGGTCTTGAAGCCATAATAGTTACACCTTCTAATCTTTCATGTTCACGCGACATCACAATATTCCCAAGATCTTTGTTAATGACTGATGCTGTGACACTATTTTTTTTATCTGAAAACTGAAACACATTGGAATATGCTCCATAGCCCACGGCAGACACCTTAATCTGTATATTTTTAAAGGCAAAAATATTTTTGAAATGGAAATCCCCGTTTGCCCTGGTCAACATGGCTGCAATAAGTGAATCTTTAGCCTGGTGCGATGAGGAGTCAATAATATGAGCAAATAATTGTATGGACGCCGCATCCAATCCTTTGTTGGTTTGGATGTCGGTCACCTTCCCTAAAACGCTGTGACCAGACTGCAATTGTATTTCATCAACATCAGTAGCTGGAAGCGGCTCATTGTCGATTTGAGCCTGCAGAATATGGGTAATAAAAAAAGAAAGACAGAGTAAAAATAGATACCTCATTAAAATAAAATATTCATCAATGCAACGTGCAGTTGATAAGTTGTGATATGATGATGGTTAGAAAAACAACTGCTTTAACCGTACAAATTTACAGAATATGAGAGGCGCTAGTTTACCGCTTGTAATTTCATACCAATAAATGAAAATATTTTTAACATATTAAAGCTGTACGAATCGTACATATAATTTAATAATAAAAACCGGCGAGGCCGGTTTTTATTATTAAATATCGCCAATTACGTTATTGACCAATTACTTTATATTGTATTACTCCGTTTTCAGAAATCTCTTCAAGATAGATGTTATCCGGTGTTTCATACAGCTCCTGACCATTAATGGTTACTATTTTAGATCCTTCGGGTAATTGAGATATTGTATCTCCTATTTGTAATTGCGATGCAGCGTTCAAATTATTTTTAGCATTCGGGGTATTATCGATTACGCCATTTTTTCCCACAACGGTAAACACGTCATTTCCATTCGAATTCCTGTCTGCTTTATAATAGGTGCCATTCAGTTCGTAGAGATTTTCGCCATTAATAATTACAGACCTCGCTCCTTTAGGTAATGAAGATACGGTAGCGCCCATGGGTGCATCTACTACTTCATAGCTGTCGCTATCATATTGCCTGTAATAAATTCCATTGTAATAAAAGAAAGGATCTAATCCCATTAAAAATCGGGTATAACCAAAAGGAAGTACACTAATGCGAAGGCCAAATGGCGGAAAAATGGGCTGATAAAATCCCCCATAATATCCGTAGTAGTACCCACGGTTGTAGTAATACGGATTACCTCCAAAATGGATTGAAACAAATGCAGAAGGAATTACCTGGTAGCGTGGTCCATACATAAAAACAGTCCGCCTTCCATAAACATTACCATAATGATTGCCATATCCGTACCTGTTATATCCGTAGATGTTGGTTCTAAAGCTCGTATTTTTGTAACGATAGTTATTGTGAATTGTATTACCACCCCTGTAAGTAGAATTCCGTGACACATTTCTTTCAGAAGAATTAGTTCGAGGACGATACCTCATGGTTTCTGTTGACCTGTTATTAGAGGGTGTATTACGAATAGCAGTACTTGTCTCGTTTCTATAAGTAACGTTACGATCACTATTAATATTTCGGTCATTATTATTAAATGTTCTCGAAGGATTACTAAATGTTCGAGCGGGAGCTGACCTGGCAGAAGAATAATTATTGACACGGGATTCGCTGGAGCTTCTGTTGCTGTTATTGTTTTTGAATTCGCGGGTTCTCTGGGCATTTGCTATATTGCCGACAACAAACATCAGCATAGAGAAACAAAGAAATTTTAGTAGGTGTTTCATAATATTTTACTTAAACTCTTTTAAATAATCCTGAGAGAAAATTAATTCATTATTAATAAATCAAATTGCTAAAATTTAATCCTTTGAAGATATAAATTCTATTTCCTCACCATATAGATGTAAATGGTATTGGCAAGGCTTATCGTTCTTTAAAGGATTCTAAAAAATTAACATATTGAAATAAAATAACCATAATTTAAAACCCAATTATAAGAATTCAAAAAATTATTTTGCAATTAATTGTAAACAAATTGGTATAGGCAAATGAATCTCATTTTCGGTCTTAGTTAATAATCCCGACTTTTTATCTCTCTTAAAAATAATTACATCATTGGTGTATTGATGAGCTACCAGTAAAAAGTTTCCGGTCGGATCGATAATAAAACTCCGGGGACCTTTGCCTAACGTGGGTTGATAACCTATTAAAGCTAATTTTCCATCTGTCGGATCAATAGAGAAAATAGTAATTGAGTTAAGGTCACCGCGATTAGACACGTACAAAAATTTGCCGTCAGGCGACACGTAAATTTCCGCCCCATCTTTTTTTCCGGCAAATCCTTCAGGAAAAGTGGGTAGCTCCTGTATCTGCGTAAATTTGCCATCGCTATAATGATATGCCGTTACGATGCCTCCCATCTCATGCATGAGGTAAGCAAATTTTTTATTGGGATGGAAAGTGATATGCCTTGGCCCACTGCCTTTTGGCGACTCTATATATGGCGGAGATGACAATACCAGTGGCTGTTCAGAATTAGGATTAAATCTATAAATTATTAACTTATCTAAACCCAGGTCAGGAGTGAATAAATATTTTTCATCCGGTGAAAAAACTGTTTGATGCACATGAGGTGTTGCATCGTCGCCTGCTGCACGATAAATTGAGTCATCAATTAATTGACTATATGGTCTAAGGGATCCATCATCGTTTAATGGAAATACAGTAGTGGTTCCGCTTGAGTAGTTAGCAACGGTTAGCCATTTGTCATCTTTTGAAGTTGCCAGGTGACAAGGGGCATCTCCTCCTGATAAAGTAGTGTTAATGAAATGAAGCTTTCCATTTTTTTTATCAAATGAATAAGCGCTTACTTTGCCTGGATCTGATCCATGAGTCTCGTTTACTGCATACAGGTATTTTTGATTGTGTGAAATTATCACGAATGAAGGATTAGTTGAACTATCTGTATTACTGATCCATTTTACTTTTCCGGTTTTAGCGTCGAAACTATACACATAAATTCCTTTGCTGCCGGTATTGCTATAAGTGCCGATAAACAAATAATATTTCTGTGCAGAGGTTGTCATATATAAAAACAGGAAAGATAAAATTAATGGAATTTTTAGTACAGCCATTTTTTTAGTCATTTTTTAAAATATTAGAATTGTAAAAGATTGGTTTATTTCTTTGCTCATTCATCTCTCGATAGCCCGGGATCCCATTGCTGATTGTACGCGGACTGAACTTTGGCCACTTTGCTGTCCACGATAGCTATCGGTAGCTTATTACCTCCCCCGAATAACTTCAAAAGTGTTAAAAATTGCATCAGGTTGTTTTGAAACAACTACGTCTTCAACATTGGCTTCTTCAGGGCCTGCCTGACACCATGTGATGAATCTTTTTACATCATCTTTATATCCGGTAATTACCGCTTCTACCTTTGCATCTTTTGTGTTCTTTATCCAGCCGGTAATACCTAAGGTGTGTGCCATTCTCGCTGCGGTCTGCCTAAAAAAAACACCCTGAACTTTTCCAGTTATTAACAGGTGAATCGTTTCCATATTTCAAAGATAGCAATGTCAAGATAAAAAGATGCCGTGATTATATGCCTTCCTGATGAAAATATTGAATGACGGGGCAAATATGTAATGATTTTAATTTGAGCTAAAGCTCAAATGCCTTTTGCTAGGAAATACGCGCCTGGCCGGTTCAGGCGGCGATTTACACGAACCAGCGTGCAGTATAATTGTGTTGCAGTTCAATCGTCTCTTTCATTTACATGCTGGTTTAGATTACTGCACCGGACTATTAGCAATTTTCCCTTCAAGAACTGAATATTTAATTTGATAATCCTCAGAAAATATAGTCAGGTTTGCCTTATAACCTGCTTCTATCCTTCCACGATCTTCTGATTTAATCATCTTTGCCGGATAAGTGGATGCCATACGCAATGCTTCATCTAAGGGAATGCCCACCTGCTCCACACAATTTTTTACAGCCGTCAAAAGTGTAAGCCGCGAGCCTGATAAGGTGCCATCTGGCAAAGTAAACCGGTCTTTCTTTTTAATATGTACATACTCACCGTCTTTACTTTCTTCCACTGCATCGGTGATTAAAAACAATCGCTCTTTCATTATTTTTTTACTGATAGATAATGTGTTATAATCCACGTGAATTCCATCAGCGATAATGCTCGCAAAAATAGTATCCGTTAGATAAGTGGCTCCGGGTAGGCCTGTGTTTCTATGATGAAAAGGAGACATAGCATTAAATAAATGGGTGGCTGTTGTGATGCCATTTTTAAATCCGGACACGGCTTCATCAAATGTGGCATTACTGTGTCCTGCAGAAACAATCACTCCGTTATCCTTTAGTAATTGAATGATTATTGGGTCACATACTTCTGGCGCTAACGTCATCATTTTTATCACACCACCAGCCTCTTTTAATAAGCTTTCAACTTCCTTTCTTTCAGGCCGCTTAATGTATTGAATCAAATGAGCGCCCCGTTTTACTGGATTAATATAAGGCCCTTCTAAATGCAAGCCCATAACTGCCGGATGAGAATTTTCTTTAACCACTTTTATTGCTTCACGAAAAATTTCTATTGAATTAGTAGCCAGGGTGATATAAAACCCTGTAGTGCCCTTATTAACCAAACTATCAGCCATTGCGGTTAAAGCGATCTGAGACGGCTTATCAGAAAAAAGGTAGCCACCGGCACCATAAATTTGCAAGTCGATTAAGCCTGGTGCAATGATGCAATTTTTGCAATCAATTTTTGCTGCATTTTCCGGTATCGATTCTGGTTCAATAATTCCTTTTATTTTATCATTGTCTATAAGAAGCGCCTTGTCAATAACTTTTTCGTTACCTGTATAAATGGTGGCATTAATAAAAGCAGTCAACATATTTTTTGCATTTTTAAACAGTGAACAACCGTATGCAAATGTGCAACCTTTTTCATAATTAGTTATTCTATTCTATAAAAGTTATCGCGTTCTTTTGTAAGCTACTTTCACTGTAGTATTGATTTAATAAAAGGTTGTGATTTGATTCACGCACAGGATGAAATTCATTTCATTTATTTTATCTTCGCGCTTCATTACTGTTGAAAAGACAGCAAATCAATTCTCATGAGCCAACAACCATTTCAAAAGTTTATCAATCCCAAAAACAATGCTGCGATAAAAGAAAAGCACAAACAGGATAAAAAGAAAGCTAAAAAGCAAAGAGCCTCAGACATTGAAAAACATTTTGAAGAAAGACGTGCCGCACGAACCAGGGGATTCGAAACCAGACCTCCTGAAGAAAAGAAAGTGGATAAGAGACAGAAATATCCTCAGAAAAAGGCAAGCGTATCTGGTAAGAATTCTTTACCACTTGCTTCAACCAGGAAGAATTCCACGCCCCAGGAAATGCCTTTAAATAAATTCGTTGCACACTGCGGAGTCACCTCGCGCAGAGATGCGGTCAATTTAATAATTGAAGGAAAAGTTTCTGTTAATAATAAGGTGGTTACTCAACCAGCGTTTAAGGTAAATGAGAAAGATGACGTTTTTTATAATGGGAAAAAATTATACGTTACAAAAAATCTCGTGTATATTTTATTAAATAAACCGAAAGATTACATCACCACTACGGATGACCCTCAGAATAGAAAAACAGTTTTACAGCTCACTAAAAGCGCTACCGATCAGCGCATTTATCCTATAGGTAGATTAGATAGAAATACTTCAGGTGTATTGCTTCTTACTAATGATGGGACATTGACGCAAGAACTAACGCATCCCTCTTTCAATATAAAGAAAGTGTATGAAGTAAAATTAGATAAGCCATTAACGAAGGCTGATTTTGAAAAAATATTGAATGGAATAAATTTAGATGACGGACAAATATATGCAGATGCTCTTGCTTATGCTGATTCAAATGATAAGTCAATAATTGGAATAGAATTACACAGCGGGCGAAACAGGATTGTCCGGAGGATTTTTGAACATTTAGGTTATGATGTAAAAGGCCTTGACCGGGTGATGTATGCTAATCTTACAAAAAAAAATGTAGAGCGTGGCAAGTGGAGATACCTGGGTGAAAAAGAAATTCGTGCATTGAAATATATGAATAAACAAAAAAACATCAGTGGTGCCGGAGTTAACAAAAAGGCCGGATCAAGGGATATTAATAATGATCAGGAATAAAGATAATCAACTGTGAAAGCATCTATCATTTTTGAAAACGATGATTTTGTTTCTGTAAACAAAGAAGCAGGTATGCTGACCATACCCGACAGGTATGATGATAAACAGCCCTCATTGTACAAGATATTAACCCAACGGTATGGAAAAGTATTTATCGTACATCGTTTAGACAGGGACACGAGCGGACTAATTCTATTTGCGAAAAATGAGCCTGCTCATAAATATCTTTCCCAACTATTTGAACAAAGAAATATTCAGAAAAAGTATCTTGGAATTGTCCGCGGAAGTATGGCTGATAAAAAAGGATCTGTAAATGAACCGATAGCTGAGCACCCTGTAAAAAAAGGTGTGATGACGATCAGCAAAAAAGGTAAGCCTTCTATAACCGACTATGAAGTACTGGAAGATTATGGAATTTATTCTTTAGTTCAGTTTGATATTCAAAGTGGGAGAACTCACCAGATAAGAGTGCATACCCAATCACTTGGCCATCCAATAATTTGTGATACCGTCTATGGCGATGGTAAACCGATCCTCCTTTCTTCTTTCAAAAAAAAGTATAAACTTAGTCAGCATGACCTGGAAGAAAGGCCTATCATGAGGAGGCTGGGCCTGCATTCGCACAGTTTGCATTTCAAAGATAGTCACCGCAATGAATTTTCGCAGGAAGCTCCTCTTCCGAAAGATATGAAAGCATTGTTGCAACAGTTGAAGAAAAACAGGGGATAACGAGTGCTAAAAAAATCTCTTATGCTGAAAGGAAGAAGACGATCCAAACAGTACGAGCTTTATCAATTGTATAGCAACTGTATTCAGGCAAAAGATTTTACAAATGTGTAATAAAAAAAGACCGCTCCTCAAGCAGTCTCTCTTTATAAGTTTGCATAACTATTTATCAACATGCAGCCCACATTCTTTTTGTGATGTTTCCCACCACCATCTCCCCGCACGGGAATCTTCGCCGGGCTCAATGGCCCGTGTACAGGGTGCACAGCCAATACTTACAAACCCTTTATCATGCAAAGGATTATAAGGCACAAAATTCGTTTTTATATAATCCATAACTTCCTCGTAACTCCAGTGTAGCAGTGGATTGTATTTATACAATTGCTTCTCCGGCAACCATTCTATCAAAGGCAGTTCATGCCGTATAGCAGTTTGTGATGCACGCAAACCGGTGATCCAGACTGAAGTATCGGTAAGAGCACGATTAAGAGGCTCCACTTTACGTATGTGGCAACACAGCTTTCTTTCTTCTACTGAATTATAGAACAAATTAATGCCGCGTTCATTCACCATATCCTCCACTGCATTCGCCTGTGGAAAATAAATTTTAATCTTTTTTTTATAACGCGCTTCTGTTTTTTCAATCAACTCGTAAGTTTCATTAAATAGCCTGCCGGTATCCAAAGTAAATATAGAAATATCAATTGAGTGGCGGGCAATCATATCAGTAAGCACCTGGTCTTCCTGGCCCATAGACGAAGAAAACTTTACTTTTCCGGGAAATAGTTGCGCTACTTTTTTTAATCCTTCATCTACAGAATTGTTATTTAAAAATTCTTTTATTTCTTGAAGATCTTCCATGGGTATTAAAAAAAATAATCCTAAATTATCGGTAAGATAAAATAGGATTATTATGATAATAAAATTTAAGATAATTCAGGCTGAGGTGTATAACGCAAATAAGAGTTTACCACCTTTATTCCTTTAGGAAATTTTTCGTTGGCTTCTTCCAGTGTCAGTGCAGCCGGAATGATAACATCTTCCACATTGAGCCAGTCTGCAGGAGTGGACACATTATGTTTGGAGGTAAGTTGAAGCGAATCAATTACACGCAAAACTTCTGTAAAATTCCTTCCTGTAGAAGGCGGATAAGTAATTATCAACTTAATTTTTTTATCTGCGCCGATTACAAACAATGACCGCACAGTAAAAGTGGTAGAAACATTTGGATGCAACATGCCGTACAGGTTGGCAACCTTTCTATCCTCATCTGCTACTATTGGAAACTCAACGTTAACCTTCTGGGTTTCATTGATATCCTTTTGCCATCCAAAGTGCTTATCCAAAGGGTCAACACTTACCGCAAGTATCTTTGTATTGCGTTTTTCAAATTCTTTTTGTAATGACGCCATTCTACCCAATTCGGTAGTGCAAACAGGAGTAAAATCTGCAGGATGAGAAAAAAGTACTCCCCAGCCATCGCCAAGAAATTCGTAAAAATTGATTTTACCCTCAGTAGTCTCTGCTGTAAAATCAGGGGCGGCATCGCCTAATTGTAAACTCATGTGTTTGTATTTATATTATTAAAAGATTTTGCAAATATACAATATCCTACAAAATTAGTAGGGATTTATTTTATAAATTTGCAAATGTTTCTAATCTATCAATAAGCACCGCCAATTAACTATAGATAAATGCTTTCAAAAAAGACACAATATGCTTTTAGAGCGCTTGCTCATCTTGCGCTCGAATACGGCAAAGGTCCTGTAAAGATTTCCAGTATTTCCATTGAGCAACGAATTCCGTTGAAATTCCTGGAAAATATTCTTGTGGAATTAAAAAATGCCGGCATGCTTGAAAGCAAGAAGGGAAAGGGTGGGGGTTATATTTTAAAAATTTCACCTAAAAAAATTGACCTTGCTACTGTAATAAGGATCATCAATGGGCCAATTGCTTTACTGCCTTGTGTAAGTTTAAACTTTTATGAAAAGTGCAAGGATTGTGATGAGCGTACCTGCGGAATGAGAAAGATGATGCTGATAGCAAGAGATGCAACCTTGAAAGTTCTGGAAAAGAAGACCTTGGAGGATATAATTAGAGAGTAAGAAATTATTTTCCGGAAGCGCGTACAATACTGTTTTTGCCAAACCTGTTTTTCACTCCATCAAGTGCCTTATACAAATGGTTTTTTTTCTCTGTATTATTAAAAAGATCTGTTTGAATCACATCATTGCTGAAATCACTTAGGCGCACTCCCAGCAGCCTTATAGGTTTTCCTTTTTTATATAATTGATGAAAGAGAGTTTTTGCAACAAGGATGATTTCATCATCAGATGAAGTAAGTGGAATACCCGCTTGCCGGGAAGTTGTTTCAAAATCAGGATAGCGTAATTTGATAGTAACACATCCTGCGAGTTTTCCTTTTCTTCTGAGCTCAAAACAAATAGATTCTGTCATGCGAACTATTTGATTCAGCAAAACGGAAACCTCTGTTATATTTTCATGAAAGGTATTTTCGTTGGAGATAGATTTTGATTCCTGGTAACCGGAAATGACTGAAAAATGATTTCCCTGCGCTTTTGTCCAGAGTTCAAATCCCCATTTTCCTAACAGTTTTCCTAAATGTTCGGAAGTAGTATGATGTAGATCTTTTATTATTTTTATGCAATGGTAGTTTAGAATCTGGTTGGCTTGATCTCCCACACCGGGAATTTTATTTACTTCAAGTGGTGCAAGAAACTCTTTTTCTTTCCCCAACGGGATGTATAAATACCCATTTGGTTTCGCTTCATTGGTAGCCATTTTAGCAACCATTTTATTTTTACCGATTCCGAAGGAGATAGGAAGGCCGGTTTCGCTCGTTATCAGCTTGCGTAGCTCAATAGTCCATTTTAGAGGATCAAAAAAAGTATCCATTCCTTGCAGATCTATATAAAACTCATCTATAGATGCTTTTTCAAAAAGAGGCGCTTTGGAAGCAATGACCTCCGTTACCCACGAAGAGTAGCGGCTATATTCTGAATACATTCCCGGAATAACAATAGCATGGGGACACAGCCGCATGGCGGTTTTCATTGGCATTGCCGAATGAATACCAAATTTCCTGGCTTCATAAGTACATGTAGTTACAATGCCTCTTTCATTTTGTCCGCCTACAATGACAGCCTTACCCATTAATGAAGGATCTTTTAAAATTTCAACAGAAACAAAAAAAGAATCGAGATCAAAGTGTGCAATCATTGTTGAGAGAATGTTGTATAATTTAAATCAGGCATCTTTATAAATTTCTAATAATCCATCAGGAAGATTTACGTACAGTCTCCTTTTCTTTTTATCCATTTTCTCTAAAGATTCTTTATGAATAGGGATAAACATTTCTTTATCTTCCGTCTTTACCACGCATATTAACTGGTGTGGTTGCTCAATCACTTCAGTCACCTGTCCCACTTCAATCTCTTTATTAATAATAGTAAAACCCAGCAATGAAATCGGTGATGTATCTACAGCAAATTTTTTAAAATCTTTTTCAGCAAGCCACACCTCTTTCTTTACAAGAACGCGCGCATCTTCTTTAGATCTGATTCCATCAATCGTTATATAGGTCTCTTTATCATTTTTTATTTTAGTTGATACAATGAAATACGGAATAAAAATATCTTTTTTTTCTTCTATAAAAAAAGCTTCCAATCCATTTAACCGGCTTTTCTTTCCAAGACTATGCTCAAATACCAGTTGGCCATCTACGCCGAAAGTTGCCGCTAATTTCCCTACCTTAAAATATTCTTGCATGATGAATACAAAAGTATCCCGAAATAATTTGCCGCGTGTAAAAAAGCAATTATAAAATAAAGCAATTAAAGCGCTGATTATTTTAACCAATTTCCTTACCAGGCATTACAAAAAATTAGTTTTTGCCCTAAAAATAAAAAGTGGACATCCTCCCGGACATTCACCCTGTAATTACAACACAAAAAACTTTATTTTCTATACGCCCATATATTCTCTCAAAAGACCTGATCCTGAAATGGTTCGCAGTTTTTCGAGCGCTTTATCTTTTATCTGCCTCACTCTTTCACGGGTAAGGTTATATTTTACGCCGAGATCTTCAAGACTCATAGGTTCTTCTACGTCTATACCATACAAATAACAGATCACTTCTTTTTGTCGTGGTGTAAGTAGGGTTAGGGAACGTTGCACTTCCATTCGTAAAGAATCCTGAAATATTATTTTTTTATCTGCACTGTCGGCATTGCTATTTTCGAGCACGTCAATAAGAGTACTTTCTTCACCTTCGCTTAATGGAGAATCCATACTCACATGCCTCGCTGCCACGCTCATTGTCGCAGCCACTTCTTCAACTTCCACCTCGAGATATTCAGCCAATTCTTCGGTGGTAGGTGGACGCTCCAATTCCTGCTCCAGGTGAGAATAGGCTCTGGTGATCCTGTTGGTTAAACCTACTTTATTTAATGGTAGTCTTACGATTCTGGATTGCTCTGCAAGTGCCTGCATGATACTTTGGCGAATCCACCATACACCGTAAGAAATAAATTTGAACCCACGTGTTTCATCAAATCTCTGGGCAGCTTTTATCAATCCGAGATTCCCTTCATTGATAAGATCAGATAGGGTAAGCCCCTGGTTTTGGTATTGCTTGGCGACCGAAACTACAAAACGAAGATTAGCTTTTGTAAGCCTGTCCAAGGCTTTTTGGTCACCTTGTTTGATAAGACGTGCTAATTTCACTTCTTCCTCAGGACTGATGAGGTCTACCCTGCCGATTTCCTGTAAATATCTTTCGAGGCTTTCGCTTTCCCGGTTAGTGATAGATTTTGAAATCTTTAACTGTCGCATGCTCATAATGAGATTAATTAACGTGGTTAGGTGTTATATTGAGAATGTTTTACGCAATAGCAAACGTTAAATGTGTCTATTAAAGTATGTCTCAAAAAAAATAGTATACATATTTATTACCTGAAATCAGGGTTTTACTAAAAAAAGAAGGATTTTTTAAAAAAAATTAATAAAAAAAAGATAAATCTGGCCGGGTAGTTAATTTATTTTCTATTATTGCAAATAATCTTTTTGTGATTAAATTATAAAATGAGTAAGAAAATAAAATATACGGTTGAATACCCCGTAAGATGTTCTCCTGCTATACTGTATGAATTTTTATCTACGTCTTCCGGACTACAGGAATGGTTTGCAGATAAAGTAGAAGATAGTGATGGGGTTTTTAGTTTTTCGTGGTCCGGCGCAGCAGAAGAGGCAGAAGTAATGGAGAAAGAAGAAAATAAAATGATCCGCTTTCACTGGGTTGATTCTCCCAAGGATGAATTTTTTGAATTCAGTATTGACAAATCTGAAGTTACCAGCCAAACTATTCTCATTATACATGACTTTGCTGAAAAAAAGGATATTAAAGACCAAAGTCAATTGTGGGAAACTCAGATCAAGGAACTCTTTCATCGATTGGGAAGCTGATTTTTATGAATTCAATTATCTCTCGAAATGATTGTGTTAAAAAGACAACAATAGAATCCCACTGATTCAATTCAATTTTTTTACTCATTTTAAAAAAGCCATTTTTACCCAGGCCTATAATATCCTCCTCACTTAAGTCATTCACCATACAGTAATTATCAGGCTGGAAATGGTGCTCCCATTCTTTGTCATTGACACAAATGAAAAACTCTTTTTTGGCTAAACTCTCAAGCAATTCTCGAATATTTTGAAATTGCAAAAGATATTTTCCTGATACGTGGAGAGAAATACTAAAAAAATTACCCCACCAAAACATAGTTCTAACTGCAAAAATATCTTCTTTGCTAAATATAGCGGGGTAATCAAGAATAAGATAGGGTAGGCCCTGATAATTTTCTCCTTTTGTAATTTTCCCACCTGGTGTCTGAAATATGTGAGGAAGAAGGTCTTTTTCCTGTTGTATTATTTGCTGGTAATAAGTGTGCAAATCACCAAGAATATGCTGTACTTTTTTTATGATAATTTGTTTTGTGAAAATCCATTCGGTATTATTGACAAGTTCTGATTCGAGTGGTGAAAGATGTATTTTTGCTTCTTTATTCATATTTGAAATATACTACAAAGAGTTCAACCGTTTGCAATCTACATGTTTAAAAAACTTGACAAACTTATACTGAAAGCTTTTATCTGGCCTTTTATTGCCACTTTTTTTATAACGCTTTTTGTATTCATGATGCAGATTTTGTGGAAATACATTGATGACCTGGTGGGTAAAGGATTGGATATTTTAACCTTGACTCAATTCTTGATTTATGCGAGTGCGACATTGGTAACCCTTGCCATGCCTATCTCTATTCTTATCTCATCCATAATGACATTTGGAAAACTTGGTGAAAATTTTGAATTGGTTGCTATCAAATCGTCGGGCGTTTCTTTGCTTCGCTTTATGCGGCCCTTGTTTTTCATAACTATTTTACTTTCGGGCGTTGCATTTTTCTTTGCCAATTATATTGCCCCTGTGGCTAATTTAAAATTCGCTGTAATTTATCATGATATCTATGAAAAAAGCCCTGCATTCGATTTAAAAGATGGTATCTTTTATAATGGTTTCAGCGGATTTTCTATATTGGTAAATAAGAAAGATAAAGATAAAAGTACGCTCCATGACGTACTTATTTATGAACAATCAAATGGAATCCAGGATAATACTATTATTTCTGAAAGCGGAAAAATGACCATGAGTGATGATAAGAAATTTCTTGAATTTCATCTACAAAATGGAAACAGGTATGAGGAAAAGGGAGGTTTTAATCCTCAAAAAAATGAATTCATCAATTTAGGCTTTAAAGAATACAATAAATTATTCGATCTGAGCCAACTCAACCTTAAAAAGACATCCGACAGTCTTTTTATGAATAATATTCGCATGAAAACTATGCGTCAGCTAAATGTTGACCTTGATTCTTTGAAGAAAGTTCCTGATTCGCTTTTCAAACAAAACCGTAAAGGGCTTACGATGTACATAAAGTATTCGAGATTTAAAGACAGTACAGTTGTAGAACCAGGAATGGAGAAGACTGTTGAAAAAATTGTTGCCAAAAAAATAACTTCATTTGATGCGCTGATTCCTGATAGTTTACAAACCAGCATAAATAACCAAACACTCAGTGAAATTGCCAACACACGTAACTTCCTGGAGATTGCAAGTTCCGATTATAAAAGCCAGAGAAACGATACAACACAACATCAGATAGAGTGGCACAAAAAGTTATCTCTTTCAATAGCCTGCCTGGTTTTGTTCTTCATAGGGGCCCCTCTGGGGTCTATTATCAGGAAAGGTGGGCTGGGCATGCCTTTGGTGGTGGCACTTTTATTTTTTATGATTTTTTATCTGCTAAATATTTTCGGGGAGAAATTTACAAAAGACCATGTCCTGGTTCCAATCATAGGCATGTGGCTGCCTGTAATTGTACTTTCACCGGTTGGCTTTTTCCTTACTTATAAGGCCATGCACGATTCACAGCTATTTAATAAAGAATATTATTACCGATTGATTAATAAGATTAAAAAAAGAACAAGTAGTATTTTTTTTTCAACTAATGAACGCTAGTTACCTTGCCGGACAGCGGGTTACTGAAAAGGAAAGCCATTTGTTTTTTAAAGTAAAACCGGAAAGCGAACATCTTTAAATTGTCTCAGCCTTTGCAGTAGAAACATCCATAAGATATAACTAAAACAAAGGCTGATAAATTGAAAAGCAATCTGGTGCAAATGTAAAGGAATCTTACATTGAAAACCAAATATAAAAGCGTTAATTTTTACGAAATAGGTTAATTTTAAGGCGGTCGGTATCTACCTTCAAAAGGTTTAAAATTCGTTCAATTCACATCTATAAATATAAAAGTAATTATGAAAGAATGGAAAGATTATCATGAAAATAATAAGGAAAGATTCTTAAATGAGATGATGGATCTTTTACGAATTCCTTCTGTAAGTGCCAAGAAGGATCATAAAGATGATATGACAAAATGTGCAGATGCTGTAAAAGAATCGTTATTGGAGGCCGGAGCAGACAAGGCAGTAGTATTGTCCACAGATGGATTTCCGGTAATTTTTGCTGAGAAGATAATTGATCCGGATAAACCTACTGTATTGGTATATGGACATTATGATGTGCAGCCGGTAGAGCCGCTGGACCTGTGGGAAAGTGATCCTTTTGAGCCCGTGATTAAGGGTGGAAAAGTATATGCACGTGGCTCTGCAGATGACAAGGGCCAGTTCTTCATGCACATCAAGGCACTTGAAACAATGATACAGACTAACACGATGTGTACAAATATTAAATTTTTAATCGAAGGAGAAGAAGAAATTGGCTCACCTAATCTTGGAAAGTTTGTTGCGGCGCATAAAGATATTTTAAAGGCCGATGTTATTCTGATCAGTGATAGTTCGATGATTAGTTTGCAAACACCTTCACTGGATATTGGCGTAAGGGGCTTGTCCTATATTGAAGTAGAAGTGACCGGACCGGGAAGAGACTTGCATAGCGGTACTTATGGAGGTGCAGTTGCCAATCCGATAACAGTTCTCGCGAAAATGATAGCTGGCTGCCACGACGAAAATAATCATATCACAATACCCGGGTTTTACGATGATGTATCAGAGATTTCTTCAGAAGAAAGAGATTTAATGGGCAAAGCTCCTTTTGATGAAGACGAATATAAAAAAGAAACAGGCGTAAAAGAATTGTGGGGGGAGAAGGGATATACTACCAATGAAAGAACGGGTATTAGGCCAACACTTGAGGTAAATGGAATATGGGGTGGTTATTTAGGAGAAGGAGCCAAGACAGTATTGCCCTCAAAAGCCACCGCAAAAATTTCTGCAAGATTGGTTCCCAATCAATCTTCTAAAAAGATGACTAAAAAGTTGATCGATTATTTTACTTCAATTGCTCCTGATACAGTAACTGTGAAAGCATTTGAACATCATGGGGGCGAACCCTATCTCACTCCAATAGACAGTAAAGGATATAAAGCAGCCGCAAAGGCGATAGAAACTACTTTTGGAAAAAGTCCTGTGCCGGTACGAGGTGGTGGCAGCATCCCTATTTCCACCATCCTGGAAGAACAATTAAAGGCAAAAATAATTTTTATGGGCTTTGGCCTTGACAGCGACAATCTTCACTCACCTAATGAAAAATATGGAATTGAAAACTTTAATAAAGGCATAGAAACCATTCCTTATTTTCACAAGTATTTTGCAGAAGATAACCGTTAAGAATGATTTCGTTTAATCATTAAGAAGTTAAGGTTCATTAAGGGAAAACTTAACTATTGTTCATTACTTAATGTTTTAAGTTTAGCCTTTCGTTTTTTATTGTCTTGACGCTTTCGGGTTATCTCATAGTTCCTGTTTTTTAATCTTATATCAGCATCATTTCTATTTCAAAAAATGTTCAAAAAACAGGTAGGCTATATCGTTAGATTCAGGAGTGGGAGAATGATTTGGCCGATTAGTCATTGCTACTCTATTCTTATATCCCAATAAATGATTCACGGCAATAGAATGATTCAAAGGTATCCATCGTTTCTGGGTGTCTTCAGAACCTCCCGAAACAAGAAATGGACGTGGTGCCATTAATGCATGCAATTCCTGCAAGTCATAACCTTCGGCTACTAATTTAGGATAGAGTCCTTTCGCAGGATTGTCTTTAGTGATCATTCCCCTGTTTCTCCATGGTTTGGGATAGTAGCCTAAATACCAGGGTTCCCAATAATTAATATCGGGCCTGGATTCATCAAATACAATTCCGGGATCGGACCATACAGCGCAGGCAAATTTGTCGAACAGGCAAGAAGCAAACATGGACCATTTACCACCAAAAGAATGTCCCATAATTCCGATGCGTGAAGAATCTACCTGGGGAACTTTAGAAAGAACATACCATGCATTGGCTGCTGCGCAAGCCAGCATGGATAAGGGTTCTACCTTTGCATGCTCTATGCTGGGATAGTATAATGAATAAGTTTTTTCTTTTGTGGCTTCGGTAGTTCCAAGTGAGAGCGTCACGAATCCTCTCTTTGCCAGTTGATAAGCAAAGTCACGATTAGGGTTATCCGCCTTCCCCCATCCAACTGCGGTTTCTGGCTCGTAGTAAACCGTTATCACGGCTGGCTTTTTGCCATTGCCTTCAGGTATTAACAGGTAACCCTTTGTCTGTTCGTTGGGTGTCCAATAAAATTGTACGGTATACTGCATGAATCCGTCTCTCTGAACAGAATCTAAGATCTGCATTT
>JBDTJI010000126.1:0-8307 GCA_039935935.1 Ginsengibacter sp. | reverse complement strand
GATATAGAAACAGGAGTGCATCTTCACTCTATGCACGCGGAGTGGCAACAAAAAATAGATGCTGCGCTACAAAGCGGATGTCGCCGTTTTGATGGAGCTATAAAGGGTTTTGGAGGATGCCCGATGGTTGAAGACGAACTGATAGGAAACATGGACACAGAACTGATGATACCCTATTTTAAACAATTAGAAATACTTAATCCTATTGATGAAGACGCATTTAGAAAGGCCGGTGAAATGGCCACAAAAATTTTTATTTAATGGATTTTATTTTACCCTTCCAACTGCCGCCTTATCCTTTTAAGATTTCTTATGCTGATAAAATTTTGTTGGTGGGATCTTGCTTTTCAGAAGAAATTGGAAATAAAATGAGCGAATTAAAATTCAATATTCTTCAAAACCCAAATGGAATTTTATATGATCCAATAAGTATTTCAGAGGCATTGACTTCCTACATTGATAACAAACCAATTACTGATAACGACCTCTTTGAATTAAACGGACTGTGGCATAGCTGGAAGCATCATTCAGCTTTTTCGGGTGTAAAGAAAGATGAAGTTCTGTCAAAAATAAATCAATCTCAATCTTCAGCACATCGCTTTTTAGCAAATGCAAATCTGCTGATTATCACTTTAGGAACCTCTTACCAATATCAATTGAAACAAAATAACCAGCCGGTAGCCAATTGTCATAAAGCACCTTCATCCATTTTTAGAAAAAAATTATTGGCTATAGAAGAAATTACTTTTTCGCTTTTACAAGTACTGCACAAATTAAAAATATTCAACCCGCATGTAAAGATAATTTTTACGATTAGCCCTGTAAAACACGTGAAAGATGGTATTATAGAAAATAATCGAAGTAAAAGCCGGCTTATAGAAGCAGTTCATAACCATATCAACGAGAAAAATAATTGTTTTTATTTTCCGTCTTATGAATTGGTAACAGATGTGTTGCGGGATTATCGTTTTTACAAAAGCGACCTTGTTCATCCCAACGATATTGCCATCCATTTCGTTTTTGAAAAATTTTGTAATTCATTATTGGATGAAGCAAGTAAAAAGGCTTTAGAACAGATAAAAAATATTATGAGTGCTGTGAATCATCGTCCATTTTTAAAAGAGAGTGATGCACATAAAAAATTTATTCAGGCCCAGCTTTTAAGTATTCAAAAAATGGAAAAGGAATATCCGTTTGTTGATTTTTCAATTGAGAAAAAATATTTTAATGACTAAAAACTTTCTTTATAATGGAAGAAGAAATGCATTTGTCTGATCCGTTATAGAATGTTGGTACAATGTTTGGAACGAGGGAAGAATAAAATAGATATAATGATAAAACATATGAGAAATTTAGCTTTTGGATTGGCAATAGTGTCATTTTTAATTATGGGATGTAATGCAACCAAATCTCAAAAAGGAGGAGCAATAGGTGGTACTGCCGGAGCAGTGGGAGGCGCCATCATAGGAAAAGCTGCCGGGAATAAGACTTTGGGTGCTATTATCGGTGCAGTAGTTGGCGGGACAGCCGGGGCTATTATTGGCCGTGATATGGATAAACAAGCAGAAGATATTAAGAATGATATTCCGGGTGCAAAAGTTGAGAGGGTGGAAGAAGGTATCAAAGTAGAATTTAATGAGAAGATCCTATTTGAGTTTTCTAAAGCTGATTTAGGTAGTGCTGCGAAAAAGAATTTAAATAGTTTAATAACTGTTCTTAATAAATACCCCAACACTAATATTGAAATTCAGGGGCACACAGATAGCCGCGGAGCTGATGATTATAACATGGCATTATCCGTAAGACGCGCCACTTCTGTGGAGGATTACTTACTTCAAAATGGTATAGCCGCATCACGCATGACCACAAAGGGTTTTGGTGAATCAGCTCCTGGTTACAGCAATGACACTGTTGAAGGAATGGCTCAAAACAGGAGAGTTGAATTCCTGATTACAGCTAATGATAAAATGAAGGCGGACGCAGAAAAAGAAGCATCTAATCAATAAGATTTTTACCGAATATCATTAATTCTTAATGATAAATTACTTCCTTCTCCGTAGGAATAAAGGAAAGTAAATTATTTCATAGAATAAAGCGGATAAGTCGTGGTGAATGAATTGCGATTAGTTTGATATGATGTTTTAATGGGTTATAACACAAGCGAATAAGGCTGCTATGTGCAGTAGGCACTACCTGTTTGTAGAAGAATATTTCTACATTGTTATTGCCACGTAGTGGCTACCCTTGTAACAGCGGATTCCTTAGAATAATCGTAAAGTCGATTCGAACACACCCACTATTGATAAAGCTTTCACGACGTAAACGATTCATTATATTATTTCAATAATCCTTTGAAGTTTCCTTAAAATATCTGCATTCAATTCAGCTTTAAGTATTACATTATTATCACAAATGCGAGGGATCTTTCGAAATTCCTTTACAGATATTTGGCTAAGAAATTACTATAAAAGCGATCTTTGATTTTTCTTGAACAATCAGGTAAACATGTTTAATTTTAAAAATCAAATAAGAGTTCATTACGCGCTGACTGACCAAATGGGTGTAGTATATCACGCTCACTATGCACAATTTTATGAAATAGGGCGAACAGAAGCCTTGCGCAGCCTTGGTTGCACCTACAAAGAAATAGAAGCGGCTGGTGTACTGCTGGTGGTTACGGAAATCCATAGCCGGTTTTTACGGCCTGCTTTATACGACGATCTAATTACTGTGTCAACAACAATAAGAGAAATGCCTGTTCACCATAAAATTATTTTTCATAGTGAAATATTTAATGAACAAGATAAGTTACTCAATACGGGAGAAGTGACTTTATATTGTGTGGATGCAAAAACAATGAAACGATGTGGAATACCTGACAAAATCAAAGAAAAATTGATTAGCTATTTTGAATAATGGTATTAATCTTTTTGTTCATTAAGGAAATATATCACGACATTCGCTATTTGCAAACGAGATAACCAATTAATCTCATTCTTCTAAAAATAAATAATGAAAACAGTAAAAAGGCGGAAGTTTATTTATTCTGCAGCATTACTTACAGGCATTCCTGGTATTTTATCTGCTTATAGTAATGCAGGTATTACAAGTTTAGAAAAAGTTGTAAAGGGTAATGGATCGCCTGATGGCATCTCTGTCGGTGTCATTTCAAGAGCGGATAATCCTGAGGAAGATTTAAAAATAGTCAGGGATTTGGGATTCCCGACATGTCAACTCAATATTAAAAACTATTCTTCTGGACTCGCCAAACGGTTATCAGCAACTTTAAAAGAATATAAGATAACACCGACTACGCTTATTTGTATGGGGCCTGGAAAATATGTATATGATTTTTTAGATGGCCCGTCAACAATCGGTCTGATACCCCGTGAGTACCGGCCAGAGCGGATTGCCAGGCTTAGGGAAGGAATTGACTTTTGTAAAGAAGTGGGTATTCCGGCGGTACATGCGCACTTTGGATTTATTCCTGAAGATCCAAGAGATATTCTTTATGTAGAGTTCGTTGCCCTGATGAAAGATCTTGGTAACTATGCATTAAGTAAAGGAATAGACATTTATTTTGAAACCGGACAGGAGACACCAATAACTCTTCTTCGAGCCATTACCGATATTGGTACCGGGAACTTGTTTGTAAATTATGATGTAGCCAACCTGGTAATGTATGGCAAAGCTAATCCCTTGGATGGATTACAAATTCTCGGTAAGTATGTGAGGTCATTACATGCAAAAGATGGAGAATATCCGACTAATCCATATAAATTGGGAAAAGAGGTGCCTGTCCCCGAGGGACAAGTTGATTTTAAAGGAATAGTTTCTACACTGAAAAAAATAGGCTTCAAAGGTGCACTTACCATTGAGTTTGAGCTATCCGGTGCAAGTAAAGATTATCTATTGAGGACAAAAAAATATCTTGAAGATTTGATAGTGTCGGCGTAATAACTAATCGTCGCGGAAGGAGGACAGGCATCGCTTTAATTAACTTCCCCGCAAACGTTACTTATAAAGTCCAGGGTTTCCGCATTTCTCTGCCGATAAGTTTGTCTGCCTCAATATCGTTAATAAATTTTTCCTTTATTGGATCCCATTCCAAAGGTCTCTTTAATTCATAAGCAATGTTGCCGAGGCTGCAAACTGATCCTGACCGATGGCCTGTTTCCACATCGCAAATAGGCTGTGTTCTTTTTCTAATTCCATTTAGCCAGTCTTTATAATGATTATCGCTGTAGTACACATGTTTTTCATTCGGCCCGATTTTGTAATCTGCTAAGGTAGCAGGAGAAGTTTCCAATTTATTTCGCTGAACATCAATCTGACCCTTGGTTCCTACAAAGCGGATGGCATTCCATTTACCAAAATCTTCATGTGTCATGGTAATACCATTAGCGTAGCGATAAGTTAAGAAAGGATATTCCTTACCATTCGGAGGTATGATATTTGTTGGACCGCTGCGATCCATGTCCAGGGCCCATTGCACTATATCAAACATGTGCGCCCCCCAATCAGCCATTTCCCCACCCCCAAAAGGTTTATAATTTCTCCATTTTCCCCAAATTTTAAAAGGTAGAGTGGGAGCCAGTTGACTATTATAATGATAATATGAATTAGGTCCTAACCATAGATCCCAATCTAACCCTTCGGGTAATTTTTCCTTTGGCAGATCGTAATCGACAGGTGGTCCGCCAACACTAACTTTTATCGTCTTAATATCTCCAATATAGCCATTACGTACCAGCTCCGCTGTTTGCCTGAATTCAGGCCAGGAGCGTTGCATACTCCCTGTTTGAAAAATGCGCTTGTATTTACTTACTGCTGTGACCATAGCTCTACCTTCATCAATGGTATGTGCCAAAGGCTTTTCACCATAAATATCTTTACCTGCTTCGGCCGCTCTTAATGTATGGACTGCATGCCAGTAATCAGGAGAAGCAATAACCACCGCATCTATATCTTTACGATTAAGCAACTCGCGAAAATCGTTGTAAACATCGCACCCTTTCTTGCTATCTGATTGAGCTACATCCACCCGTAATTTAAAATAATTGCGCTTGACTTCATACACATCACTGCCAGCCAGTATTTGAACTTCTTTAGTATCAACAAAAAAGTCTAATAAATCGTGTGACTGTCGTCCGTTGCCAATAAAACCTAAAGTAACGCGATCGCTGGGAGGAGTATATCCCTTTCCGCCTAAAACAGAACGAGGGACAATGAAAAATGTAGAAAGTGCAGCCGTACGGGTTAAAAAATTCCTGCGCGTTAAAGACTCTTCTTTAATCTTTTTCATATTCAATGCATTATTCTGTGAAAATGATAACAATGTATAAATGAAGTTCTGATTGATTTACAGAGCCCTTATGGTTGTTTACGTTTATTAATAAACTGATTTAAGATTAAGAAAAAGCAAATCTTCTTATCAACATATGAAACAATTTTCTTACACTTTCAAAAATACTTTCTTTTTGAACAGGAAGTAAAGAAATAACCATTTTATGCCTACATAGGTAGCCGCGAGGACAACCGCATTAAATGGTTCCCCGATTAATTGTCCCAGCCATTGAAAAAATGCATTATTGGTATAGGACCAGCTAATAAAATGTCCCGATATATAGATCAGTATCGAATTCATGCCGATCACTTTAAAGAAAAAGGCCCAGCTTTTATATCCCCGTACATCAATAATATAATAAAACAACGACAGTAACAATAGGCTAATGCCACCTGTTTGAAGTACAAAAGAACTCGTCCAGAGGTTTTTATTGATCGGGAAATCCAGATTCCATATTTGAGCCAGCACGAGTGATATTACTCCTGAAATAGCCATCCAAAACGCCTTTTTACCGGGGGCATAAGTACTATTTTTTAAGAAACTGCCTGTGAGGATACCTAACAGTCCTGTACCAATGGCGGGAATGGCAGAAATCAGGCCTTCAGGATCGTGTATCTTCTCATACAGACGTCCGGGTAGAATCAAACGATCTAAGTAGGAAGCAAAATTCCCCTGCATGGTCAGGTCGCCTGCTGGAAAACCGGGAGCTGAATTAAACTTTAACATCAGCCAATAACCAATCAATAAAGCACAAAACCAAATGATCTGCCCGGTTCTTTTGGTATATAAAAAAATGATATTAGCAAACATGTAGCCCAATCCAATCCGACCCAGAACGCTCCCAAAACGCATATCTGAAACCGGTTGTATTTTAAGGCCATTATTATAAATGATCCCCAACAAGACCAGGATAAGACCTCTTTTAATTACGTGAAAAAGGACTTCTTGTTTTGTACTTCCTTTTTTCAACCGACTGGCAATTGAAAAAGGAGTAGCTACCCCCGCGATGAATAGAAACATGGGGAAAATCAGGTCATAGAAATGAAAGCCATTCCACGCAGGATGCGATAACTGGTTAGCAATAGCACCCCAAAATGGAGAATTGGTTGTGTCTGAAAGTTTGTGAAAAAAGCTGTCGGCACCAATAATCCATAACATATCAAAACCTCTGAGGGCATCCAGGGAGTATAGTCTCTGAGAAATTGAAACTCCTGTTTGGTTGGCAGCAGATATTGTAGTTTGGTGTAATGAAGTTTGTTCTGATTGATCCATTTATTGTTTGATTTTAAGATAACGTTTCTCATTTGCATGAAAAAGACACCTCCCTGGCTCAGCTTAGATCGAATGAGGCATTCGTGATAATTTTCTAACAATCGTATTGATTCTCATTAGTTTTTTACAAAAAATACGGGATTACTTGTTATTCAAAAGCAATTTAATTTTCTCTTCTTTTTATTATCAGCCGGAAAAATATTTATGTAAAAAGATAAAAGTAGGCAAAGGTTATATTGTTAATTTTAATAAACTGACGAATGGATAGTGCTTTTTTGCAGTAATATTCCGAAAAATGTAAGGACAAAAGAACAATTTTTTTTTGATTCAAAAAAAATAAAATAAGATATACACATCTTTAAGTCACTATTGTTTTTCCAGGTGAATCACTATTTTATTCATTCCCTTTCTAAGATTCAATCTCAATAAGGCAACCTTATTTTCTATTGGGCCAATAAGTTCTGCTCCGTCAACGTTTTTAATCTTATATCGGTTGTAGTCATACCAAAAGGTAACGCCATAAGGTATTTCTTTATTCGCTTCTATTTCAACCGGAATTTCGGTTAGCTCTACGGGCCGCCACGGAATATCAATTTTTACAGAAGGTTTTTCCTCATAGGCAATGCTATAATGTCGCGGATCTATTACTTGTCTGTTGTGAATATAATCCCTGATCAAGATGGGCTCAAATTTCCCCTCTATAAAAGCTAATTGGCATTCTTTATCATAATAAAGCAGCGTTGTAGGCCATGGTCCTCTGGTTCTGTTCTGCCGGCCATACCACAAGGGAATTTCTTTAACCGGAACATCATCAAATAGCATGACCGAAGGTTCCGTTTCATTGAAATTATTATTATATAGTTGCATAGCTTCAGGTAGAGTTTTATATTCAACCAAATCACCAAACGATTTTACGTAGGTGAAAAAACTATCCAGTATTTTTGCTGTCTCATCAATATCCTCCTGATTGTAAACGGTGAAAATCTTCCCATCGTATTGCATTTCATGTGACTCTTGTTGTTGCTGAAAAAAAACAAATTTGTTGTTAGCAATATTCCTGATATAATTATCAAAGAATGTTTGCAAGTACGAAATATCTTCGCCGGAACATAGGCCTGCCCTGGCTACATCATTGGGATCGCACGAATAAATCGTTGGCCTCCCTGAATGGAGCGATTTTAGCAGATCACGGGCTGTCCACTCGAATGATACCGGTCCCTTGCCTTTTAATGCGGGTATTTTATAGTTTTCGTCTGAGACATAAAACAGCCCCCAGGGGGTACCTTTATCTGAAATTCCATCTACTCCATCCTGCTCCCAACAAGATCCCCAAATAGCAGAATAATCTAAGCTTTTAGCCGTCTTAGTTTCATTAATGTCATGCCCCGATTCCACAATATTAACTTCTGACCACGCGAAAAGTACTTTCAGTGCGTCCCTATCGTTCAAACCCCTGACTGAAGCCCCGATATCGTCTCCAAACTTCTTGTGCCATCCATCAATCTTATCTTTCATAGCCGTTCCTGTAGTCACATCAGTCAACCAGGTTACCGGAATATCGTGCTTGTGAGCCAAATCTGCCAGCTTTTCCATCCCTTCTATTGGCGGTTTTCCGGGGCCTTTATCTACACCTTTCTTAACGGCGTATGCCAATGATGTGAAAGTGAAAATGAGTCTTCCTTTTTGAT
>JBDTJI010000125.1:0-7974 GCA_039935935.1 Ginsengibacter sp. | reverse complement strand
CTTTTGAAAAAAGCCTTTCTTTCTTTAGTTATATTACTCAATGGTTTAATCTTATTTTAAAATTGCACAAATATAAGAACGAAGTTATTGGTTTGTTGGATTGATATAATATTTATAATCTTCTTAGATCAAATAAAATCTTTAGTGCATAGCGCTCGCCACGGCTGCTTTTTTATTCCTGTTACCTTTTATTAATAATACAAAAGGAACACAGATCAGAAAAAGTATGCCTATATATAGAAAAACATCCATGTAAGACAATACCATAGATTGTCTCATAATAGAAAAGTCTAATGATTGATAAGCGCTCTTTAGTGCTAAATCCGGAGTCATCCCCTTACTTATAAAACCATTTTGCATCATAAGAACTCTGTTTTGTACAACCGGATTGGTAACATCCAATTTGCTTATGAGGTCTACACGATGAACCATGTTCTGCCTTGCAAGGAACGTAGTAATTACTGCAATTCCAAAAGAACCTCCCAGTTGGCGCATCATGCCTGTAAATGCTGCGCCCTGCCCTATGGCCTGGCCATGTAACGTAGAAAGCGCCAGGGTAGTAATGGGAATAAACAACATACTCAACCCAAAACCACGAAACATCAGCAGCCACCAGAATGATTCAGAAGGAGTATCCGGTGTAAGAATTTTATAGGCCCACAAACTATACAGAAAAAAGATGATAAGGCCTCCTGCTACCAGGTATTGTTGTTTAACACCCCGTTCTAAAAGCTTACCTATTACAGGCATCATGAAGGCAGTGGCTATACCTGACGGAATAAAAAGGAGGCCGGCGTCTTCCGCAGTCCAGCCAAGTGTGGTCTGTGTATATAAAGGAATAACAAATGTGGAGCCGTACAAGCCGAAACCTAATATAAATGATAAAATAGTTCCGATCCTCAGGTTTCCATTTTTTAACACCCGCAGTTCTACTATTGGATTTTTATAAGTAAGCTCCCGCCAGATAAAAAAGAAAATACCAAAAACAGAAACCACCGACAGCAGCACAATAATATTATTATTAAACCAATCATCATCATGCCCTTTTTCTAAAACGTATTGAAGTGAACCCACTGCTATTGCCAATAAAATAATACCCAAAAAATCTATGTTTTTCGTGGATGTTTTTTCCTGGAATTTAGGACTCCTTATAAATTGTAAGGTTAATAAAGTGGCAACAATACCAATCGGAATATTAATATAAAAAATATAGGGCCAGTTAAAATGATCTACAATATAACCACCAAGGGGTGGGCCTAATGTCGGGCCGATAATTACGCCAAGGCCATATATCGCCTGTGCCATTCCTCTTTTTTCTATAGGATAACTCTCAGTGATAATAGTTTGAGATGTTACCAGTAATGCACCGCCGCCTAATCCCTGGCAAAAACGAAAAATAACCAGTTCCCAGATGCCTGTAGCATTACCACATAAAAATGAAAACACAGTGAAAATCATGATGGAAGCTGCAAAATAATTACGGCGTCCAAACTGCTGTGAGAGCCAGCTCGTCATAGGTACGACAATCACATTACCGATTGCATAAGCAGTAACCACCCATCCTATTTCGGTGAGTGTTGCACCCAGGTTACCTTTCATATCAGTGATGGCCACATTTACTATAGTGGTATCTACAATTTCCAGTAGCGCTGCTGTAACTGCAGTAATAGTAACAATGATCCGTCTTGTACCGTATTCTACTAAAGAATTTTGTTGTTGCATCATAATTGAGCTACCCCTTTGTCAGGCTAAATTAATTGAGATGAACATCTACGTTCACATTCATGCCCGGTCTCAGCCTTTCCAGCAAGGAATCGGATGGATTATTGAATTCAATTTTCACAGGAAGCCGTTGTACAACCTTTACGAAATTACCACTCGCATTATCCGGCGGCAACAAAGAGAACTTAGCGCCTGTAGCCGGAGAAAATGATGAGAGGTTGGCTTGAAAATCATGCCTGGGAAACGCATCTGCATTGATAGTTACCTTTTGCCCTACAGCCATTTTACGAATTTGAGTTTCTTTAAAATTCGCAACTACCCATATTTTCTTACCGCGTACAATGTTGAACAAGGACTGTCCTGCCTGTAACAATTGCCCTTCCTGCACATTTACTCTTGACAGCCTTCCGTCTTCAGGTGCAGTGATGATCGTATATGAAAGTTTGAGTTTTGCTTCTTCCACCTCTACTTCTCTCTGTTTTACCATCGATTCTGCTACTCCTATTGATTGAGCGGTAGCCTTGGATTGAGAAGTAACTACACCGGTTTGAGATCCTGCCTGCCTCTTTTGTTGTTGAAGAATCAATAAATCTTTCTGTGCCATGTCTTTAGCAGCCTGCGCCTGCTCAAACTGCTGCTGTGTGATCGAATGATCCCGGATAAGATTTGCGTAACGATCGTAATCCTGTGTAGCTCTTGTTAACTTCACCTGGGCGGCCGCTATCTGCGCTTCAATAGTAGCTACTCCCTCGCGAGATGTAGCAATACTGGAGTGCGCTGCTGTTGTGTTGGCCCGGCTTGCAGCCACGTTATTTTCTGCTGTTGCCAGTGCAGCCTCAGCTTGTTCTAAATTTATTTTTAAATCGCGGTCATCTATTTTAATCAATGTATCGCCTTTGTGCACCTGCTGATTGTCTTTAACCCTTATTTCTTCTACATAGCCTGAAACACGTGGAATTATCGGATTCATATCGGCTTCGATCTGTGCATCGTCCGTTTCTTCATGGTGCTGGGCATGTATATACTTGGTAATACCAAACCAACCGCCGAGTAGTATCATCAATATTAATATTATCAAAAAAACTTTGCTACTTTTCTTTGGTTCAGCGCTTGCTTTTTCTTTATCTTTTTCTGGTTGCATAAAATGTATTTACCGCTTTTATTTAATTATTTGTTCTATAATTCCTGATGTTTCCAACAGCCTGCTATAAGCCAATAACACATCAGCCTTAGCAACAGCCAGGTTTATTTTTGATTGAAGCAACGATACATTTGCCTCTAAAAGATCTGTGGTGTTGACCAGCGCATTATCATATTTATTTTTAGTGATCCGGTAATTTTCTTCCGCCTGGGTAACGGCCTTATTATACACCTCAATTTTTCTCTGGCTTAATAAAAAGTTTTCAAAATCCTGGTTGACGTGTAGCCTTACGCCATCAGCCATTTGTACTTCATCTGCTATCAATTCTTTTTCTTTTGACCTGGCTTCTGATATTTGCGATTTGGATTTCCAGAATGAGAGATTGTATTTAAAACCAATACCAACGTTTACTGCATTGGTAATTCTAATCAGGTGAGGTATATCCGCTGCGATATATCCGCCGGTTAATGCGATGGTTGGATATTGGTCGGCGTTGGCTATCGCGATGCCAGTTGTAGCTGCTTTTTTTCTAAAAGAAAGAGCACGTATGTCTTTTCGGTTTTTTAATGCAATTTGTTCGTAATCATCTATCGTCTTCACCGCAAAGTCTTTATCAAATCCCATCGCGTCAGTATGGATCACGGTGGCTTCAGGCATGCCAATCATCAGATCCATGTTCACATTAGCTATTTTCAAATTATTTTGTGCATCAAGTAGCGTCAGTTCAATATTTGAAGTTTGCAATTCAGATTTCAATAAATCGTTTCTAGCTAATAGTCCATTTTGCTCCAGCCTTGAAAATACAGAGTCCCGGTGTTCGGATTGTGCCAGGTTATCTTTAAATACATCTACCGTCACGCCAGCTTTATATAAGTTGACATAAGCATTGATTGTATTGAGGATTACGCTTTCTTTATCCTTCTCTACGTCGAGGTCAGCAGCCTGCTCAAGAAATTTTGCAGATTGTATTCCATATCGGATTTTGCCACCTGCGTAAATTGGAAGTGCCACGTTTAAAATCCCATACATTGCCTGGTTGACGTGAGGTATTTCAGACTTCCTGCCTGAGCTATCTCCACCTCCGCCAAATAGATTTGATTTGGCAGAGATGGTTGGGTTAGCAATCTGCAAATAAGATCCGGAAACATTGATGTCAGGCAACCGGTTATCCAACGCCTGTCTCACACGGAAAGAAGCTTGTTCGCTTCTCGCTGAAGACGCTTTCAAAGCAGGGCTGTTTTTTAAGCTCATCTCAATAGTTTCTTTTAGCGACAAAGGTGTTACATCCTGAGATTGAACTGAAAATGGAGCGATGATGCCTGTCACTAAAAAAATAAACCCTACTGTTAATAATGAAATCTTTTTTAGTGAATGCTTTACCGAAATAATACCCATCTTATTCAAATATTTTATTTTTTTAGTAAATGAGAGCGTATCAATTGTTTCGTGTGTTCACTCACTCGTTTCTTTAATGGTTTATTCTGAAACGCTGTGAAACCTTTCCTCTTACCCAATATTTTCCTGCACATTACATCAGAAGCAAGCAGGTAGTGGATGGTACCCAATATGGTAGTAAGGGTTAACTCAACATCTACCTCTCTGAACACTCCTTCCTTAATACCATTTTGAATGATGGTCTTCACTGCATTCATATTTTTTAAAAGAATGTCGGTGATGGCTTCCCTTAATTGTGGCCTGTGTGTGAGACTTAGTTCGCGGTGAAGCAAGTGGTGAAACAATGAATTTGAAAATTTTCTTTCAATAGTTTTATCAATAATAATGTCCATTTTCTCAATAGGACTAAGCTCTTTATTAGTAACGAGCTCTTCAAATATGCTATTTAAGAACGATGCCCGGTGCTCAACAGCACTTTCAAATAATTTCTCTTTGGAAACAAAATAGTAATTGATCATGGCCACATTCACCCCGGCCTTTTTGGCAATCTCTCTCACTGAGGTTCCTTCGAAACCTTTTGTACTAAAGAGGTCTATCGCAGATTCAATAATTAAAATTCTTTTATTCATTTTGTCAAAAAAGGATACGAAATTAAACACTTGTTTAAAACTAAACAAATGTTTAATTAAGATTTAATATTTTATTTTCCGAAAAAACAGACTATGAACGGAGAATCCCCGTCCGATAAAAATGTGAAATTTTTTCTGGTCTGAAGGTCCTCCGTCTGATCAGTAAATTGTAGTCCGGATTATTAATAATTTCTTTGAATTGCAGATACGACGAACAGAAATAATTATCATATAGTATAAGTGGTTTAGACTTGATACATTAATTGGCAATTCGTAAAACGTATCCTATACTAATAACATTTTTAATCTTTATGATACACTGACTACGTTCAGGTTTAAATTTTCGCTGCTGTTATGGGTTTATTTTCGGACTCCGGAATTACCCCGTTGTGCATAAAACAATTAGCTATCCATCTTCGTGAAACAATTTATTTGAACACCCATAAATCCCACCGGGAAATAATAATAATCCAAATAATTTTAGCAAGATTCGACCTGCCATTAACAGAATTAAAATGGAGGTAATCTCTTTACACGCCGGAATCCTTTCGAAAGACCAGCTCAGCCACAGGTATTACAGGGCAACTGCACCAAAACATTTGTAATGGCAACCAACAAATAATAAATTAATTTACTTAATTAGTTAAAGGCACAGAAACCTCAATGAATTATCAATAATAAAAGCTAACTTTAAGTAGTTCTTTTAATTTAATTAATAATATTTATTTTCCTGTTTTCTCTTTTATGAATGGGTTTTGTCACCGCTTTTCAGAAATTATTCGCACGACGACTTTATTTTATATAAAAATGTGTATAAGTAATTAATGAAAATCTTTCTTTTTATCGACAACCCTGGAATAAAGGAAACATTCCAATATTTCAAATTATTAAATTAGAAATTTAGCAAGGCTATATAGTAATACAGCATGATGCATGTTGAATTTTACAGAAAGAACCTGCTGAAAATATTTAATAATATAAAACCTTTTAAGCACATGTCAAATAAAGTAAAGTTTGCTAAAGCAAATCACCCTGATTTTTATTCAACACTTAATAAGAGAGTAGAAGAATATTTTATCGGTAATAAATTATCGAAGAATGCCAACGGGATGATGATATTCAAAACGATATTTTTTCTGACTGTGCCAATAACAGTGTACCTGTTGCTTATATTAAACCCAAACCCGCTTTTTGTGCAATACATCCTGTGGGCGGTACTCGGATTGTTTACGGCATTCGTTGGGCTTAATATTTCGCATGATGCCATCCATGGAGCTTTGTCAAAACATAAAAAAGTGAATAAAGTTCTCAGTCATACTTTTAATGTAATTGGCGCAAATGCTTACCTGTGGAACATTATGCATAACATTGTTCATCATACCTATACTAATATTGGTGGCCACGATGAAGATATAGAATCAGTGCCCTTATTGAGGGTATCGCCTCATCAGAAATTGTTGAAAATAAACCGATATCAATATTGGTATGCATTTTTGTTGTATGGCCTGGGATCTCTTAGCTGGGTGTTTGTAAAAGATTATGTAAAATTCTTTAAAAAGAAAATCGGAAATTACGAAAACAAAAAACATCCCCGCATAGAATATTTTAATTTGTTCTTTTTCAAGCTCGTTTATTATACTATCTATTTAGTGCTACCTATGATTTTCATAAATGCATTGTGGTGGCAAATATTACTGGGATTTTTTCTATTACATTTCTGTCAGGGTATTACAATGGCTGTTATTTTTATGCTGGCACATGTAGTAGAAGAAACCACTTTCCCTTTGCCTGACGAAAGAGGAAATATACAGAATTCGTGGGCAGTTCATCAATTGTATACTACGTCCAATTTTGGAATAGAAAATGACGTTTTAAACTTCTTTTGCGGCGGCCTTAACTTCCAGGTGGAGCATCATTTATATCCACGCATTTGCCATGTCCATTACAAAGCAATATCGGGCATCGTTAAAGCAACCGCTGAAGAATATAACCTGCGCTATAATGCCAATCCTACTTTCACGGGCGCAATTCTCTCTCACATCCGGCTCTTGAAGAAATTGGGTAGACAAGAATCCATTGCAGCGGCCTGAGGATAATCGATGTTGAGAACTATAGCGATCAGGAATAAACGATCTTATACCTTTTCAAATACAAGCCGGAAATGATCCATTGTTTCATTTTCAAAGCAAACTTTGTTAGGGCTGATTTTGAATACCTGCACCAGGTGACGGAATTCTTTATCATAAAGATATTTTGGTAAAAGGGAAGCATATAAGAAGTATTTTTTCCAATGAAATTTCCGGAATTTCTTTCTCCATCTTTTTATTGTTTCTATATAGTCGTGCCTGCCGCTGCTTTTTGAAATTAATTTGAAGTAGGGCGCAGCATTTCTTATTACCTGCTCTTCACCATAAGGCAACCATGAGCCCGGAAATTGCTTTACCATTAAAGCCATGGCATAAGAAGGGGAATTTTTATCAGCATCAACGCTCACTTCTTCGAGCGGCATCATGTTCTTATCAAAAACCATGGTCTGCATATAAAACCTGCCACCCGTTGGTAATAAGTCGTTTAGCCCTTTAAAAAAATTGTGGTATACTTCGTCCTGTTTACCTTCTTTGTATTCTTCTATAGAGCAAAAATGCTCCAGTCCGCCAATACATGTTACTGCGTCAAATGTTCCGAAATCTTCAGGCTTGATATACCTGCAGTCCCTAACATGCACATTCAGCCCATTCTTTACACATGCAGCGGCCTGACCGCTGGATAAAGTTACGCCTAAGCCATTTGCACCACGGCCCTTTATATAATTCAAAAAAGGGCCCCAGCCGCATGCCATATCCAGTACTTTGGTGTTGCTTTTTATATCGAGACTGTCTGCTATGAAAGTATGTTTCTTTTTTTGAGCTTCTTCGAGTGTCATTGAAAAATCGCCATCAAACCTGGCGCCACTGTAGTCGGCCATTTCTCCAATACTTAAACGAAATATTTCGTCAATGGTGGTATATGTATAGTCAAGATCATTTTTGGAGGCCATTTTAAAAGATTTTAAAAGAGTAAAAAATGGCTACAATGTACGTCGATTCT
>JBDTJI010000124.1:0-12477 GCA_039935935.1 Ginsengibacter sp. | reverse complement strand
TGGAGAAAATTGATTTTAGAAATAAATCCGTTCTTGACTTTGGAACAGGTACAGGTATTTTAGCCATACTTGCGGAAAAATTAGGAGCTGACGAAATTGTTGCCATAGATAATGATGAATGGAGCATCACAAATGCTATGGAAAATAGAGAAGCTAATAATTGTAATAACATTAAAATTGAGCTAAAGGACGCTCCTGAAGCAGTGATGCATTTTGACATTATATTAGCTAATATTAATCTGAATATTTTATCAAATAGCGCAACTTCTATTTCAAGTATTCTGGTAGGGAATGGCTGTCTTCTTTTATCAGGCTTCTTAGAAAAAGATGAGCCTGAAATTATAAATATTTTTGAACGCAGAAATATTCGTAAATTGAAGAAGTTACACCGTAATGGTTGGATAGCAATTTATTTAAAAAAACATTCTGAATAGAACTTTAAGAATATTTGAAGTCTCTGGCATTAATTAAACCATATATTTGCTTTCCCAATAGTTGAATGAAACCCTAACTATGAAAGAATTTATTTTAATATTAGTAGCCTACTTAATCGGTTCAATTCCTACAGCAATAATAGTAAGCAAAAGTTTTTTTAATATAGACATCAGAGATTACGGTAGCGGAAACATGGGTGCTACCAATAGCTTCAGAGTGTTGGGGGCAAAGTTTGGCACTATCGTGATGGTTGGAGATATGCTTAAAGGAATATTGGCTGTTGCTCTTTATAATTTACTTCCCTACTATCTTACGAATGAATTGGATCGTACTAATTTAATGATTGGATTAGGTCTTGCTGCAGTTCTTGGTCATATATACCCCATTTGGGCAGGATTCAGAGGCGGAAAAGGTGTGGCTACCCTATTTGGGATGGTATTGGCTATTCAGCCCATAGTGGCTATTAATTGTGTAGGCGTTTTCTTATTGGTTTTATATTTAACAAGATATGTCTCTTTAAGTTCCATCATTGCTGGCGTTGCGCTGCCCATTTGTGTATTATGGATCTACAATGAAAAGGAAGTTTTTTATAGGGTTTTTGCCGTGGCGGTTGCCGCCCTTATTGTCCTTACCCATCAGAAAAATATCAGTAGATTAATAAAAGGGAGTGAAGGGCGTATTCCTATTTTAAAACATCGCGACCGCAGAAAATCCCGCCGGAAAGAATTATAAAATTTTTAGTCCTTTTTATCAGCTTACTTGCAACCTATTTCATGTTTTTTTTCTCCTAATATAATCTGGACGAATAAACCAATGAAAAATTGGTACGTCAATTGTTTATGTAATAAAAAAAAATTATGAAAATAATTCATTTGCTTTTTATAGGTCTTGTCTTGTTTATAGTTGGATGCACTACCAACGCAATTACAGGTAGGAGCCAGCTTTCACTTGTTTCAGAAGCCAGCCTGCAATCAGAGGCTGTCCAACAATACAAGAGTTTTTTGTCTGAAAATAAAGTGGTAAGCAGTAATACAAATAAGGACGCAGAAATGGTAAAGCGTGTAGGCACCCGTATAGCTAATGCTATTACCAAATATTATAAAGAGAAGGGTCTCTCCAAGGAATTAGATGGATATAATTGGGAATTCAATTTAGTTGATAATAAAGAAGTAAATGCCTGGTGCATGCCGGGGGGTAAAGTAGTAGTATATACAGGATTACTTGCCATCACTCAAAATGAAGCGGCTTTAGCAATTGTATTAGGCCATGAGATCACCCATGCTGTTGCTCATCATGGGCAGGAGAGAATAAGCCAAACCTTAGTAGCACAAGGGGTAGGCGTAGTAGGTGACGTATTTACTTCTGGTAATAGCAACGCCAACCAAATTTTTAATGCGGTGTTTGCTCCATCTGCCCAGGTAGGTGTATTGCTTCCCAATTCACGTAAGCAGGAATATGAGGCAGATCATTACGGACTAATCTTCGCTGCAATGGCGGGGTATAATCCGCGGGTGGCAGTCCCATTTTGGGAAAGAATGGCTAAAGCTAGTTCTGGCTCATCCACTCCTGAATTACTTAGTAGTCATCCACTGGATTCTAAAAGGATCAAAGAGATTGAAAAATACATGCCCGAAGCCCTAAAATATTACCAACCGGTTAACACGAAATAAGGCTATGCACAATCAGTCACAACTGCCCCAGATAACATTCCCGATAGATGGGGCAGTATCTCATTTATCAAACTATATAAGGTTTTGCTGCACTTAAAAGCAAAGGCTGCAAACCTAATATATTATTTGACTACTCATAACTGAGCACTTACCAATCCATCGCTCTATACTCCTGCAAAAGCGCCCAACACTTGTTTTTTGCTAATAATTTTTTTAATGAGGCAAAACCCAATAATTTTCGTAAATTTGCACCTGTCTTAAACTGTATTTTTAGAAATTTCAAACTTTCCTGTCAGGAAAAAAGTAATACAGATGTGTATAGGCTATTTTTTAATCTTAAAATATTGCTCCGCGTATGTCTCAAACATTGTTTGAAAAATTGCAATTAGAGGATGAGAAAAATTTGTTAATACAAGGTCTCCCATCCACTATTGAGAAACAATTTTCGAAACTTTCTTTCTCAAAAAATGTAACTCAACTTTTAAGAATGCGCAAGGTAGATTTCGCACTTATTTTTGCATTGAATTCTAAACAGTTAATGAGAATCTTTGACGAGTTATGCCCAGCTTTGCATGATGAGACAAAATTGTGGATTGCCTTTCCCAAACAGACATCCAAAATAGTGAGTGACTTAAATCGTTGTGGCTGCTGGGATTTCTTGATGGATTTGGGTTATGAACCCGGCGAAAAAGTTGTTCTTGATTATGTATGGAGTGCGCAACGTTTTACCAGAAATGAAATTTGCAACGGAACTAAATCGAAATCATCATCCAAATTGAGAAATTTAAAGCCCGCTTCTATAAAAATGATGGAAGTCTAATCCCAGCCTCTTACAAGAGTTGTTATTTCATTATTACTGTTCCTATTTCTTTAGTAAGTTGTATTTCCATATTTTTTAGGTGGTTATGAGTTTGTATTAACAGCATCTGTCTTTCCATTAAAGTTGTTTTACTTAATTCATCAGCATTGATGTTAATTAATTTTTTTATTTTCTTCAGTTCAAGATAACGTAGTGAAGATATGATGTCGTTTCTGAAATTACCTTCCCGTGTAGGTACCGGCATTTCATATTTTTTTGCCCAACCGTCGCTTACTTCGTAAGGGAATTCTAAAAGGCTCATGACAACATTATTCATTAGGAGATCGTCAGTATATAGAAAACTTTTTGCAGTTGGTTCCAGTTTTTGTTCATACCAAAACTTATAGGTGTGTGTTATTTTTTTTAGCATCGGATCTTCAATGGAATCTTCTTCAATACAATCGTATAAAAGAAAGTCAGCTACTTTTCTCTCACCTTCCCATTCATTTAAGCCATACTCCAATAGACACCTAACAACAGATCTTTCAAGATTGTGGTCACCTTTTACTAGTCCCAGCAAGTCTTTTTCCACAGGAGCAAACTCTTTTATTTCTTTAGCGGATTCCTGCTGAAATAACTTTTTTTCATCCTTGCTAAATTGTTCACTAATAAATTTATTCACCAGGTTATGTAATCCGCCTTCATCAATTTTTAGCATGTCTGCAGTCTTCCTGATGTAATCCTGCTGTTTGGTAAAATCTTCAGTTTTACTAATTTTTGAAATAGACTCTGCAATTCTGTTGACAATATGTGCCTTCTTATTAATATCGCTTCCCGACTCAACTAAAGCCAATTCAAGTTGAAATAGAATAAAATCTTTTTTCTTTTCATCAATAAACTTTGTGAAGGCAGCGGCTCCGTGCTTATTTACATAACTATCGGGATCATCCTGGTCTGGCAATAACGCTAATTTTACATTCAGTCCTTCCTCCAATGCCAGATCGAGCCCACGTAATGCTGCCTTAATACCTGCCGCATCTCCATCATACAAAATGGTCAGATTAGAAGTGTACTTTTTAATAAGTCTTAATTGATCGGGCGTGAGCGAAGTACCACTACTCGCCACTACATTTTCTATCCCCGCCTGGTGAAGTGAAATCACGTCTGTATAACCCTCTACCAATAAACATTCATCATTTTTGTCAATCGCCTGCCTTGCAAACCATGCACCGTATAGTATTTTACTTTTAACATAAATCTCGTTTTCCGGTGTATTTATATATTTGGGAGCTTTATCATTTTTTCTGATTAGTCGCGCCCCAAATCCAGTTACTTTACCTGATTGATTGTGAATTGGAAAAATAATTCTGCCGCGATAATTATCCTGTAACCCGGTTTCTCTTGTTACCACCAATCCTGATTTCAACAACAGGTCCTGGTTAAATTGTTTTTCAATTGCTTTTTTTGCAAAAGAATCACGTGCTTCAGCGTTATAGCCCAAACCAAATTTTTTTATCGTATCTTCTCTGAACCCTCTTTCCTTCAGATAACTCAATCCCACATTTACTCCTTCCTCAGAATCGAATAAAGTATCCGAAAAAAATTCCCGGGCAAATTTGTTAATGATATAAAGGCTGTCTGCAGTGTGTTGTTGTTGCTTGTATTCAGGGCTTGCTTCTTTTTCTTCAATCTCTACATTATATTTTGCGGCAAGCCATTTTAGAGCTTCTACATAACTATACTTCTCGTGCTCCATTAAGAAGGTAATTGCGTTGCCGCTACGACCACAGCCAAAACATTTATAGATCTCTTTAGAAGGAGAGACGGTGAAAGAAGGAGATTTTTCGTTGTGAAACGGGCATAGCCCTATATAGTTAGTTCCTCTCTTTTTAAGCTTTACAAAGGAGTTGATAATTTCTATAATATCAATCCTGCTTACGATTTGCTGTATCGTTTCCTGCGGTATCATTACTTTTATTTAAGGCCAGACCTTATGTAAACGGATCGTTTATCTTACCCCTCTAACCCTTATTTTACAGAGTGCACTGTAGCGAAATGATTGCCAGAATTACCATTAATATTGAAGTAACGACCATTGTGATTACGAACTTTTTAAGTGAAATAACGCTCATTTTTAAAAATTTTTGTGAATGATTACGAAGTAAAATAATTAAATACAATTATAAAAAGATACAATATCCGAAAAAAATTACGGTTCTCTCTCAATAGATCTTGAAACACACGAATACGTAACCGAATATCGATCTTTTCAATATTAAAGCTAAAGCTTAGGAAAACTGGCTGATCGTCTTTTCAATTCTTTTTTAATAAGCGACAATTCTCTACCTGATTGGTTATCGACAGACGAATTCTCCTCCGCACGTCTTAGCAAATATGGAATAACATCCTTAACAGGACCGAAAGGCAAATACTTACTCACAGAAAACCCTGCTTTTGCCTGGTTGAAAGTGATGTTATCACTCATTCCAAATAATTGAGAGAAGTGAATTCGTTGGTCATTAGTTGACAGTTCTAATTTTTCCATCAGTTGAGTAGCATATAAATTGCTGTATTCATTATGCGATCCTATAATAATGTGGATACCATTTACAGGATTAATACAAAATTCCAAAGCAGCGCTATAGTCGTTATCCATATCCTGTTTGGTTTTATGGACAGGACTATTATAATAGAGTTCAGCAGCCCTCCCTCCTTTTTTTTCCATATAGGCGCCTCTCACCAGCTTCATCGCGCAGACAAAACAATTTTTCAATGCACAACCACTACAATCTTTAATAAATTGTAAACAGCCTTTTCTGTAAAATTTTGCCGTAAATATATATAAACTTTATCGATATTAAACTCTCGCATAGTCTTCATGGTAATGCCATCTATCGTATCCTGTATCCAGCTTTCTTCGGCGTCCACCAGTACCCTATATTATTTGAAGTAGCTGCCTCAGCAATCTTATACATTCGTTTCAGCACTCTTTCCCACTCTTTCTTTTCATCGCTGCTTAGAACATCTAATGGTACTTCTCCCTGCAAAACCACTTTATAGTCTGAAACATCGGCAATTTTTTTCAACAAGTCAAATCTTGCAATGCCTGTGATCTTCAAACTTATAAACCCATTTTAAGAGCGAACGGAGTGATCCTCAGAACCAGTTTTACAAACCATCTTTTCCCTATCAATTTAAACAGTAACCTCGCCCGTCTTAGATCCCTGTTGGTCTTGTACCTGAACGTTGTAGCAGTATCTTCAAAGGAAATATTCATAATCACGATTAAAACATAGATTAAGCAATGCTCAACAAATCTCCAAAATTACGGATCAAAAAATCTACCAACATTAATCACGGCTAATCAATATTTTGATGTGCTGATATATCAATCTATTCATTTGGCCCTTTTTGTTGAGCTAATATACTGCTCCTGAAGTTGTCGGATCAATTCTTCATTTATCTTCCTAAAAGCGATATGTCAATAGCGCAAAATAGGCGTTCCCGTGTTATTGTAGCTCCGCGGGATCGGGCATATTAGGCCTTGGCGGTAAAACGATAATTTAAAGAAAAACCAAATTGATTTAATAAAAATTATGATACTACTGACTTCTATTACATGTCGCTCCTACGGAGCTCTTCGCACTTTATTCTTTTGTATTTCTACTGATATGCCGCTCCTATGGAGCTTCCTGTCCCAAATGAAATGCTCTTTTATGAAAGCTTTCTGACATCGTTATCAAAATACGTGATCAACACATCAAAATATTAATCATTCTTAAACTCAGTCCAAAAATCAGAATCCTAAAACTATCTTTGCCAAAATACTCGCAAATGATAAAGACGCCTTCGGACAGCTTGGTTATTATGACAGAACTGGTATTACCCAATGACACTAATTTATTTGGAAATCTAATGGGTGGCAGGCTCATGTACTGGATGGATATTGCAGCGGCACTTGCAGGGAGTAAACATTCTAATGCCCCGGTTGTTACGGCTTCAGTAGATAATATATCTTTTACCAATCCCATAAAGCTGGGAAATGTAGTACACATTGAAGCTAAAGTGTCCCGCGTTTTCAATACGAGTATAGAAGTACATATAAATGTATGGGGCGAAGACATTCTTCAGCAATTCCGCTACAAAAGTAATGAGGCATATTATACCTTTGTGGCAATGGACGTGAATGGAAAGCCCAAAGAAGTGTCACCGCTCGAACCTGAAACCGAACAAGAAAAAGAACTTTTCGATAGCGCATTACGCCGTCGCCAGTTGAGGCTAATACTTGCCGGGAAGATGAAACCCGAAGATGCTTCAGAATTAAAAGCGCTGTTTAATATAGGCTGATATCTGATAGCTCAAGGCTGATATGTTTCACTTTGCTCAATAGCGTCCATGACGTTTTCTAAAATCTCATCAACAGTTTCCTGATAAGTTAGCCCAAGCGGCTTTTTAAATTGAACCGTTAGTAAAGTACCTTTCTCTTTTAATTTTAATCCTTTTTTATCGAAAGCTTTATTAAACCCATTGATTACCACAGGTATGACTATTGGTTTATGATGCTTAATAATAAAAGCTGTTCCTTTCCTCCCGGTTGCATAGGGTTTTGTAGTGCCTTGAGGAAAAGTAATTACCCAATTATCTTTAAGAGCCGCAACAATCTTTCTTGTATCCTTTAAGTCAAGCCCACGCTGTACTTCCGTACCTTCCTTTCTCCAGGTACGCTTTACAGTAATAGCCCCTGCCCATCCAAAAAACTGGCTAAGCCATGTGCTTCTCATGGTCTCAGCTGCGGCTACATAATATACTCTCGTAAATGGATTTAATAAATAATATGGGATGCCAAGTTTGTTTTCTTTTCCCCATTTTACTGCGCAGAAAATATGTAGAAAAGTAATAACATCTGCAAAATAGGTTTGATGATTACTTACAAATAAAACATTACTTTTCGGAAGATCTTTAATGTTTTCTGTCCCTGTTATTTTTAATCGATTTATTAGAGCAATCCCGGGATAGCTTACTATTCCTACGATAAAATAAACACATGATTTGACAAGCTTTGTCTGCTTCAGACTTTTTATCCAACTCTTCATTGTTACAATATATATGTCTGCAATTTATGAATTATGACAGTCAATAAAATAACCACGTCTCACTGCTATTTTTACATTTAATTAATAAGTGTATTTTATTACCTTTGCACTCCCAAATTTTTATGGGAAACTAATAATTTACTAATAATCAAATGCTGATAAGCAGAATTGAAGATAAAATCTCGGTACAGCAATAAAAAATCTATCTGCTAAATAATAATGGAAATAGAAAAAAATGAAACCCTATCTGAAAATCAGGAAGTAACCCTCGAAAACAAGCCGCAGGGAGGCATTGAAGGAGTTCCTTTTCCCGATTTTCCTGATGTAGAATCTACTGCTGCAGCCAGTGAGCCACAACCTTCTGACATTGAAATCCGCGAAGAAGCGCTTACTACACCTCACGATGATTTTGACTGGAGCATTGACAAGAGAAACGTTACTCATTATAACGCTACGGAAAGAGATAAATATGATGAGGTTTATGACAAAACATTTAAACAAATTAATGACAATGAGATGGTCAAAGGTACGGTGGTAGCTATGACCAAAACAGATGTTGTAATTAATATCGGGTTCAAAAGTGATGGGCTGGTAGGATTAAATGAATTTCGCGATACTCCCGATTTAAAAGTGGGTGATGAAGTGGAAGTAATGGTTGCAGAAAAGGAAGACAAGGATGGCAACCTGCATCTCAGCCGCAAACAGGCTCGTACTTCACGCGCCTGGGAGAAGATAGTTGACATGCATAAAACCGGTGAAATTGTTACCGGCCTGGTTACCAGCAAAACAAAAGGCGGACTTATCGTGGATGTGTTTGGAATGGAAACATTTCTACCGGGTTCTCAGATTGACGTTAAACCCGTGACAGATTACGACCAGTTTGTGGGCAAAACAATGGAATTTAAAGTAGTTAAAATAAATGAAGCGATCAAGAATGCAGTTGTTTCTCATAAGGCGCTTATCGAAAGCGATATTGAACAACAACGTGCAGAGATCATTGGTAAACTTGAAAAAGGACAGGTACTTGAAGGAACTATTAAGAACATCACCGACTTTGGTGCATTTCTCGATTTGGGCGGCTTAGATGGTTTACTTTATATTACCGATATTAGCTGGGGACGCATCAATCATCCGGGAGAAGTATTGAAACTCGACCAAAAACTAAATGTGGTAGTACTTGACTTTGATGATGATAAAAAACGTATAAGTCTTGGTTTAAAACAATTAACTCCTCATCCATGGGATACTCTTCCTGAAAATATTAAAGAAGGTGAGATCGTAAAAGGGAAAGTGGTTAACATCGAAGACTATGGAGCATTTCTGGAAATTTACCCTGGCGTTGAGGGGCTGGTTCACGTAAGTGAAATCACATGGGCAAATACCCCAATCAATGCAAAAGAATTTTTCAAATTAGGTGATGAATATGACGCTAAGATAGTCACTTTAAGTAAAGAAGACAGGAAGATGAGTCTTTCTATCAAGCAGATGACTGATGACCCATGGAATACCATTGAAACAAAATATCCTGAAGGAAGTAAGCACCAAGGACTTGTTAAAAACATCACGCCTTATGGTGTATTTGTTGAACTTTCACCTGGCATTGGCGGCATGATTCACATTAGTGATCTGAGCTGGCTCAAACGCTTTAATAATCCAAATGAATATACCAAAGTAGGTGAAACGATTGATGTGGTTATCATGAGCATCGATAAGGATAACCGTAAACTTCAGCTTGGGCATAAACAAATAGAAGAAGACCCATGGAATTCTCTGGAAGAAACATTCCCTGTTGGAAGTATTCATGAAGGAACCGTTACACGAAGAGACGACAAAGGCGCTATAGTGCAGTTGCCTTATGGACTTGAAGGCTTCGCGCCCGCCCGTCATTTGCGCAGAGAAGATGAAAAGCAAATTGGCCTGGATGAGATCGCTCCTTTCATGGTGATTGAATTTGATCGTAATGATAAAAAAATCATACTAAGTCATAGCCGTATTTGGGAAAAGGAAAAAGCCGATGAAAAAAGCGCCCAGATGAATGAAAAGAGAGCCGATGCTGAAAATACAAAAAGAGTTGTAAAGAATATTCAGAGTAAGGTAGAGAAAACAACACTTGGTGACCTGGGAGTACTAGCTGATCTTAAAAAGAAAATGGACAATGAAACAGCTCAGGAAGAATCTGAAGCTAAGGCAAAAAATGAGCCGGCAACAGAAGCAGTTGTAAACAATACAGCTGCAAAAGCAGCTGCAAAAACAGAGAAGGCAGAAGAAATACAAGATGGCAATTCTGCATCTGACGTGACAAAAGCAGAGGATACAGAAGAAAAACAAGATAGTAATCCTACATCTGAGGTGGTAAAAACAGAGGTGGCAGAAAAAATACAAGATAGTAATCCTGTATCTGAGGTGGCAAAAACAGAGTATACAAAAGAAGAACAAGATAGCGATCCTGTAACTGAGGTGACAAAAACAGAAGATGAATCTGCTGATGAGCAGGCTTCCGCAGAAGACGAATCAAAAGAGGAAGATAAAGTTTAACAACTAAATTACTTTTAAAAAGTCCTGTTGTCTCTGCAACAGGACTTTTTTTTAACTGTATTAGCGATAAATCTTTGAATAGGAGTTCATTTATTCTTATGAAATTCCTTCTGAGTTATATAAAGGACACCTATTTTTTTTCCCTAAACTTTAATCTTTATTTTTATTGTATGAATATTCACTTTCAAGATTTGATACCAAAGGACTTTGCCAATAACTCCCGGGTCTGGGTATATCAAAGCAACCGCAGCTTTACTATAGACGAAACACCGGCATTAGAAAAAATTTTAGAAAATTTTAGTGAGGAGTGGCATAGCCATGGAAGTGCCGTTAAATCTTATGCAGGTCTTTTTTTTGAGCAGTTTATTGTGCTTATGGCTGATGAGACTAACGTTAAAGTGGGAGGATGCAGTACAGATACTTCATTGAGATTTATTAAAAATATTGAGCAAGAATTTAAAATTCAACTTCTCGACAGGAAATTACTTGCTTTTATCGTCAACGATAAGATACATTTAATACCGTTAGGTGATCTAAATTTTGTAATAGATGGCGGTTCTATACAATCAGATACATTCTATTTCAATAATACCATACTTACAAAAAAGGAATTATTAACTCAATGGATTATTCCTGTAAAGGATAGTTGGCTGGCAAAAAGAATACCTCTTGTTTCTACCAAATAAATGGTGTTAGACGTTGAGTCTAAAATATTTGAATCCATATTTACCGGAAAAATGATCTTCTTTAAAAGAATAGTTTAGAGTCATCTCTAATTGATACCTGAAGAAAACACTTATTCAATCGCACCATTTAATTTTTGCAGATTGTTGTCTTTAATATTAACCACTGACAAGGTGTCTCAGATTTTAATTTTGTTATCTTTGCCCACCTAAGAAATTACAAGAAAAAATGCCGGGATTAACTATAAATAAAAAAAATGAAGAATGCAGGGAGAGTGAAGCTTTTGTGCCGAAAGAACTTATCGGAAAACTCTCGAAAAAGAAGTTTTATATTGAAAGTTACGGGTGCGCAATGAACTTTGCTGACAGCGAAGTAGTAGCATCAATTTTACAAAAAGAGAAATACGGGATTACTACTCATTTTGAAGACGCAGATATGATCTTCATCAACACCTGCTCTATCCGCGAAAAAGCAGAAGCCACGGTAAGAAAGAGGCTAACCGAGTTCAGGAAAATAAAAAAACACAACCCCGGTTTGCTTATAGGTGTTCTGGGATGTATGGCTGAAAGATTAAAATCTAAATTTTTAGAAGAAGAAAAATTAGTGGATATCGTTATTGGGCCAGATGCCTATCGGTCATTACCGGCACTGATAGAAGAAGCAGAGAGCGGTCAAAAGGGTGTAAATGTTTTATTAAGCCGTGAAGAAACTTATGGTGATATTGCGCCAATCAGATTAAACAGTAATGGAGTAACAGCTTTTGTGAGCATCATGCGTGGTTGCAATAATATGTGTTCCTTCTGTGTAGTTCCTTTTACACGAGGGCGAGAACGCAGCCGTGACGCAGCTTCCGTAATAAGAGAATGTACTGATCTTTTTAATGAGGGCTATCGTGAAGTAACTTTATTAGGGCAAAATGTGGATAGTTATCAATGGGTAAATGTTGCCGATAATTCGGTGGTATCGTTTGCAATGCTCCTGGAAAAAGCTGCTCAGATTTCCGCTCTGCTTCGGGTAAGATTTTCTACGTCACATCCTAAAGATATTACAGATGAGGTTCTGTTTACAATGAAGAAATACGATAACATTTGTAAATACATCCATCTGCCGGTACAAAGTGGGAGCAGCAGAATATTACAAATGATGAACAGAACCTATACCCGTGAATGGTATATTTCCAAAGTAAACAGAATACGTGAAATACTTCCCGGTTGCGGATTATCTACCGATTCTATTACAGGCTTTTGCAGCGAAACAGAAG
>JBDTJI010000123.1:0-6035 GCA_039935935.1 Ginsengibacter sp. | reverse complement strand
TTATCTGAGTCGCCGCGCTGGTCTTTAATCTCAGTTTACAACAGGAGTGAAAATATTCCTTACAACGAACCCTCTCAATCTTCCACTGTCCCTTTGCAGGCTGTACCGGATGAGGCTTTGATGGAATGGGAAGCAGAAAACATCGGGGATGCTGCTCATTTTTTAGAGAAAGAAAAAGATGAGGCTTTAAAATAATTGAATACTCAAAATCAATTCTTTTCAGTAATCAGCTTAACTATTTCGTCAATAATTTTATCGCAATAATTTTCTGTAATGTCATCGCTGGCTTAATCAAATTTGAAGAAAAGACCGATAAATAATTAATCACAAAATAATATTTAGTAATTATGAACTTAGCGATTCTTGGCTCCGGGTTTATTGCCCGTTTTTATGCAAATGCATTAGTAGGACAACGCAGAAAAGATAAAATTACCATTGTTTACAGTCGTAGACTTTCAAATGCAAAGAAGTTTGCCGATGATTATAAGGTGCTTAATTTTACAGATAGCATTAAAGAATGTGTATCGAACAAAGATGTAGATGCAGTTATTATTGCCTTATCAAACGACATGCACCTTGAAGCTGTGTTGGCGTGTGCCGAAGCAGGCAAACATGTATTGTGTACAAAGCCGCTCGGGCGTAATGTGAAAGAAGCTTTAGAGATGCTACAGGCAGTGGAAAAAGCAAATGTAACAGGCGGTTACCTCGAGGACCTGGTCTATTCTCCCAAAGCTTTAAAATCTATCTCAGCCATACAAAGCGGAAGTATAGGTGAGGTGATTTGGGCAAAGAGCAGGGAAACCCATCCCGGCCCTCACAGCGACTGGTTTTGGGATAAAGAGAAATCCGGCGGTGGCGCTATCATTGACCTGGGTTGCCATTGCATAGAACTCTGCAGGAATTATATTGGCAAAAACATAAGGCCGATAGAAGTAATGTGCTGGTCAGATACACGTGTTCATCCGATAGATGCCGAAGACAACGCAGTGGGGATGGTAAAGTATGAAAACGGTGCCATCGGCCAATTTGAAGTGAGTTGGTCATTTAGAGGCGGTATGGATTTACGAGATGAAGTGATGGGAACCGAAGGAACTATATGGATCAATAATTTTTTGCGTACCGGTTTTGAAATGTTTACATCAGGCAAAAGCGGAAGCTATGTGGCAGAAAAAGCCGAAAGCGATTCCGGATGGCTTTTTCCTGTTGGTGACGAAGTGAATGAATTGGGCTATAATCACATGTTTACCGATATGTTTGAAGCAATAGAAAACAAACGCCAACCAATGGAAAATTTTTATGACGGGTATGTTGTGAATGCAATTTTAGATGCCGCGTTTCTTTCTGCTAAAACAAAAAAATGGGAACCAGTAAAAATAGACGACTGGCGAGGCGTTGCTGAGAAAAAAATTGAAAAGAAAATGACGAGTTATGATGAGGACTATTATCTAATAAAAGAAGAAATACTTCCGTCAGGGAACAAAAAATTTATTGTAAAAAATAAAATAACAGGTTCGATTGAAAAAAGATAAGAAGCATTATTAATTTGTATACAACCTCTTTAATACTAATCAAAAATTTTCCCGGCATTTAAAATGTTATTAGGATCAAACGGGTAAGTTTTTTTGGCTTATATCCTATCTTCATTTTTTTGACAAGAGCAAATAATTTAAAAGATGGTATTACAACAGATATCCTACTAATGCACTCATTAACTTTATTAAGGCCATTTTCCTAAGAAAAAGAATCTTATGAAGAATCTCAGGAAACCCGTGCTTACTCTTTCTTCCAATGGCTAAAAGTTTGCAAAAGAAATTTTTAAAATGGATTTAGTATCGTAATAACAATAACTTTGAGGAATAAAATATGGATATAAAACCTAAACCGAATCACCACATATATTTGCAAACATTGCGGAGAATGACACCGGAACAGCGTTTAGCAAAGGCATTTGAACTTTCGCAAATGACTAAAGAATTGTTTTTTCAAGGACTGCGAAACAGGTTTTCCGACAAAGACGAAACGGAAATCAAAGAAATTTATTTAGAGAGAATTGCCAAATGTTACAACCGAAATTACTAAGTCATCTATTATTCGTTTTACACAGCAACCGTATTGACTATATGGTTACCGGCTCTATCGTTTCCAGTTTGCAGGGCGAGCCGAGAGCAACGCACGATGTGGACATTGTTGTAAACATCATGGTATCATCAATTCCTGAATTGATCAAAGCATTCCCTCCACCCCAATACTACTTGGATGCAACCAGTATTATGGAAGCTATTGAACATAAAACTATGTTCAACCTGCTTGATACCAATGAAGGTGACAAAATTGACTTCTGGATTTTGACGGATGAACCGTTTGACACATCAAGATTTGAAAGGAAATATGAGGAAAATGTGTTTGGATTTAAAATGAAAATTTCCAGATCTGAAGATACCATACTTGCAAAACTTTGTTGGGCAAAACTTTCGGGAGGAAGTGAAAAACAGTTCAACGATGCGATGCGTGTGTATGAAGTGCAGTATGAGATGCTTGATTTAAGTTATTTGGAGCATTGGGTAAAGCAATTGCAGGTAACAGAATTTTGGAACAAGCTTGTCGAAGAAGCTAACCCCCTAGAATAATTTTGATGGCTGTTTTGTGTAAAAAAGTAAAACTTCGAAACCGAGCATCCTACGACAGGCAAGAATTTTGATAGCCTGTAATTTCATTAAAAAAAGTATCCCTACCGGAAGCCGATTACGAAGGGTGTCTGTTTACAAATAAATCTTCGTGGGACGATATGCTGGTGATGAATGTAACTGTTAGTAGCGTGAGGAATAAATCAATCCCTATCCAATATTCGATTAGTCGTTATAACACTACTTAATCAAAAATTTTCCCGGCATTTAAAATGTTATTAGGATCAAAAACCTTTTTTATTCCACGCATCAATTCGAGGTGTTTTTCATCGAAAACGATATCTAAAAAATTTTTTTGTACCACCCCTATTCCATGCTCACCACTTATGGTGCCACCCAAACTTTTTACCAATGTAAACAAGGCTCGTAATGACTGTATTACCTCGGGATCATCCTGGCTATTTGTTGTTCCTTCCTTTTTAATCCGAACATGTAAATTACCATCCCCAGCATGTCCATAGCACACAGATTTGAATCCATATTGAATTCCTAATTCTTTTACACCTTTTATTAAAGCAGGAAGTTGATAGCGCGGCACCACAGTATCTTCTTCAATCGTGTACCCATCCATCTTTACCGCCTCAGCCACCCGCCGGCGAAGTCTCCATAATTCCATTTTTTGTGCATTATCATCTGCGAAATAAATTTCACCACATTCATATTGCATCAACAATCCGGATATAGCTTCCATCTCCATCATCAATGTATTCATTTCATTGCCATCTACTTCAATAATTAAATGTGCTGCTACATCGTTAGTTACCGGTATAGGTATAGATGAGCCATCCACATAACGGCTTACTATTTTTAATGCGTCTATCTCCATCAGCTCCAGTGCGCTGGGTGTATAACCAGCCCGAAAGATGGCGCTTACTGCTTCACCTGCTTTTTCCACATCATTAAAGGGTACCAGCATTAAAAGATCATGTTTAGGATGAGGTATCAGCCTCAAGACAATTTTTGAAACTATGGCAAGTGTGCCTTCACTACCCACGATAAGTTGCGTTAAATTATACCCGGTTGAATTTTTTAAAACATTGGCACCAGTCCAAATAATTTCACCGGTAGCAAGCACAATCTCAAGATTTAAGACATAATCTTTTACCACACCATACTTTACTGCTTTTGGGCCGCCACTGTTTTCGGCAATGTTGCCACCAATAAAGCAGGAACCCTGGCTTGCAGGATCGGGAGGATAGAATAAACCCTTTTCTTTTACAGCATTTTGTAGTATTTCAGTAATAACGCCCGGCTCTGTGGTTACCTGTAAATTTTTTTCGTCTATATCTAAGATACAATTCATTCGTTCGGTAGAAATTAAAACACCACCCCTATCAGGAAGCGCCCCTCCGCTTAGTCCTGTACCCGCACCTCTGGGCGTTACAGGGATTCTATATTTATTACATACCTTCAGAATTTTGCTGATTTCCTCTGCAGAACGGACTTTCAACACTACTTCAGGTAAAAAATGCAGGTGTTCAGTTTCATCATGACTGTATCTGTTTAACTCTTCTCCGTCGGTAATTACATGCGGGCTTCCGCATATTTTTTTAAAGACTTCGAGATGATCATTAGTTATATTCGTTTGATTCACTCCTGGTAAATTTTTGTAAAAGTCGCATTAAAACTGAACTTAGTAAAATCATTACTATGTGTGGGGTATAAATTGTGGCGCTTAGCAGCTCCACCCAACCACAGTAGCGTTCGTGATCGGTGTCCACCGCCTATATGCAACAAAAGTGACATTCCAGCCACTGGATCCGATGATTCGATTGAAATGCTATCCTTTCGAGTGAAATGCTATCCTGTGATGTTTGCATATTTTTTGGATTAAAATTTTACTAACGAAAACTTAAATCTAAATTTTCTTATGATTATATTTTGCATGTTAAGTTTTAAGTTGTAGTTTTAGGATTCATGAGATTTATACAATACATAAAAGATTCTTCTTTTAGCAGGCCAGTTGATTCTGTGCTTGTGTGTAGTTGTATGCTTACTAACTCTTCTTTAATATTTAAAGACTCAGAACAGGTTTCCCCGTACTATCGATAATTGGTCACGGGGATTATTCATCTGTTAGTTTCAATTTGCTTTCTAATTTTTTTTAAACATTTTTTTTAACTTTTTTCAAACACTATTAATCAGAATCCTGATATCAGATAAATTTCAGGTACTGCTTTTTTCAAATCAAAAACCTAATAATTCACTTTAAAAAACTAATAATTATGCCAACAGCAACTCTAACAACCCCAGCATCTTCTCCTGTTATTCTATTAAAGAATGATTATGATATCTTAAACGGCTATGTAAAAAATCTGCAGGGCATGCAGGTAAACGAAAAGGAGAACTTTGGAAAGCTATACCAGGAATTAAAAAAAGCTCAAATTGTGTCTCCAGAAAATTTTCCGGGTGATGTGGTCCGCCTCGATTCCACTGTCGTTATTCGTGACATTAAGACTAGCCGGGACATGACGATTACTATTGTATTACCGCAAAAAGCGGATATCAAACAAAAAAAAGTTTCTGTACTCGCGCCGATCGGCACCGCGCTGATTGGGTTTAGGAAAGGCCAGACAGTAAGTTGGCAAGTGCCTTCCGGTAAAAAAGATTTTAAAATTATGGAAGTAGATAACTCACTTGCTTCTGATAAAACCTAATTAAACATGGATTCTACTGTATATATCGCTATTTTTATTATTCTCATACTTGTTGTATTTGGGCTGGTACTTTCGTGGGCCAATCATCATAAAAAAGCTAAGGCAAGCAAAAAGCTACTAGACGAATTTGATAATTTCGTGATGAGCCATAATCTTGCTATTGATAAAAAGCAAACGCTTAATAAAAATATGATAGGTATTGACAGGCTAAACCTAAAATTAGTTTTCCTTGACAGGAGTAAGAAAAGCCAATTCCATCTCATTGATCTGGAAGAAATCAAGACGTGTCGGCTGATAAGCAGAAAAAATAATTCCAACGGGCACATTAGAGATATCTCTTTGCATTGTATTTTTAAACAAAAAGATAAACCAGTATTAATACTTCCGTTTTATAATGCGATGAAGGATGATTTATTTAAGATGATGCGGCTGTCTAAGAAGGCGGCCTACTGGGAAAAAAGCATCAATATTTTCAAGGAATCTGCCGAATTATCATTGAAATAAAACTACACGAAATACCCGTTAAAATTTACTCCGGATGAGTCTCTGATTTATGAGGCTCATTTTTTTTATTTTTTTATTACTTGTACCACCTGGTCTAAGACAGGCGTTTTTATTCCGTGGATCTCGTTTTGCTGATGCTTATTTATTTGCTCAAAAACGGAAATCGTATTGGTATCTTTTTTTAACCAAC
>JBDTJI010000122.1:0-8689 GCA_039935935.1 Ginsengibacter sp. | reverse complement strand
ATCCATATAATCAAGCCCAAAAATGAGAGAATAATACCGGTACTATTGCCAAAGAATTCACGGAATACTGCGCCGGTATAGCCCATTAGAGCAGATATATCCATTTGTAATAAAATTTGAATGCGTCCAAGATCTATCGGATTGAGAAAGCTGATGACAACCATTACGTTTTCTAAAGGATAATCCTGGAACTGGAATAAAAAGAACAGAACCAGCGCATCAAAAATTAAAGAAAAATAAAGCCATAGTAAAATGGCCAACCCGATTCCTTTTGCCTTATCTCGTGTGAGGCCCGCGGCCAGCATGGCAATACTTACAAAGACAACTGTTAAAAAAAGCCCCATAGCAATCATCATAAAGCCGGTTGCATCTGCATGATAGAGTAATATAGGAATACCGGCGCCGATGAAAAAAGCTATTGACAGGGAAGTCGCCAAACCACTAAAAATACTCAGCCATATAGTTCTTCGCTTGAGTGGCTGGCTTACGAGCAGTTCTATAAACTCCGAACTGTTATAAATATAAATTGTTGAAAAAATAATACAGATAAGGGGAACAATAATCAATATGATATTTAATAAACTAAGCAATCCTTTGGCTGAATTGTTTTCAAGATTGAAAACACTTAGAGATATCACGAGCAATAAAACTGTGTAGATCAGTACAATTTTATTCTGTACAATATCAACGATCACATATTTTAATATTTTCTTCATGCCTCTTTTTCTTGTGTGAGCATTATTTTTGCAATAGCTTTTGATAATTTTATTTCACCTGTTTCTTCCTTCAATTCAGAGAGTTTTTTATGAAATAATAATTTTCCTTCCTGCATATAAAACACTTCAGTAATCAGGTCATCCAACTCACTTAAAATATGAGAAGTGATGAGCACCAGCTTACCCTTTTCTTTCTCCTTAATTATCTTTTGTTTTAGTTTTTCTGAAGACAGGGGGTCAAGGCCGGCGGTAGGTTCGTCAAGAATTAAAACGTTGGGGTCAAACATAAAAGCCAATGCTCCGCTTACTTTTTGAGTGGTGCCACCTGAGAGTGTACGCATTTTCTTTTGCATCATTTGGTTCAGTCCAAAATTTTTAACCAGCTCTTCATCCGGAATTTTATTGCTGCCTTTCCGAATGTCTTTCATCATGTCAATAACGTTAGCTATAGTCATGTTTTCGGGATAGCGGCCTATCTGCGGCATGTAGCCAATCTGGCTACGGTACATCCATTTGCTGGTAATGAGTTCGTTATTAAAATGAATAGTGCCACTGTCAGGTACTACCATTCCCAATAAAGATTTTATCAAAGTTGTTTTTCCGCAGCCATTAGGGCCTAGTAAAGCAATACATTCTCCTTTTAAAAATGTTACTGAGACATCATCCAGAGCTTTTAATTTTCCGAATTTCTTGGTGATATTTTTTGCAACTATCATAATCGTAATGGCCTCATTAAAGGTTTTTCATCTTTCAGATTTTCCGGTGTGACACCTGGTAATATTTTTTCGCTTTTGTCTAACAGAGATACAATAAGACTTCTGAAAAGCATAAGGGCAGATGGATTGGATTCAATGATCATAGAATACATGCTTACAGGATGGTAGGGCACATCACCTATATTGTCTCTGTTGATATCGTAGCCTTCATATTTATCCCAGTAATTTCCATTGAAGGTATTAAGCACAAGAGATCCTGAAGTTCCTATGTCAAAAGTGTTCCCTGTAAAATTATTTTGGGAAATCGTATTATCAATACTGCTTGCTGAAATTTTAATAGCCCAGCCGTTGTTTGAAAATGAATTTTTAAAAATAGTATTCCTGCTGCAGCCTTCCATCTGTATGGCAGTCGTGTTGTGAGAGAAATGATTTCCCGAAATATCACTATCTGTGATTTCTTTTAAAAGTATGCCATAAGCAGCTCCTCCCCAATTATCAAGAAAAAAATTATTGTACATGTGAATGTGCTTCGTATACATGACCGCCACACCTGATGCGTTTTTTTCAAATATATTACTTATATAAGTATTGTGATGTGAAAACATAAAGTGGATACCGTAGCGGACATTCTCTTTACTTTGGTTTCGCCATATCAGGGAATTAGTGACAAATTCAAAATACAGTCCATCTCTGTGGCCAGAAATTTTATTACCAATTATAAGCAGGCTGTCAGAACGCCAGGCATGAATACCGTTACCGCTCTGTACCTCGTCTTTCCCGTAAGATCGAATGGTGTTATTTTTAATAGTGCAACTGCGGCTATGCTGGCTATAGATTCCAAAGTTCGTATCATCCAGAACATTATTGATCACGGATACATTATAGCTATCAGCAATTAATACACCTGCCAGATCTTTTACGTCGGATCTGCCGCCATTTATTATTTTAAAGCCGTCCAACACTGTACCGTTAGCATGTATGCTAATGATACCACTTTTATGCTCTCCGTCTATAACCGGAAGTTTTATTCCTTTTAGTACGATTGTTTTATTAATGACAATGTCATGCTCTTTGTATATTCCGGGATCTACCCAAACCGTGTCGCCGGGACGGGCCGTATTTATTCCGCTCTGGATAGTTTTTAAAAGGCGGTCTTTTCCTACAAATATGCCACCCGCTTCAGTTGGATATAACGATATGACCCATAAAAATGTGATGAAATATTTCACCATATTATTCGTCACCGGTTTTAAATAGTTGCTCTAATGTGATTTCATCGCCGGCAACCTTATCTCTTGTCATTTTCAAATCTTCTTCATTTTCAAAAGCAGCAGTATTACCACCCATTGGTGAGTGTAATTCCGCACTCTTTAATAAATAAACCTTGTCGGCTTCAATAAAGTTATGAGGATCTAAAAAGTTAATAAAGTACACAGTTTTTATATTGTTGGTATCTAAGTCTTTCTTGCGGTAAGCTACCATGCAATGCGTATCGTCAAACTTAAATGCCTTACCTTTTTTAGTAAGAATTTCAGCTCCGAAATTCCTGTCTGCTATGGTCATTTTACAAAAAGTACATGCATCTGTTCCTAATTTTATGGGCTGTGGCCCGGAATTGCATGCAGAAAGGCCCATGATTAATATAAACATTGCTGCCACTGTGGTTTTTCGAATAAGCATATTATTTCTCTTTTTATTAATAACAGGAATCAATAATACGGTCAAAAGTAATAATCCAACTAAAATAAACAGCCATCCACCTATGTCGGGAATCGAATAGGCTCCAAAATTTAATAATTGTTTATAGCCTATCAACGGCGGTTGGTAGGCCATGCCCGGCACTTGTATAGGCGCTTCAGGATTTAGATCGTGGCCGTAAGCATATTCCCACCGCCAGAAATCAATCATGGCCACAATGCCAAAAATTACAAATAAAGTAAACAACACGATGAGCCATTTTCTTTTTTTCTGCAATGCCACTATAAAACATAAAAGGGCAAAAAATCCAACGATGTATGGTAATACGGTGAACTCAATAAAATCGTTTGTATGCAATGTCTTCATGCCTATGTAATGATTGAGTCCATTGATAATATCAACGTTACCCGCAATCTTATGTGGATACATTTTTAAGACAAGGCCTTCGGGATATTGAGGAGCAGCCAATTCTATTTGCCAAAGAGGAACAAACAGAACAACAACGAGTAAAATCCCACTTAAAAAAATAAGTGATCTTTGAAGGTTAGATAAATTATTATTTTTCATTTTCTTTTTTTTAAGCGGGACTTTAGTCAGGCTGCAATAATATAACAAATAAAGAAATTTCTACGATGCCTGACTAATAGCTTATCTGGCGGGAGGCAGTAATACTTCGTCTATCACATACACAATACCATTAGAAGCGGGGATGGAACTTATTATATGTGCTTTGCCATTGAGTAAAACATTTGCATTGGTTACATTTACCTTCATGTCCTCACCACTAACCATATTCAATGTCTGGCCATCCTTGAAGTAATCAGGTTGCAAAGCTGACACGAACACATGGTAATGAAGTATATCAACCAACTTGTCTTTATTGGCATCTTTCATCAGGTCTTCAACGGTACCGGCTGGTAGTTTTTTAAAAGCTTCATTAGTAGGTGCAAAAACAGTGAAGGGGCCTGCATTGGAAAGAGAAGATACAAGACCTGCCTGCTTTAACGCTGCCACTAAAGTAGTATGATCCGGAGATGACATCGCTATTTTCACAACGTCTTTTTGGGATACATCATCTTTTACATTTTCCTGGCCGCCGGCGGTAGATGAAGCGTCAGGAGCACTTGTTGTTTCATTGGTGGTTTGTGTACCACTGTTGCAGCTCAACATTACCGTTATTATCAGTAATGTAGCTAATGGGAATATCTTTTTCATAAATGCTAATGTTTGCCTGATTTTAATTTATTTTAAACCGGCAGGCTTTTATCGGCCTGCCGGTATGGTTATTTATTGAGCTTTTGTGCTATCTTGCGCAGTTGTGGCATCCGAGTTTTTGCCTAAACCAAATGATATAGGTACATTGGAACCTCTTGGAGATACTCTTGCTTATCCTGACATTTCCTGGTGCAATGCGCTACAGAAGTCTGTGCAATAGAAAGGATACATCATGGATTCCGTCGGACTCCATTTCAAAGTCTGGGTTTCGCCTGGCATTACAAGCAATTCAGCATTATTGGCGCCTTTGACTGCAAAACCATGAGGTACATCCCAGTCTTGTTCCAGGTTGGTCAGGTGGAAATACACATCATCACCCACTCTGATTCCTTCAATGTTATCCGGGTTCAGGTGAGAGCGGATCATAGTCATGTACACATCCACGCGGTTTCCTGTACGCACTACTTTTGCATTTTTTTCGCCTAAAGTAACAAATGGATTTTTATTTTGATTGATATCAAAAAGCTTGACAGAATTCTTTGAAACAAGATCTGCCTGGATGGCCTGCGCATAGTGTGGCTCACCGATGGTTGGATAATCAAGCAGCAACTTCATTTTATCCCCACTAATATCAAACAATTGTGCGGTCTGTGATAATTCGGGACCCGTAGGCAGGAAGCGATCCTTTGTAATTTTATTATAGGCTATCAAATATTTGCCATAGGGTTTTTTAGAATCACCGCCTGGAATCATCAGGTGGCCCGGTGAATAATAGGTAGCATGCCTGTCGAGCACTTTCAGGTCTTTAATGCTCCACTTTACTACTTCTGACGAGATAAACATAGTGGTATAAGCATTGCCTCTTCCATCAAATTCTGTATGCAAAGGTCCGAGGCCCGGTTTCTTCACTTCACCATGAAGGGCAGCTTCGTACTTTATTACAGGCAACCCTGCGTAATCACCATCAAAATTTTTATCTGCTATGGCTTTTTGTAATTTAGTGAATGAGAAAACGGGAATAAGCGCTGCCAGCTTTCCGCTGCCTACTATGTATTCGCCTGTTGGATCTACATCACAACCATGCGGTGATTTGGGGCATGGAATCATATAAACCATATCAGAGAAATCTTTGGCATCCAGTACGAGCGTTTCTGTTTCCATAGTAGAAGTACCTGTATGTGTACTTTCATCATATGTGTTATGAGCATACTTGACGGTTTGCTTCTTTCCTTTGCCCTGTTTGATGTATTCTTCGGCTTTTTTCCAGTTAACAGCCATGATAAAATCTTTATCACGTTGAGAGGCATTAACTTCAAGAAGTGTATGTGCCTGCTCTGAATTATAACAGCTAAAGAAGAACCATCCATGACTTGGGCCTTTTCCTGCGTGGCTCAGATCAAAGTTTACACCGGGCAATAAAAGCTGAAATGCCAGTTTCATGTTACCCGAGGTTTTATCCACACTGATAAAACTTACAGTGCCCTTGAAGTTTTTCTTATAGGTGTCAATCGGTACATCCTGATTTTGGTTATCCATAGGAACGCTGAATCTTGTACCTGCCACTACGTACTCCGTATTTTCTGTAATGAAGGGAGAGGAGTGGTTACCTGCGCTATTAGGTATCTCAAGAACTTCAGCGGTGCGGAAGGTTTTCAGGTCAATACGTGCTATTCGCGGTGTATTGTTGGCATTGGCAAATAACCAACGTCCATCCAGTTCACCATTTGTCTGGGAAAGATCTAGGTGATGCTGGTCATCCCAGGGAATAAATCCATGCGAAGTGTTTAGCATGGGTTTGGTATTTTCGCTATAGCCCCAGCCACTTTCGCCTTCGGCGGAAAATACCGGGATTACGCGGAGCAGACGGCCGGAGGGTATTCCATATACGCTTACCTGCCCGCTAAAGCCACCTGACACGAAATTGTACAGTTCGTCATACTTTCCCGGTGGTACATATACTCTGGAAGCAGCATCGCCTTCTGCGGCGCTGCCTGCATTTTTGGGTTTACAACCGGTGACGCCGAACAGGACTATTGCCGCCGTGAGCGCTAAGACCGGAATGAGATTTTTTTTCATAAAATGATTTTGTTGGTGAATGATAATTTATTGGAGTTAAGGAAAGAGATTGCTGCCTAAGAAAAAGATTAATTTTTTTAGTTGTTTAATTTGGGAATAAAGTGAAGAACCGGGTATAAAATCCCTATACACGGAGGTATAATTGAAACAATGAAAACTTATTTTACGCCATCATTTTTACGCATGAATTCAAGTATTTCCCTGGCATCCTCATCTTTCAAATTTTGGTTGGGCATACGCACCATACATATTTCAAGCATAGCCTGAGCTTTAGGGTCTTTATCAATCATTGCGTCGGTATTGGTCATGAAGTTCATGATCCATTCCGGTTTGTGACGTGATGTAACACCGTGCCATCCGGGGCCTACCAGTCTTTCATCAGTCATTTTATGGCAGGATTCGCATTTTAATTCAGAAATTTTTTGACCTTTTTCAGCCATGGCGACATCCAGTTTATTACTTAATTGTACATCGTGGAATTTGCCTTCCCCGCGGTTGGGATCATACGAAGGATTTTCTGATTTAGCACCTGCGCCGGTATCTGTTGCCGCTCCGTCAGATGCGGGGCTGGTTTTATCACCTGATCCGCCACAGGAAGTAATCAACAATGCCATTGAGAAAACCAAAAAAAGGAAAATGATCAATTTTTTCATAAATGCTACCTATTTAAATTTCACTGTGCAATATTACAATAGACAACATTCCCATTTTATGACCCTCGTCATCAAAAAGAGTAATATTAAATGATTTATATCATATTCACGATTTTAGACATGCTCTGAAATTAAATTAACCTCCTTTCCACATCAAGTCTTATGAGTGATGCCTTATTATTTACGTTCAGTTTTTAAACAGATTTTTTTGTGGGTATCCACCGTCAGGGTACTTATGTATAATTGCTCAGCTATCTGGTGATTGGTAAGACCTTCGGCAACGAGCCTCAGGATTTTATCTTCTCTTTTGGTCTTATGAAACCATGCGAATTTTGCGACTTTTTAATACCCTTACTCTTTTATAAATCCGGAGTACCTCTTTTTTTTAAAATCTTTGCAAATAGCGAAAAATACATGATGAAAAGCCCTATGAGAAGTAGAATAATGAACCAAACCGATATCTGTGAAAGAAAGACAGCTTTTTTATGCATACTTTCTATTCTCATTCCTGCATAGCGTGCGTAACTCTGTGGGATACTGCTTAATCCTCCAAGGTACATCATAAGTAAGAATCCATATCCACCTGTTACAAAAATCCAGAAGCCTGTCTTTGCTACGCTGTCTTTTTGATTGTTCTTTTCAGAAAAAAGATAAAACAAAAAAGCGAAAACAAATAAGGCGATTCCCATTAGTGTATAAGTATGAAAATGCGCCGGAACCCATAAAGTATTATTCAGCGCTTTATTAAAAACAATTGTAGAATCCACAATTGCTGCGAAGCCCCCAATAGCCCAACCACCCATACCCAATAAAATCATCAAAGGAACAATACTCCATTTGGTTTTTGAATGATAAAACTGAACGATTACTCCAAACATCGTGATTGCGGTGGCAGGAATAGCGCTTAGGTAAGAAGCTATCTGCCCTGCATGTAGCATTGATAAAGGCTGCGCAAATTCCAAATACAAATGGTGCAAATAAGTAAATAGTATGAGAAAGAAAGTAGCATTCCATGCGTACACCAGTGTTTTATTGGTTTTCCATTCACGCCCCGTAAATTCCGGTAACAGTGCATACACCCAGCCTGCAGCACAGTATAGAGTTACGGTTGAAAGTGTGTGGCTAAAAAAGAAAGTCATGTTTTTCAAAAGCAGCGGATCAAAGCTTAATACGGTTTCAAAAGATTGGAACAGATATATAAACATCATAATGATTCCTGTTATAATGCCCAGTATGCAGACAGTCATACTTACTGTTGTTATAAGAACGATCGGCGGCAATTCTTTCTTATCCTTTTTGTTTCTTACATATTGCCATCCTAATAAATTAGTAAAACCGCCATATTCTTTAGATGTAGCGTGTAGTACATGTAAAATGCCCGTAAGCCATGCGATACCCAGAATTAATATTGAAACTGTTGCCATTCTTATTGACCAGGTAACCCAGGTAGGATCTTTAAAAGGTAGTGGATATAACATGTGAAAACCTGGTCCAAATTTTCCAATCAGTGTGGCTATTGTTATACCTGTCACTCCAATTAATATGGTGAAATAAACAAGATACCCGACCCTGGTATTTAATCTTGCAAAGCGGGTACTGATCAAAAACCATATTG
>JBDTJI010000121.1:0-4153 GCA_039935935.1 Ginsengibacter sp. | reverse complement strand
CCTTTACTAATAAGCTGAACTTTCACTTCGATATTCATTTCCTCATCTAATTTAATAGTATCCATAGTTTATTTTTTATAGAAAGTAAGATTGGAATTCTGTTTAATCGTTGAGTCTCAACACGGCCAGGAATGCTTCCTGCGGTACTTCCACATTGCCTATTTGCTTCATTCTTTTTTTACCCTCTTTTTGTTTTTCCAGCAACTTGCGCTTTCGGCTGATATCCCCACCATAGCATTTAGCCGTTACGTCTTTTCGTATAGCGCTGATGTTTTCGCGTGAAATAATTTTAGCTCCAATTGCCGCTTGTATGGCAATCTGAAATTGCTGGCGGGGGACAAGCTCTTTTAATTTCTCGCAAAGCTTCTTTCCAAAGTCCTGCGCACGAAACCGGTGAATTAAAGAACTTAATGCGTCTACCTTTTCACCATTTAATAGAATATCCATTTTTACAATATCACTTGCCCGATACCCTATCGGATGATAATCAAATGAAGCATAACCACGTGTTACACTTTTTAGCCTGTCATAAAAATCAAAAACAATCTCTGTGAGAGGCATTTCAAAACTAAGCTCCACACGTGTTGGCGTTAAATAGCCCTGGTTCGTCAGGTTACCTCTTTTACCGATGCATAGTGTCATGATGTTGCCTATATATTCAGGCTTGGTAATGATCTGGGCTTTTATGAAAGGTTCTTCAATTGTTTCAATCCTGCTCGGGTCTGGCATCTGGGTAGGATTATTTACTATCAGCTTTTCGCCCCGGGTAGTGTAGGCAATAAAGCTTACGTTGGGTACGGTGGTAATTACCGTCTGATTAAATTCACGTTCCAATCTTTCCTGAATGATCTCCATGTGCAACATACCAAGGAAACCGCAACGAAAACCAAAACCCAATGCCTGAGACGTTTCTAATTCAAATGTAAGTGAGGCATCATTCAACTGTAGCTTCTCCATACAATCCCTCAGCTCTTCAAACTCATCAGTATTTACAGGAAATATTCCTGCAAAAACCATTGGCTTTACTTCTTCAAAACCTTTTATTGACTCTTTACAAGGATTGGCGGTAGTAGTAATGGTATCCCCCACTTTCACTTCCCTGGCATTTTTAATCCCGGTGATCACATAGCCTACATCCCCTGCCCTCACCTCATCCTTTGCCATCATGCCAATTTTCAAAATGCCTACTTCATCGGCTGTATATTCTTTTCCTGTATTTGAAAATTTAATTTTATCATTCTTCTTCAACACTCCATTAAAAATACGGTAATACACGATGATACCTCTAAAGCTATTAAAGACACTATCAAAGATCAATGCGCGGAGCGGCGCTTGTTCATCACCTGTCGGTGCAGGAATCCGTTTAATAATTGCCGTGAGAATTGCCTCGATCCCAACACCAGTTTTAGCGCTGGCATGTAGAATATCTTCCGGTTTGCAGCCTATTAATTCTATGATCTGATCTTCGACCTCACCGATCATGGCGCCATCCATATCTATTTTATTCAACACAGGAATGATCTCCAGGTCATTGTCAATAGCAAGATATAAATTTGAAATCGTTTGTGCCTGTATTCCCTGGGTGGCGTCTACCAAAAGCAACGCTCCCTCACAGGCAGCTAACGCACGGCTTACTTCATAACTAAAATCCACGTGACCTGGGGTATCAATCAGGTTCAAAATATATTCGGTGCCTTCGTACTGATAATTAATTTGTATCGCGTGGCTTTTTATCGTAATTCCCTTTTCCCGTTCGAGATCCATGTTGTCAAGAACCTGCGCATGCATTTCACGGTCGCTTACGGTATGCGTGAATTCGAGCAAACGGTCGGCCAGCGTACTTTTACCGTGGTCAATATGAGCAATAATGCAAAAGTTCCTGATATTTTTCATAACTGGCAGCGAAGATAAGTAAAAGGGAAAAGCCTTTTACAATTCACCCTGGTCGAATACTAATTTGTATTATATTTATTATTACTGCTTTATCAGGTAATTAACTTGCGTTATTTTATAAGAAATATGTAATTTGAAAATCTTTTAGAAGAATAATCCCTAAAGAATATTCATCTTTATAAATTAGCCCATGTAGGTGCATCTCAGAATGTCGCTAGCAAGTGATTTGTGAGTACCTGGTACCGGACAGGTAGGCATAAATCACGGCTCAGCCTCGGTTCCGCAACCGTGCGGGACCGAATTCTCAGCGACATCCGATGGCGATCGGATTTGAAATGCGCCTCCGGGTATCTTTTCAAAAACTGGTATGGCATACACTCTTATCCAAAATGATAAAACAGCTTCCATCCAAAAATATTTCTGGTTGTTTGTTTCCAGAATATTGCCTCTTATCGCGCTTTTTTTTATAATGATTGTGTACTCGCGAAAACTGAGTTACAAGGATTACGGAGAATTTCAAAGTGTGTGGATGTACGCAAATATTGTAAATGTCATTATTAGCTTTGGAATTTCCGCGGTCATTTTTTCTACCAATTTGAATTTTCTTTTTTCGTTCATGAAAAATAATAAGAAAGTATTAATTGGCTTTTACACCATTTTGTGGATTTTCGTGTTAAGCTTGTTTTTTGCTTTCGCAAAAAACTTTAATACTTCTCTAAAATTTGTTTTGATTCTTTTTATAGTTATTCAAAACATCACCACTGTATCAGAGACTCTTTTCATCAAACGAGGGAAGGAAAAAGCCTCAGGAATCATTAATCTTTTTTATGCACTTTTATTTTTAGGCTGGCACATTTATATATTGCTCACCGGCTATTCTTTATTTGCACTGGTTGGCGGTATCACCATTCTATCTTTTATCAAACTATGCATAGTAACGGTCATACCTGCCAGAAATAACGAAGTAAATGGCGAAAAAACTGATGAAAATACATTTTTATTTCATTGGGGATATTTAGGCATGAGCGATGTATTAGCAGTAATTTCCAAATGGCTGGATAAGGCCTTCCTGTTGTATTTTCTTACAGCTTCCGATTTTGCAGTGTTTTTCAATGGCTCATTTGAGATTCCTCTGTTTGGCTTGTTAATAAGCGTGACAGGTAATTTTTTATTGATTGAAATTTCGCAGAATACAAAGCTGGTATCTAAGATCATAAAGCTTTACCGGGAAAGTTTTAATATTCTTTCTGTCATCGTGTTCCCTTTATTCTTTTTTCTTTTCTTTTTCAGGACGGAACTTTTTTCATTGGCTTTTAATAACAGATACAATGCTTCATTGCCCATCTTCGTAATTAGCATTTTTATTATTCCCATCCACATCAACAATTATAGTGTGATTCTTCAATGTTTTGCCCAAGGCAAAAAAGTACTTTTGGGATCCATACTCGATATTGTCGTTGCAATGAGTCTAATGTTGATCCTTTACCCAACTATGGGAACAAGAGGGATTGCTCTTTCTATTGTGATATCTACTTTTTGCCAGGCAGTCTATTATTTGTGGCATTCTGCTAAAATACTAAATAGCTCATTTTTACAGTTGGTTCCCTTTCAAAAATTGATACTGAAATTCATCATCATTGGGCTTGTGTACTTTGCATTATTTTTTGTCCTTTCTGGCGTTAACATCAAAATTAAATTATTGGTAACAGGTTTTATAACAGCAATAATATGTTTGGGCGGACTGTACAAGTATCTAAGATCTTTTTTTTAAAATGAACATACATGAGGTTTTGGAATCGTGGAACATTACGTAAACTATAGTTGGAAATAACTCTCTCCAAGAATTTTTAGAAAAACTTGAGCTTAATTTGTTACCTAAGAATTCTGATTTGTATCATTCACAATTCTGACGGTAACCAACAACTGGCCTATATGCCTCATCGAATGTTCTGTAGCATGAACATATAAACCAATTAATGTAGTGGGTATCTGTTTCCTTCCTACTCCACGCGCCTCGGTAAGCGTATCTTCTTTTACATCCATCAATTCTTTTATAGCGTGGCTAATCTGTTGATCAAGTTGTTCGGTTAATTCTCTTAAAGAGGATGTGCTTTTTTGTGGATTGCCTTCAATTGACAAAGAATACATCTGCTCTTCGTTCAATTGCTCTTTCCTCGCATAAGTAAAGAGCCTGTCAATTACGCCCCGGACGTGCTGTAAATGAAAAGCGGGTGAAGCAACTCCTGCCGGCTTTTCCCAC